>NZ_LOAR01000006.1:0-363983 GCF_001620885.1 Klebsiella sp. D5A | reverse complement strand
CTACGGATTCGCACCCGCCCTGCACGACCTGTAGCCCGGACAAGGTGCGCAGCACCGCCTCCGGGGAAACATCCGGCCCGACCGCCGGGTTCGTTAACATCAGTAATACCTATCACATTAATAGGTTATCCTGGAATTGTCCTTATTAATTATATGGATTATCTTCCCTGCGTGATGAATCAACGCATCATCTCTCCCGAGGGAGAAAAATAGAAAGCAACTCGCTTATTTCTCATCCTGTTAACTGGTTATAAAGTCAATGAAAAAACCGCTAATTGGGATTCTGGCTTTCGCTTATGGACTAAGCTTACCTCTGTTTGCTGCTGATACCGCCACATTAACGCTCTCCGGGCGGGTGGTTTCAGAAACCTGCAGTACCGATATCGTCAATAAACAACCTCAGCAGCGTTGCGGAAAGAATACCTATCTTATTGCTTCGCAAAATAGCGTGACGAATGCTCGCGGCGTGATCACGCGGACGGTGAATTTACCGGATGATGCAAGTCGGAAAATAATTATTAGTAGTTACGATTAATATTATCTCTCTATTTCAGCGCCAGTTTATTGTGCCTCGGTAAAATAATGGCGCTGCCTCTTCCTCCCGCAAAATAACGCACTTACGATTCAGAAAAAATATTTCCGTGACTGAATACTTCGCTCCCGGATGTATTGTGGCAAACGGTATGCTTCTTCCCTGTTTTTGTCTTAATGAGCTACATCATTAACACTTTGTTAACTTGATCTGGTTTATATGGCGGAAAATTTGTTATACAAAGAGGGATGATTGCCTGTATGGATGCTGCCCGAAATACCTTGCGAGACATATGCAGGTTATCGGCTGGCAATATGAGAATAGAAATGAAAATCCTGCTTAACTGGTCGCCACTGCGCCAGCTCTTCACTTACATTCAGGAGCGCTTTACCTTTCTGGTGCTGCTCTGCTGGCCAGCGATTATCTGGCTGTTCTGCCGGGTCGGGGTGTGGCTCACCGATAACGTGTACGAGCTGTTGGGGAAATCACCCGCCCAGTCCTTCACCGTCTACCTGCAGCCGTTTATGACCCCCGGCACGCTGCTGCGTATCTCCATCAGCTGGATTGTCTTATTGTTTATCCTGTTTAGTATGGCGATGGCCTTCACCTGGGGTTTACGTCGCTTTATGAACCGCCACAAATAAATCCCTGGGCCGCCGTAAGTCGACGGCCCTTCTTAAGCCCTTACGCCATCTCGCCAATAGTCTTACGAAAACGCAGCAACGCGATAGTAAAGAACACCCCGCCGATAGCCAGCAAGGTTAAGAACTGCGGCCAGACGATGGCAAAGCTGGCGCCACGGTACAGTATCGCCTGCGCCAGACTGACGAAGTGGGTGGTCGGCATGGTCAACATAATATCCTGTACCAGCTGCGGCATACTTTCCCGCGGTGTGGATCCGCCGGAAAGCATCTGTAGCGGCAGCAGCACCAGAATCATCAGCAGCCCCAGCTGCGGCATCGAGCGGGCGAGGGTGCCCATAAAAATGCCGATTGAGGTCGTGGCGAACAGGCTGAGCGCCACCCCCAGCATAAACAGGGGAATCGACCCCTCAATGGGCACCTGCAAAATCCCCTGCACCATCAGTATCAGCGACAACCCGGAGACCACCAGCACCACCAGGCCCATCGACCAGATCTTGGCCATCATGATTTCAAACGGCGTTACTGGCATCACCAACAAGTGCTCTATGGTGCCATGTTCCCGCTCGCGGATCAGCGCCGAACCGGTGAGGACGATCGCCAGCATGGTGATGTTATTGATGATCGCCATCACCGCGCCAAAGCGCTCCTGCTCAAGGTTAGGGTTAAAACGCATCCTTACCGCCAGCTCTACCGGCAGTACGCTGTTATCCCGATAGCGGGCGACAAAACTGTTGACTTCGCCACTGATAATATTCTGGATATAGCCGTTGCCGGTAAAGGCCTGGCTCATGCGCGTGGCGTCGACATTGACCTGGATTTCCGGCTGCCGACCGGCCAGCACATCGCGCTGGAAGTTAGGCGGGATGTTGATGGCGAAAGTGTAGCGCCCGGCATCCAGCCCGGCGTCCATCTCATCAGCGGTGATCAGCTCCGGCTCGAGAAACCAGGGACGGTAGAAAGCGTTAATAATGCGTGAAGAGAGCTGGGATTTATCCATATCAGCAACCGCGATCGGCGCCAGGTGCAGCGAACCAGGCATCACCGTGGCCGAGGAGTACACCGACACGGTAAACGCAAACACGATCAGCGCCAGCATCGCTTTATCGCCGAGCAGGCTGCGCAGCTCTTTGACGCCAAGATTATAAATATTGCGTAATCCGCGCATCATCCCTCCTGTTTCTTCAGCAGCAGCACGCTCAGCCCGAGCACCAGCGGCACCGCAATCAATAGCGGAATGAACGAGCCCCACAAATCGCTGAGATTCAGCGCCTTGGAGAAGGTGCCGCGAGCGATAGTCAGGAAGTGGCTGGTCGGATAAATTTGCCCGATCCAGCGCCCGGGCCCTTCCAGCGACGCCACCGGATCGATCATCCCGGAGAACTGGGTTGCCGGGATCAGCGTAATGATCGCGGTACCGAAGATGGCGGCGATTTGGCTCTTCATAAAGGTTGAGATCAGCAGCCCCAGACCGGTGGCGATGGTGACATACAGCAGCGCCGCCAGGGTCAGCGTCAGGAAGCTGCCCTTATGCGCGACGCCAAAGACAAAGACCGACAGCGCGCACAGCAGGAAGAAGTTAAACATCCCCAGTACGATGTAAGGCAGCTGCTTGCCGAGCAGGAATTCACTGCGGGTGGTTGGCGTCACGTACAAGTTGATAATCGATCCGAGCTCTTTCTCACGGACTACGCTCAGGGCGCTGAGCATCGCCGGGATCATCATCAGCAGCAGCGGGATCACCGCCGGGACGATGGCCGGCAGGCTCTTCACGTCCGGATTATAGCGATAGCGGGTCTCGATGGAGATGAGCGAGGTATCGTGCTGTGGGCTACTCTGCCGGGCGGCCATCTCCTGCAGCCAGGCGAGATGCATCGCCTGCACGTACCCGCGCACCGTTTCCGCGCGATTTGGCATTGCGCCGTCCACCCAGATGCCGATTTGCACCGGTGTGCCGCGGGCGATATCGCGACCAAAGTTCGGCGGGATCTCTATTGCCACCGCCAGTTCGCCGTCACGCATCCGGCGGTCCAGTTCGTCATAGCTGTGCAGTGGCGCCTGCTCGATAAAGTAGCGTGAGCCAGCGATGTTCTGCGACCAGCCCTGGCTGCTGAGGGTTTGGTCGCGGTCGAGTACGGCAAAGCGCAGATCCTCAACGTCCATGCTGATCCCATAACCCATGATAAACATCAGGATCACCGTCCCCAGCAGCGCCAGCGTCGATCGTACCGGATCGCGGCGTAGTTCCAGCGCCTCGCGGCGGCTATAGCTAAACAGGCGGCGCAGGCTGAATGACTGGCGTGGGGACGCGTTCTGCTGGTGTGATACGACAGCAGGCGGTGCGGGCGTGGTAGAGACAGAAACGGTCGGTTGTGCGGCATCCGCCGCTTCCTGCAGCCAGGCGATAAACGCCTCTTCGAGGCTGGCTGAGCCACGTTGCTCAACCAGCGCCTGCGGCGTATCGCTGGCCAGCACCTTGCCGGCGTGCATCAGCGAGATGCGATCGCAGCGTTCCGCCTCATTCATAAAGTGGGTGGAGATAAATATAGTAACGCGATCCTGGCGCGCCAGGTCTACCATCAGCTGCCAGAACATATCGCGCGCCACCGGGTCGACGCCGGAGGTCGGCTCATCGAGGATCAGCATCTCCGGGCGGTGGATGACCGCCACCGCTAACGACAGGCGCTGACGGATCCCCAGCGGCAGATCGGCGGGAAGCGCGTCTTTAACCTCGGTCAGCATAAAGCGCTCGCTCATCTCAGCGACCCGGTGGGCTATTTCGTCGTCCGGGATATGAAACAGGCGGGCGTGCAGCTCGAGGTTTTGCCGAACGCTCAGTTCGCTGTAAAGCGAGAAGGCCTGTGACATATAGCCCACCCGCTGTCGGGTGGCGATATTCTTCGGGTCGACCGGCTGGCCGAACAGCCAGGCTTCACCTTCGCTGGCGGGCAGCAGGCCGGTGAGCATCTTCATGGTGGTGGATTTGCCGCAGCCGTTAGATCCAAGGAAGCCAAAGATTTCGCCGCGGGCGATGCGAAAGTTAACGTGGTCGACGGCAACAAAGTTGCCGAAGCGCATGGTCAGGCCGCGTGCTTCGATGGCGATCTCTTCCTCGCGGCTGTCGCGCGGCGGGATAACTACCGTCTTATGCGCTTGACGTTGTGCTTCAGGTAGCAGGGCGATAAACGCCTGCTCCAGGGTCTGGCTGCCGGTCTGGGCTTTGAGCTCCGCGGCGCTGCCAGTCGCCAGCACCTCGCCGGCATTCATCGCCACCAGCCAGTCAAAGCGCTCGGCCTCTTCCATGTAGGCGGTAGCGACCAGCACGCTCATCTCCGGCTGGCGCTGGCGAATACTGTCGATAAGCTCCCAGAACTGCGCCCGGGAAAGCGGGTCGACGCCGGTGGTCGGTTCATCAAGGATCAGCAACTGCGGGTCGTGGATCAGCGCGCAGCACAGGCCGAGCTTTTGCTTCATCCCACCGGAGAGTTTACCGGCGGGGCGATCGCGAAACGGCGCCAGCCCGGTGCTCTGCAGCAGCTCGTTGATGCGCAGTTCGCGCTCGGCTTTATCGTGGCCGAACAGGCGGGCGAAGAAGTCGACGTTTTCATACACCGAGAGGGTGTGATAGAGGTTTTTCCCCAGCCCCTGTGGCATCCACGCGATTTTCGGGCACACGTCGCGGCGGTGATGCACATCACGCATATCGCCGCCAAGCACCATCACGTTACCCTGTTCAATGGCCCGCGCCCCGGCGATCAGCGAGAGCAGGCTCGATTTGCCGACGCCGTCCGGGCCAATCAGACCAACCATACGCCGTGCCGGGATCGCCAGGCTGATATCCCGCAGCGCGATGGTGGCGCCATACTGCTGGCCAACGTTTTCCAGCAGTGCGACGGGGGGCGAGGTATCCTGCGGCGTCAGTTTCATTGCGGCAACCTCACCGTTAGCGCCTCAGGCCAGGGTTGTTGTTTATCCACCCGCACGTAAGCCATGCCGGGCAGGCCGGTTTTGACATATTCCAGATGCTGCGCCAGCAGCTCCGGCGGGATGCGCGCTTTGACGCGGAACATCAGCTTAAGGCGCTCGTCGCTGGTTTCTACCGTTTTCGGCGTGAACTGGGCGACGCTGGCGACAAAGCTGATGTTGGCCGGGATCACCAGATCCGGCGCGGCATCAAGGATCAAGCGCGCTTCGCTGCCGAGCGCCAGCAGGCCAGCCTGTTCGGTTGGCAGAAAGAAGGTCATATAGACATCGGCGAGATCGACCATATTCAGCACCCGGCCACCGGCGGCCAGGACTTCGCCTGGCTCAGCGACGCGATATTGAATGCGGCCATCACGGGGTGCTTTCAGCTCGCTATCGTCAATATCGGCAAGGATCCGCCGTTCGGTCGCCTGGGCGGCTTCGACGCGGGTTTGCGCCTGAATAATGCTGGTGCGGGCAGCTTCGATGGCGGCGCGGGCGGCAGAGACCTGGGCTTTTGCCGATTCCAGCGCCGCGCGGGCACTCTCTGCTGCCGCGCGGTCGTCATCCAGCTGCTGGGCGGAGACGGCGCCGCGCTGCGACAGGGCATTCGAGCGGACATGGCGTTTCGCCGAGGAATCCAGCTCCGCCTGGCGCTGCTTCACCACTGCTTCGCTGGCGCGCATTTCACTCTGCCGCTGATCGAGCAAGGCTCTGGCGGCGAGCACCGCGCTTTCCGCCTCCTTGATTTGTGCGGCGGCTTCAAGACGCTGCTCGTTCAGTACGCGGGTATCCATCCTCGCGAGGACTTCTCCCTGACGCACAAACTGGCCCTCTTTGACCAAAATCGTGTCGATACGCCCGGCGATTTTACTGGCAATATCGACTTCGGTGGCTTCGATTCGGCCGTTGCTACTGGCAAAACCGTCCGGGAGACCTGGCGGGCGCAGCAGCCACCATGCGGCGGCGGCGAGCATCACCAGTAAGCCGACAAGATACCCTGCCCAACGTTTCTTTATTTTGTCCATACGCGACTCGCTTGATTCCCTTTGCTGAGTGGTGCGCGTGTTTCCTCCGCCGAGCGGAGCGTCCTCCTTGCGAGGGACGAAAAGGTGGGGATAAAGGCCGCTGACGCCGCGCTCTGCCGCGTCGATGCGCAGCCGATCGCTGTGCTACTTATGTGGTCATCATCAGCGATCCTGGCCTTAATGAAACACGCATAGTGAGAGCTACCGTCATCGCGATAGTAACATTCGTGGCGATGTTGTCCATACGAAGTGCATGGTCTTGTCGGTGTGTTAACAGAAATACCCACCGTCAGGATAAAACCGCGAAAACAGGGCGCCTGTTTTGTTATCTGGTTGCCCCCCGGTAACTACGATATGATTCCGCTCCTGGCATTAAGAAACATCCGACGAGTGCTTTAATTTCATGAATGAAGAAAGCCAAAAATATATCGCCGTGATTTTTAAGGAATGGCTACCGCTGTATGACAGCCTGACGCCGGACGTCCGTGCATTGCTTAAAAAAATGGCCGATGAGCGATCGTCGATGTTAGCGACCCGCTTTTACGATTTTATTTTTCAGGATCCGGATATCGCCAGGCACCTCTCTTATGAGCTGGTTGAGGAACGTCTGAGCCGCTCTCTGGCGGGATGGGTACAGCAGATCCTGACCTGTGAAAAAGAGGATCTTCAGGCTCTTGCGGAGCGCCAGTATCAGATCGGCAGCATTCATTCGCGGATTGGCATCCCGGCAGAGGCGGTGCTGCGCGGCGCGCGGCAGATAAAATCCGGGCTGGTGGAGGCGATTCGTGACAGCCAGGTCGCGCGGGACACCGGGATAGCGGCTATCCATTACGCGATCATGGCGATGAATATGGCGGTGGAGATGATGTGTCACGCCTATACGCTGTCGCATTATCGGGCTACCAAAAATGAAGAAGCTTTTCGTCTGTACAGCCTGATGGATAACGTCCCGATGGAGTATGGCAAGCAGCAGGCATCGCTTTCGGGTTGGGAAAATAGTGCGATTTTTAATATCGTCAGCGAGAACAGGACGGACCTTAACGCAACGTTATTATCTGAATCCGAATTTGGTTTGTGGTTTCGCCATAAATGCGTTCGCTATTTTAACCACAATCCGCAGATGGGGGAGATTACTGAGTTGATCGGTCAGGTGGATGCGTTGATTACCGAATGGCGTACCGCGGAACAGGATGCTGGTTATAAAAATACTCAGAGCCTGCTGCAAAAGATCCATATCCATTGCCAGCACATCAGCAGCCAGCTGGGAGTGTTATTCAGTAGTCTGTCGCAGATGCAAAATGGCAAAGACGCGCTAACCAGCCTGCTTAACCGTCGCTATCTGCCTGTGGTGCTCAAGCATGAAGTCACCCTGGCGATTGAGTATGACCTGCCGCTGACGGTAGCGATTATCGATATTGATTTCTTTAAAGAGATCAATGACAAATGGGGCCATATGGTCGGCGACCGCGCCATTAAGCACGTAGCCGATCTGCTCAGCGATAATATTCGCTCCAGCGACTATCTCTTCCGCTACGGCGGCGAGGAGTTTCTGCTGGTGCTGGTGGAGACCCGCGCGGCAGAGGCTTTCCCTCTCCTTGAACGTCTGCGCAAAAAGATTGGCCAGCTGGCGTTTAACGTTGGCGGCGACACGCAGATCCCCATCACCGCCAGCATTGGCTTTGCCGCCCACACCGGTCACCCCGATTACAATCTGCTGCTGCGCGACGCCGATAACGCGCTGTATGCCGCCAAGCGCGAGGGGCGCAACTGCGTGAAGATGCACAAAGGCGGGGGATAAAACCGTAGCCCCGGTAAGCGTAGCGCGACCGGGGAAGGGCTCTGAAACTCAGAACAGCACCGGCAGCCCCAGCCCGCGCTTCACCTCATGTAGCGTCTGCTGCGTGAGCTGGTGGGCACGTTCGCTGCCCTGGCGCAGCAGCTCAAGCAGCATCCCTTTATCCTGAATATAGGTAGCCCGGCGTTCGCGGATCGGCGCCAGTAGCGCCTGCAGGCAGGTTTCCAGTTCATTCTTACACTGGCGATCGCCCAGCCCGCCGCGCTGATAGTGGGCTTTCATCTCTGCCACCAGCGCCTTATCGCTATGGAAAGCGTCGAGATAGGTGAACACCACGTTGCCGTCGACATGTCCCGGATCGCTGACTCTCAGGTGCGTCGGGTCGGTATACATCGCGCTGACCGCGCGGTGGATCTCCTCTTCACTGGCCGATAACGTCAGCGTATTGCCCAGCGATTTCGACATTTTGGCATTACCGTCGACGCCCGGCAGGCGGCTCACTTCGCTGAGTAGCGCCTTGCAGTGGCGCAGCACCGGCTCGCCGGTGAGGCTATTCATCTTGTGGACGATCTCGTTGGTCTGCTCAATCATCGGTAGCTGATCGTCACCCACCGGCACCAGCTCGGCCTTGAAGGCGGTGATATCGGCCGCCTGGCTAATCGGATAGGCAAGAAAGCCCACTGGCAGCGAACGGGCGAATCCCTTTTGGGCAATCTCATTTTTGACTGTCGGATTACGTTCCACGCGGGCGACGGTGACGATATTCATATACAGCGCGCTGAGCTCCGCCAGCGCGGGCAGAGCGGACTGCAGGCAAATAGTGGTGAGCCTGGGGTCGATGCCGACGGCCAGATAATCGGCCATGACTTCGAGGATATGGTGGCTGATTTTTTGCGGGTTGCTGCCGTTATCGGTGAGCCCTTGTAGGTCGGCGATCAGGATAAACTGCTGGTGGTCGTGCTGCAGCGCGACGCGCTGGCGCAGCGAGCCGACGTAGTGGCCAAGATGCAGCTGGCCGGTCGGCCGGTCGCCAGTGAGGATGGTTTGCGAATGGTTCATCAGGGACTCCTTATCAGACTGTTCAGCCGAAAGACGTCCTGAAAACACCAAAGCCGCCTTCCGGCGGCTTTGAAAATGGAAACGTGTATCGTGCCGCCTGTTATGCAGGCAGCCACCAACGACGGGGATAGGTAACGATCGCGTTTCTGTTCATAGGGAGTATCCTGCCACGGAAGGGGCTGGAGGCGCAATCAAAAATCACATACTTTTCCTGATGTTATTTATGTGTTTGTTTTTCGGTAAATGACGAAGCGGGAAAAATATATTTTCTCTGCGACCCGATCATTATTCTGGAACAACAAACTATGTTGCATGTTTTTTGTGAAAAAGCTCACGTCACAGGATTATAGTATTATTATCCATATTTATAGCTGGATATTACCTGTCTGCTGTTACGGCTTGTGTTTATTCTCTTCTAAATTATTAACATTATTACAATTTATATCTCTTTTCCGCTTTGCGTCATACCCCTGTCTGACTACAACGTATTGAGGCTAATTATTATGCATAAACGTCTGGTCGTTAATATTTTTTCATCATTGCTGTTGGGGGCTGCGCTTATTTCCGCGCCGGTATATGCGGCGGAAAAAACCGTAGTCAATATTTCAAAAGTGGATGGCATGCCATGGTTTAACCGGATGGGTGAAGGGGTCGTCCAGGCCGGGAAAGAGTTTAACCTCAACGCCTCCCAGGTAGGGCCGTCCAGCACCGATGCGCCGCAGCAGGTGAAAATTATTGAGGACCTGATTGCACGTAAAGTGGATGCCATCACTATCGTGCCTAACGATGCCAACGTGCTGGAGCCGGTATTCAAAAAAGCCCGTGACGCCGGCATCGTCGTGCTGACCAACGAATCGCCCGGGCAGCCGAGCGCCAACTGGGATGTGGAGATCATCGATAACGAGAAGTTCGCCGCTGAATACGTGGAGCATATGGCCAAGCGGATGGGTGGCAAAGGCGGCTACGTTATCTATGTGGGTAGCCTTACGGTACCGCAGCACAACCTGTGGGCAGATCTGCTGGTGAAATACCAAAAAGAACATTACCCGGACATGCATGAAGTCACCCGCCGAATGCCGGTGGCGGAAAGTGTTGATGATTCCCGCCGTACCACGCTTGATCTAATGAAAACTTACCCGGATCTGAAAGCGGTGGTCTCTTTTGGTTCGAATGGCCCAATTGGCGCGGGGCGCGCGGTGAAAGAGAAGCGTGCGAAAAACAAAGTCGCGGTCTACGGGATGATGATCCCATCGCAGGCGGCTTCTCTTATTAAGAGCGGCGATATTACTGAAGGGATCACCTACGATCCGGCGACAGCCGGCTATGCCCTCGCGGCGGTCGCCAGCACCCTGCTGAACGGCAAAACCATTGAGCCGGGCTTCGAACTGAAAGAACTCGGTAAAGCGGATGTCGATAGCGACAAGCATATTATCCGCTTCCATAAAGTGCTGTTGGTGAATAAAGACAATATTGATTCGCTCTACTAATCCACCTTCCGGGGCGCCTGCCGCCCCGGCTTAACCAGCCAGGGGATGCTATGGAACCTTTCCTTTCCCTTCGACACGTCAGCAAAACCTTCCACGCCAACCGCGCGCTCAATGATATCAGCCTCGACTTTATGCCCGGGGAAGTGCACTGCCTGGCCGGGCAGAACGGTTGCGGGAAGTCGACGTTGATCAAAATTATCTCTGGCGTCTATCGCCCGGATGAGGGCGCAGCGATGACGCTGGGCGGCAAGACGTGGCCCAAACTAACGCCAGCGGCCTCTGTCGCCCATGGGATCCAGGTGATTTATCAGGATCTGTCGCTGTTTCCCAATCTCAGCGTGTGGGAGAACATTGCCATTAACCACTATCATCGCGGCGTGCTGGTGAGGCGCAGCGAGCTGCGGCGCAGTGCGGAGCAGGCGATGCGCAGTATTAACGTCTCGCTGCCGCTGGATGCCGCTGTGGAGTCGCTCTCCATCGCCCGCTGTCAGCTGGTGGCTATCTGCCGCGCGCTGGCGCAGGATGCCCGGCTTATCATTATGGATGAACCCACGGCCTCATTGACCCATCAGGAAGTGGAAGGACTACTGCATGTGGTGCGCCAATTGCGTGAGAGGGGGATCTGCGTCGTCTTCGTTAGCCACCGTCTGGAAGAGGTCATGGCCGTATCGGACCGCATCAGCGTGCTGAAGGATGGCAATCTGGTTGGTACCTTGCCGGCGGCTGAGGTGACCACCCGACGGCTCGGTTTTCTGATGACGGGCCAGGAGTTTGACTATCAGGTGCGCGATCTGTGGCAGGGGAAGGGCAGCACGCCGGTGCTGGAGGTGCGCAATCTCTGTCGCAAAGGGGAATATCACAACGTCTCCCTGAAGGTCGAAGCCGGAGAAGTGGTGTCGATAGTCGGCCTGTTGGGCGCCGGGCGAACAGAGCTGTGCCTGAGCCTTTTCGGCATGACCCGCCCCGACAGCGGCGAGATCCTGATAAATGGCCAGCCGGTGCGGTTGCGCAGCAACCAGGATGCTATCCGCCACGGTATTGGCTATGTCTCTGAGGACCGTATGTCGCGCGGCCTGGTGATGAGCCAGTCGATTGAAAACAACATCATCAGCACGGTGTTTCATAAAGTGAAAGGCGCTTGTGGGCTATTGAGTGACAGTAAAGCTCAGCAACTGGTCGCAAGAATGGTCAACGCGTTGACCATTAAGGCGCCGGATACGCATCTGCCGGTGAATACCCTCTCCGGTGGCAATGCCCAGCGCGTCTCTATCGCCAAATGGCTGGCGATCTCGCCTAAGCTGCTGATCCTCGATAGCCCAACCGTGGGGGTGGATATCGCAAACAAAGCCGGGATCTATCATATCATCAGCGATTTGGCTGCCCATGGTATCGCTGTGCTGATGATTTGCGACGAGATCGAAGAGGCGTGGTACCAGAGTCATCGCATCCTGGTGATGAAGCAGGGCGAGCTAACCCATAACTTCCTGCCGGACAGCAGTACCCAGCAGCAGATAGCGGAGGTGGTCAATGGCTAATCTGTTGAAACAACATGAATTCTGGTTAGGTATGTTTATTATTGCACTGTGCCTGCTGCTGGGCTGGCGCAGTGAGGAATTTTTCACTTTCGGCAATCTTTACGACCTCGCTAATAACTATGCGATGCTGACCATTCTCGCCTGTGGTCTGTTCGTGGTGCTGATCGCCGGCGGGATTGATATCTCCTTCCCGGCTATGACCATTATCGCCCAGTACGGCATGGTGGTGATGCTGCAAAAAGTAAGCGGCAACTTCGCGGTGGCTTTTGTGCTTGCCGGCGGCATCGGCGTGCTGCTGGGGCTGGTGAACGCGCTGTTGGTTAATCGTCTGCGGGTCCCCTCGATCATTATCACCATTTCTACGCTCAATATTTTCTACGGTTTGCTGCTGTGGTTAAGCAAAGGCGTCTGGCTCTACGACTTCCCCCCGTGGTTTGAAAAGGGGGTCATGCTGTTCAAATATACCGATGCCGATGGTTACGATTACGGCCTGGGGCTGCCGCTGCTGACGATGATCGCCGTGGTGCTGTTGACCGCGTTTATCATGAATTTCACCACCGTTGGCCGCAAGATCTATGCCATGGGGGGCAACCGGGAATCCGCCAGCCGCGTCGGCTTCAGCGTGCTCCGCCTGCAGCTGTTCGTTTATGGCTATATGGGGCTAATGTCGGGGGCCGCAGGTGTCGTGCAGGCGTGGACAGTGATGACCGTTGCGCCGGATTCACTGCTGGGCTATGAGCTGACGGTGCTGGCGGCGGTGGTGCTGGGCGGCACCAGCCTGATTGGCGGGCGCGGAACTCTCACCGGTACGCTGCTGGGGGTGATTTTACTGGCGGTGATGCAGAACGGCCTGAACCTGCTGGGGGTTTCCTCCTACTGGCAGACCCTGATCACCGGGGCGATCATCGTCGTCAGCATCAGCGTAACGGCATGGAGCCAGCATCAGAACCGGAGCTTGTTATGAAAAAATCGTGGCGCAACAACGTTGAGTTTTACCTGATCGGCCTGCTGCTGCTGACGGTTATCGCCTTTAGCATCGCCATGCCAAACATCTTCTGGTCTGTCAGCAATTTCCAGTCGATTGCCTCGCAAATGCCGGTGTTGGGGATCCTGGCGCTGGCGATGGCCATGACCATGCTTTGCGGCGGCATTAATCTGTCCATTATCGCGACGGCCAACGCCTGTTCGCTGGTGATGGCTTGGGTAGCGACGAGCTATCCGCCGGGTGGCGCCACCGCGCTGGCGACGCTGTTGGCCGGCGGAGGGGCGGCGATGATCATTGGTCTGTGCAACGGGATACTGATTGCCGGGATCCGCGTTTCGCCGATCCTGGCTACCCTTGGCATGATGACCCTGCTTAAGGGGATCAATATTCTGATCACCGGCGGCAGCGCTATCGCTAACTATCCGCAGTGGGTGCTGTGGCTGAATCACGCTCAGTGGTTCGGTATTCCGCTGCCAATGTGGCTTTTTGCGGTGGTGGCGTTTGGGCTGTGGGTGCTGCTGGAGAAAAGCCCGCTGGGTCGGGCGATCATGTTGATCGGATCCAACGAGCGGGCGACCCATTATTCCGGGATCAATACCCGACGGGTATTAATGTGGGTATATGCCATCTCGGCCCTGCTCTGCGCGGTGGCGGCGTTTCTGATGATGTCGAAGCTGAACTCAGCCAAAGCGTCTTATGGAGAATCGTATCTGCTGGTGTCGATCCTCGCGGCGGTGCTCGGCGGCGTGAATCCGGATGGCGGCAGCGGGCGCATCGTCGGGATGGTGCTCGCGCTGTTCCTGCTGCAGATCATTGAGAGTGGGTTCAATATCCTCGGGATCAGCCCCTATCTGACGATGGCGCTGTGGGGCGTATTGCTGCTGTGCTTTATCCAGGCGCGAGGCATGCTGGGACTGGAGAGAGCTGGGTAAATGACCCGTCCTCGGGGGGCGAAGACGGGGTAGTCAGTTATTCGCTACGCAGATGCACCGCCAGGCCGCTTTGCCCCGGCGCCAGCTCCGGGCGCAGCGTCAGCGACGGGATCAGATAATCGCCATGATTCTGCCGGCGGAATGGAATGGGCTCGGTTTGCCACAGCGTGTCCAGCCGCTCGGCCAGCGTGGCGCACTGGTCGGCGAATTGCCCGGCATCGGTTTTATCCGTGCGGTAGAACACCAGCGGCGGAAGCACCTCAAAGCCGGGATAGAACAGCATACCGTGCTGAATGGGGAACAGGATGTCGTCGATGGGGCCATTGATCCCGCGCGGTGAATAGTGTTCCGCCCAGCCGCCGGCGGTGACGATCAGCATCGCCCGTTTGCCGACGAAGGTGCCTTCCCCATAGCGATCGCCCCAGTGGCGGTCGCTGTGCTCGCCGACGCCATAGGCAAAGCCCCAGGCGTACACCCGGTCGATCCAGCCCTTCATGATGGCGGGCATTGAGAACCACCACAGCGGGAACTGGAAAATCACCGTATCGGCCCACAGCAGCTTTTCCTGCTCGGCTGCGATATCCGCACTTTGGGTGCCCTGGGCAAAGGCCTGTTTGGAATCGAGGGTCGGCCGCCAGAACTCGCCGACCGGCGGGGCGCCGCTGTCATCGGCGTCATACCCGGCCTTCCAGCGCATGGCGTAGAGATCGGAGACTTGCACTTCATGCCCGGCCTGCTGCAGATGGCGGACGGCAAAATTTTTCAGCGCGCCATTAAGCGAGCGCGGTTCCGGATGGGCGTAAATCAGCAGTACTTTCATAACATCACCTCTGGCGTATGGAGAGCTGCAGAGTAGGAAAGCTGACGCTATAGTAGAAATTAATTACTTAAATTCCAGGTATAGCCGTGATTAATTTACATCGTCTGGATCTTAATCTGCTGCGCACGCTTGATGTGCTGCTCAGTGAAAATAATGTCACCCGGGCGGCGCAGCGGCTGAATCTGTCGCAGCCCTCGGTGAGCATTCAGCTCGCCAGGCTGCGGGAGATTTTCGCCGACCCGCTGCTGATGCCGGGTCCGCGCGGCATGCAGCCCACCGCCCGCGCCGATGAACTTCGCCAGCCGCTGCGCGCAGCGCTAGCCGCACTGGAGCAGGCGGTGGCGCCGGTGGCGCCTTTTGATCCGGCGACGGCGGCGGAGACCTGGCGGGTGGCAGCGACGGACTATATGGCCTCGGCGATCCTCCTGCCGATGCTGGGCAGGCTACGGCTGGCCTCTCCCGGCAGTCGGCTGGCGGTGTTCGAGTTACAGCCGGCGCGGCTGGAGCAGCAGGCGGCCAGCGATACAGTAGATCTCTTCTTTCATACCCGCGAGGGCGCGCCGCCGGGGCTGCATCAGCGCCTGCTGTTTCGCGAACGCTATGTGCTGGCAGGCCGGGCGGAGCATCCGGCGCTGCGGCCTGGGCTTAGCCTGGAAACGTTCTGTCAGCTGGAGCACGTGATCGTCTCCCCGGACGGGGGCGGCTTCAGCGCGGCGACCGATACCGCGCTGGCGAATCTTGGCCTGGCGCGGCGGGTTGTCCTTTCCGTGCCACATTTCCTGTTTATGCTGGAGACCCTGCGCAATAGCGATCTGGTGGCGGTGCTGCCGGAGCGGCTGGTGCGCGGGCAGAGCGGGCTGGAAGTCGTCGAGCCGCCACTGGCGGTCGCCGGCTTTGAGATGCTGATGCTGTGGCACGAGCGCTGGCACCGCGACCCGGCGCATCAATGGCTGCGTCAGTTCATTGTGAATTCACTGGAGGAACAGACATGCTGAGTGGACTGAATCACCTGACCCTGGCAGTCAGCCAGTTGGCGCCGAGCGTGGCGTTTTATCAGCAGCTGCTGGGCATGACGCTGCACGCCCGCTGGGACAGTGGCGCCTATCTCTCCTGCGGCGATCTGTGGCTGTGCCTGTCGCTGGATCCGCAGCGGCGCATCATCCCGCCGGAAGAGAGCGACTACACCCATTATGCGTTTAGCATTAGCGAGGCGGATTTCGCCAGCTTCGCCGCCCGCCTGGAGGTTGCCGGCGTGGCGGTCTGGAAGCTAAACCGCAGCGAAGGCGCCTCGCACTATTTCCTCGATCCCGATGGCCACAAGCTGGAGCTGCACGTCGGCAGTCTCGCCCAGCGGCTGGCCGCCTGCCGTGAGCAGCCGTATAAGGGAATGGTGTTTTTTGACCAGTGAAGCTGATTTGCGGACGCGGGGTAACCCGTAGCCCGGTAAGCGCAGCGCCACCGGGGAGAACAGATTAAACTTCACTCCATCGCCACCTTCACCGCTTCTCCCAGCTTCACCATCACTGCTTTATGTTTCTCGGTCGGCGGCAGGGCGCAGTTGATCCTGACGCAGTTGCGATACTTGCCCGCTGCCGAAAACAGCGAGCCCGGCGCGACCTGGATCTTCAGCCGGCACAGCTGTTTGGCGACGCAGACCATATCCACCTGCTCCGGGAGCTCCACCCACAGCATAAAACCACCTTTTGGCCGGGTGACGCAGATCCCGCACGGGAAAAACTCCCGCAGCCAGCAGGTGTAGATCTCCATATTACGCTGATAGATCTGCCGCATCCGCCGCACGTGACGGTGGTAGTGGCCTTCGCGAATAAAATTGCAAGCCGCCAGTTGGGTTGAAGGGACGTTAGTGCCGCTGGCGGCGTACTTCATCTGTAGCAGCTTGTCGTAGTAGCGCCCGGGCGCTATCCAACCGATGCGCAGGCCGGGGGCGATGGTTTTGGTAAAAGAGCTGCAGAGCATCACCCGGCCGTCGATATCCCAGGAGTGAATGGTGCGCGGGCGCGGGTACTCGGTGGCCAGCTCGCCGTAAATATCATCCTCGAAAATCACGATATCGTGGCGCTGGGCCAGGTTCAGCACCGCGCGCTTGCGAGCGTCCGGCATGATAAAGCCCAGCGGGTTATTGCAGTTTGGCACGAGGATCACCCCTTTGATCGGCCACTGATCCAGCGCCAGCTCCAGGGCCTCAATGCTGATCCCGGTTTCCGGATCGGTAGGGATCTCAATGGTCTTTAATCCCAGTCCGCGCAGCATCTGCATCGTGCCGTAGTAGCAGGGAGATTCCACCGCCACGATATCGCCAGGCTGGCATACCGACAGCAAGGCCAGAGACAGCGCGCTATGGCAGCCGCTGGTGAGCACCAGATCGTCAGCCGTCACTATCGAGCCGCCGTCAAGCATCAGACGGGCGATCTGCTCCCTCAGCTCGCGGCGCCCGGCCAGCTCGTCATAGTTCAGCACTTCGCTGAGGTTATGCTGGATCGCCCGGCTCAGTTCGCGCCAGATAGGCTTCAGGCTTGGCTGTGTGACATCCGGCGAGCCGCCGCCGAAGGGGATAATCGATTTATCGTAGCGGGCGTCGAGCATGGTCAGCACCTGATCCCACTGGGTGATCTCCACCGGGCGCTGTACCGGACGCGACATCGGCGGCACCGGCGGCTGGGCCTTGCGGGGGGCAACGAAATAGCCCGATCGCGGCTGCGGTACGATCATCTGCTGCTGCTCAAGCAACTGATAGGCCTGCTGGACGGTGCTGATGCTGACGCCATGTTCCTGGCTCAGGCTGCGCACCGACGGCAGTTTTTCGCCGTGGCGATACAGGCCCTGTTCGATGCGTTCGGCCAGCAGCGTAGCGAGATGTTGGTAGCGGGTCATGCTGTATCCTTAATTTCCGCCATACAGATGGAATAACCAGTACAGATTGGCGTAAAAATTGGGCTCTGGTGTACGTTTTAGCTAATCTGTATGTTAAAGAAAAGCGTTTTGTGAATCTGTATTCCTTGGCCCCAAATCCGTGAAGATAAAGCCTCTGGCAAGGTGAGGAGGTAGAGGATGGAATTTCACGAGAACAGGGCAAGACAGCCATTTATCGGTTTCGTACTGCTGGTGCGGTTTATCAAAAAATGGTGGCTTCAGGAGCAAACGCGCAGAGCTTTGCAGCGAATGAGCGACGAACAGCTGAAAGACATCGGCCTGCGTCGGGATCAGATCAATTAAAAAGTGCGGTTTTTTTCAGGCATCATTCCTTCTTTGCCCCGGTAAGCGCTGGCGACGCCGGGGAATACATTCACGAAATTTATCAATTGATGCGGCGCGATCGTCCGTTTCTTGATACTTACCCTGATAAGTATTATTTTCTTCTCAACAATGAGAGGAAAACCTGTGACCGAAGACGACCTGTTTGTCCGCCGCCCGTTGGGGATGAGAATGGCCATGGTGGTGCGCCAGTGGCGCGCCATTATTGACTCCGCTATCACCGATACCGGACTCACCCAGTCCAGCTGGACGGTGTTGATGCAACTGCATCAGCTGGGAGACAACGTCTCGGTCAGCGAACTGGCGGAGGTGCAGGGGATTGAACTGCCGCCGCTGATGCGCACCCTCTCGTTACTGGAAAAGCAGGGCTATCTGGTGCGTTCTACATCGCCATATGACAAACGCATTCGCCTGCTGACGCTGACCGCCGAGGGGCGGGCGATTCTGGAAAAACTGAGCTGCGTGATCGAGACCTATCAGGAACGCGTGACTCAGACCATCCCGGAGGCCGACCTCGCCACCTTCAGCGCCACATTAAATCAAATCGCCTGCCGTTTGCGGAATATCCGCGAAGAAGATAACAAGATCTAACACACTATGATGACGCCTGAACAAAAATTTGCCCGCTGGGTACGGGTGAGTATTGCCGCTTTTCTGGGAATATTCGCCTGGTTTATCGTTGCCGATATCTGGATCCCGCTGACGCCGGACTCCACCGTCATGCGCGTGGTGACCCCGGTTTCGTCGCGGGTCTCCGGCTATGTCTCGCACGTTTACGTGCACAACAACAGCCAGGTGAAAAAGGGCGACCTGCTGTATGAGCTCGACCCAACGCCATTCATTAATAAAGTTGAAGCGGCGCAGATCGCCCTCGAGCAGGCGAAACTGAGCAACCAGCAACTGGATGCACAAATCGCCGCCGCCCGCGCCAACCTGCGCACCGCACAGTACACCGCCCGTAACGATAAGGTCACGCTCGATCGCTACCAGCGCCTGAGTACGATGCAGAACGTCTCGCAGTCCGACCTCGATAAGGTGCGGACCACCTGGCAGACCAGCGAGCAGTCGGTCTCGGCGCTGAACGCGCAGATCCAGAACCTGCTGATCCAGCGCGGCGAGCGCGACGATAAGCGCAACGTCACTCTGCAGAAATACCGTAATGCGCTGGAGGAGGCGCAGCTGAACCTGGCCTGGACCCAGGTGCGTGCCGAAACTGATGGTATGGTCAGCAACCTGCAGCTTAACCCGGGGATCTACGCCACCGCGGCGACGGCTGTGCTGGCGCTGGTCAACAACAACACTGACATCGTCGCCGACTTCCGTGAAAAGAGCCTGCGCCACACGGCGGTGAATACCGATGCAGCGGTGGTCTTTGATGCCCTGCCGGGGCAAGTCTTCCCGGCGCACGTCACCAGCAGCGATGCCGGGATTCTGGCGGGGCAGGAGGCGGTGAACGGCCAGCTGTCGCAGCCGGAGCAGTCCACCCGCTGGGTGCGCGACGCACAGCGCATGCGCATTCACGTCGCGCTGGATCAGCCGCTGGCGAAACCGCTGCCGACCGGCGCCCGCGCCACGGTGCAGCTGTACAATAGCGAGGGACCTTTCGCCCGCACCTTCGCCGGCCTGCAGATCCACCTGGTGAGCTGGTTGCACTATGTCTATTAATACCCTGGCGCACGTCTTTACGCCGCACGGCAATATCGTCTACACGGCGAATGATTTTCGCCAGACGGTGCGTATCGCCGTGGCCGGGACGATTGCGCTCAGTATCTCCACCTTCTACGACGTGCAGTACGGCGTATTTTTTGTGGTGTATCCGCTGATGCTGATGTCGCTGGTGCCGGTGTTCAACCGCCATGTCGCCCGCCAGTTTGTGTTCAGCGCGGCGGTGAACTGCGTCGAAATGGTATTGATTGTCGGCTATTTGTCACAGTGGCCGGTGATCATGACCCTGGTGGTGTTCGCCCTGTACGTGATGCGTTTTCGCTTTATGAGCCAGGGGCCGCTGTTTCTGCTGGGGTCGATGGGCGTGGTGTGCCAGAGCACGATGCTCAACTTTATGAGCTATCCCACCAGCAACTGGCACACCCTGATGTTCTCCAATATGGAAGCCTGCGTGCTGGCGGTGGCGCTGAGCGCGCTGCTGCATTACCTGATCCCGGACGTCGAACCGCGCAAGCCGCCGCCGCGCATTGAAAAAGACGCCGCCCGCATTCGCCACGAGTCGCTGCTCTCCGGTACGGTCGCGACGATCATCTTTGTGGTGTTCCAGATCTGCGATCTCAGTGACTCGCTGTCGGCGCTGATGGCCGGGATCCTGATCCTGTTTCCGATGCACTATCGCGGGGCGGTGATCAGCTCGATCTGGCGCGTCGTCGGGGTGGTGCTGGCCTGTCTCTATATTCTGGTGGTGCAACTGATCATCTATGATTTCAGCAACCACATGATCCTGATGATGCCGCTGATTGGTCTCGGGCTGGCCTTCAGCGCCCGCCTGCACGTGATGGAGAAAGTGGGCGCCGGGGTGGGCTTCGCCAGCATCACCACCATCGGCATTATGTTCGGCCAGAATCTGCATCCCTATCAGGATCTGGTATTCAGCGACCTGTACCGCATCACCTCGGTGACGGTCTCGCTGGTGGTGACGCTGACTCTGGTCTTTCTCATGCACCGTCTGCTGAACTGCTTTGCGGCGACGCGCTTTGTGGTGAGCGAATAGGGTCACACCGTCATCGCCCGCTGCGCATCGCGAAAGGCGTTATGGAGTAAGCGCCACATATGGTGCGCGGCGGGGGGAAAGCGGCGGTTCGAGTTGCGTAATAAGTGGCACTGGGCGCTGCTGGCGATCGGATGGTCGATGGGGACCGCCTTTAGTATGCCGTGAGCGATTGCTTCCCGGGCGGCGAATTCGGTCATGAAAGAGATCCCCAGACCGGCCTGGCTCAGGCTCATGGCGGTGGAAAAGAGGTTGCAGCGATAGGCCGGATGAAACTGCCGCCCGGCGGTTTTAAACATGGCGTTCATATGGCGCTGTAGGCCAAAGCTTTCTGTCAGGGCGATCAGGCGATATTGCGTCAGCTCATCGATGGTCACCATTGACTGTCGCGCGATGGGATGCTGCGGAGAGACCACCGCGCAGATGGGCCCCCACTGGAAACTGTGGCGTTTAAGCTCCGGATTGCCGATGGGGCCGAAGGCGACCGCCATATCCGCTTCACCGCTGGCGATATCGTTGAGCATCTCCTGCATATTGCCGACGCTAATATCAACGAATACGTTCGGCCACGACTGCGAAAACGTGCTCATCACCGACTCGATAAAGGTCGTCACCAACCCCCCGCCAATTCTCACAGAGATGGTGCCGCCACGCATATGGCGTAAATCCTTTAGATGACTCTCCAGCTTTTCCCGCCGCTGGCGGCTTTCGTGGTAATCCTCGGCCAGCAAACGTCCGGCTTCAGTGAGCGCCACATTGCGCCCCTGTCGCTCCAGCAGAGGGAGTTCCAGCGTTCGCTCCAGCTGCGCTATCTGGCGGCTGATAACCGACGGATTAATCCCCAGAATATCAGCGGCCCGCCGAATGCCCCCCTGGATCCCCACTTCGTACAGATAGCTCATGGGACGTTCGTGCAACATCCTGTCTCCCTCCTTTGTTGACTTCAGGTCAACAATAACATCCTTTACCAGACATTTATCATCCCGGCTAGTTATAGATAATCGTGATTCAGGTACATAACAGACAAGGGGAGTCACGGAACGGATTAACTGCCATGGCAATAAACCAGTACCACCGGTGGTTGCCAATAATAAGATATCGATATGCCAGTAAAAAGATAAATAAGTGAGGTATATGCCTGTTGCCGGCTTTTCGGGAAAAGAGAGGCACCTTATTTATTGATGGGTGTTTTACGTCAAAATAATCAATGCCAAAACCAATACATTGAAAAGCGTCCAAATGGCAAAAGACCAATAAGATATTTCATAATGTGAGGACAGGGTATGAGTGAAAATAAAACGTTGGAACGTTCCTCCGACGACGCGACAAATGAGTGGCGGGTAGGACCTGGGGCATGGATCTCGCTGGTGGTGGTGTTATTAGTCTTCTCCGGGCTGCTGTTTAAAGTGGAAGGGATGGCCTGGCTGGGGGCTTTCGACTTTACCACCCTCGGCGGCGCATTTGGTACGATGAAGACCCCGGAAACTAACACTTTTATCGGCAGCGGCGGCATCAGCGCCAAGGCCGGTTTCTTGTTTGCGCTGTCGCTGGTCCCTACGGTGATGCTGGCGCTGGGGTTGCTGGAAATCTTTACCCATTATGGCGCGATACGTGCAGCGCATAAGCTGCTGACGCCGTTGTTACGCCCGTTACTGGGGATCCCGGGTTATACCGGTCTGGCGTTAATTACCGACCTCCAAAGCACCGATGCCGGGGCCGCGTTGACCAAAGAGCTGTATGACAGCAAAAAAATTAGTCGGAAAGATGTGGTGATTATGGGGGCATGGCAATATTCCGGCGCCGGTCTGATCAATAACTATTTCTCCATTGGCTCAGCGCTTTTCGCGTCGTTAACCATCCCTATTATTATTCCGCTGCTGTTAATGTTTGTGCTGAAATTCGTTGGCGCGGCAATCACCCGTCTGGTTTTGAATACGGCCTATAAAGGGGATTTTGATAATGAGTAATTCGGAAAAAGTGGCCAGTAATCCGTTTGATATTTTTGTTATCGGTGCACGTAAAGGATTTAATATTGCCATAAACAACCTGATGCCGAATGTATTAATGGCATATGTGATCGCCGAAATGCTTAATTTGCTCGGGGTGATGCAGTTGATAGGCCAGGTCTGCGCGCCGCTGATGGGCCTGTTTGGCTTACCGGGCGAAGCGATTACCGTGCTGCTCACCTCCTGGCTTTCCGCCTCGGCGGGGACGGGAGTGGCGGTGAGCCTGTTGAGTAAAGGCACCCTCAACGTGGCGGACGTCACCATCCTGATCCCGGCCATCTTCCTGATGGGTTCGCAACTACAGTATATGGGGCGGCTGCTTGGGGTGGCGGATGTCCCGAAAAAATACTGGCCGCTGCTGATGGCGGTGAGCATTATCAACGCCGTCATCGCCATGCTGGTCATGCGCGTGATGGCATAATGAAAGGCAAGGAGTCAGTTGTGTCGCGAACGTTAGAGCATTTCAATTATCTGCACCAAATACCTGAGCTGGGCTTTGAGGAGTACAAAACCTCGGCTTACATCGGCGACGCCCTGGCGGCGGCAGGGTTCCGGGTTCACCGCAACGTTGGCGGGACTACCGGGATTGTCGCCGAAATCGATAGCGGGGAACCGGGGCCAGTGGTGGCGCTACGGGCAGATATGGATGCGTTGGGCCATATTATCGATGGCCGCTTAGAGGCCCGTCATACCTGCGGTCATGATGGCCACTCTTCGGTGGTATTAACCGCCGCCGAAGAGATCCTCGCCGAGGGGCTGGTAAAGCGTGGGAAGTTAAAAGTGCTTTTTCAGCCTGCTGAAGAGCTGGGTACGGGCGCGATCGCTTTAACGGAGGCCGGGGTACTGGATGACGTAGAGATGCTGTTCGGCTTCCATCTCCGGCCGCTGGAAGAGTGTCCGATGGGCCAGGCGGTACCGGCAATGTACTATTCCGCTTCGGCGACGGTGATGGTGGATTTTCACGGCAAAGCCGCTCACGCCGCTCGTCCGCATCTGGGCATTAACGCGCTGGATGCCGCCTCGCATGCAGTACAGGCGGTGAACGGTATCCATCTGGCGCCGTCGCTCACCTGGAGCGCGAAAGCGACGCGCTTTCTTTGCGATGCGGGCGTCACCAATTCGGTGCCGGCGAAAGCGCACGTCTGTTGGGATCTGCGCTGCGAGGAAAATGACGGCATGGCGACACTCAAAGAACGCGTGGTCAGGGCTATCGAGAGTAGCGCAGCAGCATATGGCGCCAGCGTCGACATCCGGGTAGTCAAAGAAATGCCGGCGGCGATTATCGACGCTGAAGCCACGGCTATCATAAGCCAGGCAATATGCGAAACCTTTGGCGAGGCGGGCTTAACGGCCGCGAAGAGTACGCCGGGCAGCGAAGATTTTTTCCACTATTTGCGTCTGCGCCCGGCGGTGAAAGGTGGCTTCTGGGGACTGGGCTGCAACCTGCTGCCGGGCCTGCATCATCCGGAAATGCATTTCGATCGCACCGCGCTGGCGGATGGCGTGCGGGTATTCAAATCCTGCGTTCGCCAGCTGTTGGGCTGAGGCTAAGCTGTCAGCCCCCGGGTAGCGGCTTACGCCTTACCCGGGCTACGGTTGGGCATTTTGTCGGTAGCCCCGGTAAGCGTAAGCGCTACCGGGGAAGCGTCCCGGATGTCGGCTAACGCCTCATCCGGGCTACCGCGGTGCGCATAGGTCGCCAACAGGTGATAGTCACTTCCGGCGACGCGAAACAGGGCTACCGTTTCGCCGGGTATAACCCATCGTTGCTCATCGCCTGGCATGCAGCTCAGGTAAATGCACAATCCGCAGCCGCTGCGCAGCTGGCGCGGAATATCCTTCACCTCGAAGGTCATTCCCGCCGCCTGCAGGGCTTTGCGCATCCGCACCACCCCCACCGTGGAATGAAATAAAAACAGGAAGGTTGTCATCCGCGCCTCCGCTGGCGCTGGCCGATCAGCGCCGCGCCGATCGCCCCGGCAAACTGGGCGTCGGGATGGGTTGTCACCGCCATGCCGACATGGCTTTCCAGCATCCGGGCAAAGGTGGCGCAGTGGCTGACGCCGCCGGTAAACAGCAGCGGCCCCTGCGCCGATAAGCGGCCAATAAAGTTCGCGCTGCGCCGGGCCATGGCGTTAATCACCCCGGCCAGAATCGCCTCCGGCGCGACGCCGGCCGACCGCAGGCTAATGACCTCCGATTCGGCAAACACCGTGCACATGCTGGTAATCGCATGCGGCTCGACGTCTGTAGTGATGCTGTCGAGTTGTTCGACGCTGGCGCCAAGCGTCCGCGAAATGACGTCCAGAAAGCGGCCGGTGCCGGCGGCGCATTTATCATTCATCAGGAAGTCGCTGAGATTGCCCTCGGCGTCCAGCTGGATGACTTTGCTGTCCTGGCCGCCGATGTCGATCACCGTGCGGGTTTCCGGCGCCAGCAGGCGTGCGCCGAGGCCGTGACAAGAGATCTCCGTCACCTGCTTATCGGCATAATCCACCAGCTGGCGGCCATAGCCGGTGAGGGTTAAAAAAGGCGTCTCCGTGAGGCCAGCGCGTAGCGTTTCCCAGGCCTTATGGATGGCGTCGGCGGGGCGAAAGGGAGTGGGGCAGAGGAAGCGGCGCACGATGACGCCGTCCGCCAGCAGGATGCCTTTTGTGGCGGTGGAGCCGGAATCAATGCCAACCGTATAGTTCACGCCAGCTCCTTACAGCATTTCGATAAAGGCGGCGACGCGGGTGCTGAGCTGGCCGAGGTCCGCCGTCGAATAGTCGGTTTCTATCGCCATATAAGGAAGGTCGTGCTGCTGGCGCAGATGGCGTTTAATCGCCAGCGATTCCACGGCATAGGTATGGCAGGCCTGCAGAATGACGTCGATCACCCCGTCGGCCTGATACTCCTCCACCATCTGGCTCAGCAGCTGCAGACGCTGGTCGTTGGGGGAGATACAGGAGCAGCCGATGGCGAGATATTTATCGGTTAAGGCGTCGTAGACGTCGCCCTCTTCCGCCACGCAGCGCTCGGTGGCTTTCGCGCCGGTGCAGTTTTCATAGCCGACCACCCAGCCGCCGTTTTCCTCGATGGCGCGGACCACTTTTTCCGCCGCGCCGCCGATCGGGCAGCCGGTGATCAGGATCCGCGGACGAGGTTCCAGCCGTTTACCCTGCCGCCACTCCTGATGGATGCGGTCCGCCATGGCATGTAGTTCATCAATCAGGGCGGTTTTGTCGAAACGGAAGGTGGCGCCATACACCACTTTCAGGATGTCGCCGCCGCTGAGCGCCGGCGGATTGAGTTGCCCGAGACGATAAAAGTGGGCCAGCGCCCGGCGCTCGCGATTTTTCAACACGATGGCTTCGCGTAGCGCCGCCTCGCTAATCGGCGTGCCAAACCGGGTCTCAATCACCTGCTGCAGGCGCAGGATCTCCGCTTTCCACAGCGCGCGGGAGGCGGCGTCGCTGGCGCTGTTCGGCAACTGCATGACGTGGACCGCCTTGAACTCGGCCATGTACTCATACATTTTCTTTTTGCCGTCGCAGGTGGTTTCCCCAACCACCAGGTCAGAGAAATAGAAGTACGGGCATTTATCGGTTTTGCCGAAGCCATAGCTGCTTTTGATAAGCGGGCAGAGGTTGCGCGGCAGATCTTTTTCCGCTTCCTCGATGGTTTCATCGGAGGTGGAGCACAGTGAAACGACAATGGCGCCCGCCGCCATGGCGATCTCCTGAGGCATAAAGGTGCAGTAGGTGCCCACCAGCGGCACGTTCTGCTCTTTAAGATCCATGACGGTGAGAAAGCCCTTCTGGCGAGCTTCTGAGAACTGGTCAAAAATGGCGGGTAGATCGGTGATAAGCGACATGATTTTCCTTCCCCGTACACGGGAGATGCTGAAAGAGTCGCCATTATAGCCCTGTTGTTTGTGAGCTTTTATTGATCTCCTGCGTCTGCGCGCGGCGTTAATAGACCTTCTTCAAATCCATCTCTTCCTGGATCCGCTCGCTCCACGCCAGATGGGTGCGGATAGCCTCTTCGATACCGGCGTTGTAAAACAGCGGCCCCAGCTCTTTGGCGATAAAGTCGACAAAAAACTCGGCGTCAAACTGCTCCAGCTCGAGGTTGAAGGTCTCTTCGCAGTACTTGCTGAGCTTATCGCGCAGCAGGTCGCGCTGTGCCGGGCTGAGTTCAATGTCGTTCATGATGGAGCTTTCTCCGTAAAAGGGCTCACGACTGCCGGGCTTCGATCACCGCTTGCCCACACTGGCGCTGATGGCGTAACAGTCCGGCCAGGCAGCAGGCGGCGACGATCCCGGCGGCCACCGCCAACAGGTGGAAGGGGAGTCTGCCGCCATGGAACCACAGCCAGCGCGCGCCTTCAATCGATAACGCGCTGACGCTGAGGATCACGATATTCAGCGAGGCGGAGACCGTGCCTTTCGGCAGGTCGTTGGAAAAGAGGGTAAAGCGAAACAGCGTCGGGAAAATCAGCCCGATGCCGAAGGCGTAGAAGCAGGTGCCGAGCACTGACCACAGCCAGACGTGCGGCCATATCAGATTCCCAACGATCAGGATGGCCAGGCCGAGCATCTGTATCGGGACCGCGCTGAGCACAAAGCGCGGGCGGGTGGGATCTTTTACCCAGCGCGCCACCGACAGATTAGCGATGATGACGGCGCTAAAGACTGGTACCTGGCTCCAGGCGAACTCGCTGGTGGTCAGTCCGCCGGCGTCCATTAAAATCACTGGCGATACCGCCACCCAGCTCATCAGCGGAATATAGCTCAGCGACAGCGTGGCGGCGCCGAGTAAAAAGATGCGGTTACGAAAGACGGCGCGGAAATCCCGCAGCACGCCGGGCAGGCTGAATGGCACATCGCCGCGGCGCACCGTCTCCGGCATGGTCAACAGCAGGCCGAGCCAGGCCACCAGCCCCATGGCGGCGATGATGCCGAACAGCGCTTTCCAGTGGATGAAATGCATCAGCGCCGCGCCGGAGAGCGGGCCGACGATCGGCGCCACCAGCACGACGGAGGTGATCACCGCCATCAGCCTGATCGATCTTTTTTCCTCAAAGGCCTCCTGCACGGTGACGTAGCCGACGGTGGCGATAAAGCAGATGCTGGTGCCCTGCACGAAGCGGGCAATCAGGAACTGGGTCATGGAGGTGGTGAACAACGTCGCCAGGCACGCGAGGGTGAAAATCAGCGCGCCGGTGAGCAGTACCGGACGCCGTCCGATCCGGTCAGAGAGCGGCCCCAACAGCCATTGCAGCGCCATGCCGCCGGCCATATACAGGCTCACCGAGGCAGGAGCCAGCGCCACATCGGCATTGAAATCCCGCACCACGTGCAGGATCCCCGGCTGGATCAGGTCGGTAGTGAGATAGGCTGAAAAATCATACAGAATGAGCGCCGCCGGGAAGAACAGCGCGGCGGCGTGGCGGGTCAGCCAGTGGGAAATCCGGTGCATCATTTTTCCCTCCCTGTGGAATATTTATCAGCGCTATTGTTCGGATAGTATCATTGCTAACCAATATGCAGATGCAGCAGCGAGGGGATCTGCGAGAACAGCCACAACATCAGGCCGATGGTCCCCCCCACCAGGGTGCCGTTGATGCGGATAAACTGCAGATCTTTACCGATATTGAGCTCGATCTGCCGCGACATATCGCGGGCGTCCCAGCTCTTCACCGTGTCGCTGATATGGCGGGTGAGGAAGGCGGCGAACTCCGGCGCCACCCGGTGCGCCGCCTGTTCCAGGTGTTCGTTAAGCGATTCGCGCAGGGCGTCGTCGCGGAGTAAGGTTTCACCGAACCACTGGCCAGCCTCGGCGATGCGCTGCTTAATACGTGAGTCATCGCTGCTGATATCGTTTTTTACCCAGCTGCGCAGGTCGCCCCACACTTCACCGAGATAGCGGTTAAAGGTCTCATCATTTTTCAGATATGCTTTGATGTTCTCGGCCTTCTGCGCCATGAGCGGGTCGGATTTCAGGTTGTCGATAAGCTTCTGCACCGCGTGGTCGAAGGCCTGGCGGATCTGGTGGGTACGGTCATGGCTCACCTCGTCCAGCAGGGTATTCACCGCATCGGTGACCATCTCGGCGCTGTGCTCGCCGAGCCACTCGGTGGGTAACAGTTTGGCCTTCAGCGGGTGCTCGGTCTCCAGCCAGCGCACGATGCCGCGAGCGATAAAGGCGCGGGAGTTGTCCCGCTGCAGCAGGGCGATAAGCTGGCTTATCAGCGAATCCAGCAGCTTCTGGTGGCGATTGTCGCGGGTCATTCCCTCCAGCATCATGGCGCTGGTCTGCGTCAGGTCGACTTTATCGATCGCCTTATGTACCGCGCGGCGCAGCAGGCGCTGAATGCGTGCGTCGTCGGTCAGTTCAAGAAAACCGCTCATCACCTGCAGCAGATGCTGGCCGACCCGCCGGGCATTCTCCGGCTGGCTGAACCAGTTGCCGAGCATCAGGGCTGGCTCATAGCGGCGGATCAACGCGACCAGCGACGGGGTATCGAGGAACTTCTCCTCGACAAAGCGGCCAAGATTATCGGCGATGCGGTCTTTGTTACGCGGGATAATCGCGGTATGTCGGGCGACAAAGGGCAGCGGAATACGACGAAACAACGCGACCACCGCAAACCAGTCGGCCAGCGCCCCGACCATCGCCGCTTCGGAAATGGCCTTTAGCGCGCTGACCCACGGCGTCGGCGGCAGCAGCAGGGTGGTGATAAATAGCGCGGCGGCGATCAGCAGCAGCGACAGCGCCAGCAGTTTGGCGCGTTTGAGTTCAGCGAGTTTTTCCATAAACTTAAGCATATAACCTGACGGCGAGGTCGTGCAAAAATCGCCAGATAATCCACAGACCGAAGATCATCAGGATCGCCCCTGCCGCCCGCTCGACTCGCCAGACGATGGCGCCCAGGCGGCGCTGTACCTGCGGCAGCGCAATCGCACTCACCAGCAGTAAATCCCAGAAGAACACCACGCTGACCATCCACAACCCGCTCACCGTTTGCTGCAGCAGGGTGACCGCCGGCCCGAGCAGGGAAGTCATCAGCGCCAGATAAAACAGAGCGTTTTTGGGGTTGAGCAGCGATGACCCCAGCCCGAGCAGCAGCTGCCTGCCGAACCCCGGACGCGATGCGCGAATGCTCTCCACCGCCAGCGTCGCGGGACGGCTGCGTATCAGCAGGCTGCCAACCCACAGTAAATAGCCCGCCCCCAACAGCTCAATGAGCAAAAACAGCAGCGGCGCCTGGCGCAGAAGCCCCCAGCCGACGATGGCGAGAACAATATACAGCGCATTGCCGGCGGCGATGCCGAGACACAATCCGATGCTGCCGCGGATCCGGTAGCGCACGGCGTAGCCGACCAGCAGAAAAAAATCAGGGCCCGGGCTGAGCAGAGCGACAAAGTGAGACAGGGCTAGCGCCGGGAAGGCGGCGGGAAAGAGCGTCGATAAGGTATGCATAGTGGCCTCGATAATGGTACTGAGGCCACCCTAAGCGAAGTGCCGTATTACTTATTGTCGGATATTGATCTGCTGTGCGCATATTGCCGCGGCGTGGCGGCGGTATAGCTGACAAAGGTTTTATGGAAATGGCTCTGATCGGCAAAGCCAGCCTGATAGCCGACATCGGCAATAGGGTCCCCGGCGCGTAAACGCGTTTTCGCATATTCGATGCGCGCCATGTTGATCAAACTGGCGGGTGTCAGGCCGGTATCCTGTTTCACGGCGCGGATAACGGTCTCTTTACGAAGCGCGCTGTCGTGGGCCAGCTTATCCAGCGACGGCGGCGCTGGCAGATCTGTCGCCAGGCGCTGAAACAGCAGGGCGCTGGCGTGATGTGGCGCCTGCGGCGCGGCGGCGCACAGCGGCAGCGCGTGCAGGAGTTGCGCCAGCCGGGCGGGCAGTTGTTCAAGGCTCCCGCGGCTCATCAGGGCGACAACCTGCTGGAAACAGGCAAAGAGAGGGCTGTCGCGCAACAGTGGCTGCGGCGAGGCGATACTGGCGCCAGGGGGAATATCCGGGCGCTGCGCGTGGCACCATGCCGCCTCCAGGTACAGCATATGATAGCTGCGCGGCCTGTCATGCAGCGGATTACAGCTATGCGGCGCGTGCGGGGGGATCACGATCAGATCCCCGGGCTGCAGGAGATATTCCTCACCATTGCACAGGCAGCGCGTTTCCCCCTCGATAATCGCCCCCACCGAGAGCTGCGGGTGGCTGTGGCGTTTGTAGGCCTGGCGGCTGCGCCAGGTGCTGCGCAGCTCCAGCCACGGTAGACGATCGTCTCGCCAGAAGGTTTGGGGGATATCTCGGGTATGGTTCACCGCATCGACCTTTGCTGAGGAGGGAGAGGTCGTTTATAGCATGCTGCGCGGAGGCTGTCGCCCGCCTGGATTTGCGTACCGCCTCGAAAAAGGATGTCGCGCTTGCAGTCCGGGGAAATCTATTTTCGTGGCGGTGCGTAAAGGTTGTATTGCCCGGGTGTCAGAGACATTCCGAGCGCGTAGAGTCCCTGCAGGATAAGCAGGCAGGGATGAGCCGATGGCAAAGGGCACCACCTCGACGCCGCATGATGCGGTGTTTAAACAGTTTCTCACTCAGGCCGACACCGCGCGTGATTTCCTGGCGATCCACTTACCGCCTGCGCTGCGTCAGCGCTGCGACCTCGATACCTTACAGCTGGAATCGGCAAGCTTTATCGAGGAGAGCCTGCGGGCCTGGTACTCCGATGTGCTGTGGTCACTCAAAACCGCGTCTGGCGAGGGCTACATTTATGTGGTTATCGAACATCAGAGCTCGCCGGACGCGCAGATGGCTTTTCGCCTGATGCGCTACGCCATCGCCGCGATGCAGCGCCATCTTGATGGGGGTCATACCAGACTACCGCTGGTGGTGCCGATGCTGTTCTATCACGGAGCGACCACGCCATACCCGTGGTCACTCAACTGGCTGGACTGTTTTGCCGATCCACAGCTGGCGAGGGAGCTTTATGCATCGCCCTTTCCGCTGGTGGATGTCACGGTGATCCCCGACGATGAGATCGTTCGCCACCGGCGCGTGGCATTACTCGAGCTGATACAGAAGCATATTCGCCAGCGCGATTTAATGGGCATTGTTGAGCAACTGACGACGATTTTACTTAGCGGTGACGCTAATGACAGACAGCTAAAAACGCTGTTTAATTATCTGCTGCAGACTGGCAACGCGCGCCGCTTTGGCCGGTTTATCCACGAAGTGGCGCAACGGGTTCCTCAGCACAGGGAGAGCTTAATGACCATCGCCGAAAGATTACAGGAAGTGGGCCGCAGAAAAGGCAAACGGGAAGGCCGGCAAGAAGGACAGCATGCCGAGGCGCTGCGCATTGCACAGAGGATGCTGGACGACGGTATTGCCCGCGAGACGGTGGTGAAAATCACTGGCCTGGCCGCCGACGAGATCGCCACGCTGGAACATTGATAACGCCGGGGCGGCCTGAGGGTAGCCCCGGTTAGCCTCTTTATGGAATATTCCGGATATACCTAACTTTACCCGCATCGCCAGCCATCTCGACTACCCTTAATATCCTTGGCGGCATTTTTGACTGCCTTAATAGCGATAACAAGGAGACATGCGATATGGCCTATCAGACGGTGAATCCTGCGAACAATCAGCTTATTAAAACGTACCCGGCGCACAGCGACGCGGACGTGGAGGCGGCGCTGCAGCAGGCGGATGCGCTCTACCATTCTGCCTGGGCAAAAGGCGATATTGAACCGCGGCTGGCGGTACTGCATAAGCTGGCTGATCTGATCGACAGCCGGGCGGAGGAACTGGCAAAAATCGCCAGCCAGGAGATGGGGAAACTCATTAAGCAGAGCCGCGGCGAAGTGAAACTTTGCGCGCAGATCGCCCGCTATTACGCCGATAACGCCAAATCGTTGCTGGCGCCGGTGAAATATCCCTCCGAACTCGGCGACGCCTGGGTTGAGCATCATCCCATCGGCGTCTTAATGGCGGTGGAGCCGTGGAACTTCCCCTATTACCAGCTGATGCGCGTCCTGGCGCCAAACCTGGCGGCCGGCAACCCGGTTATCGCCAAACACGCCAGCATTGTGCCGCACTGCGCGGAGACCTTTGCCCATCTGGTGCGTGAGGCCGGCGCACCGGAAGGGGCGTGGACCAACCTGTTTATCTCCCAGGAGCAGGTGGCGAAGATTATCGCCGACGATCGCGTGCAGGGCGCGGCGCTCACCGGGTCGGAGAAAGCCGGCAGCGTGGTGGCGGCGCAGGCGGCGAAGCATATTAAGAAATCGACGCTGGAACTGGGCGGTAACGATGTATTTGTGGTACTGGACGATGCCGACCTGGAACGCGCGGTGAAAATCGGCGTCCAGGCGCGGCTGAATAACGCCGGCCAGGTGTGTACCGCTGCCAAGCGTTTTATCCTGCACGAAAATATCGCTGAGTCGTTTCTGGCGAAATTTAGTGAGGCGTTTCGCCAGGTGAAAATCGGCGATCCGCTGGATGAAAGCACCACGCTGGGGCCGCTCTCTTCCAAAGATGCGCTGGACACCCTAAGCAAACAGGTGGACGAGGCGGTGAAAAATGGCGCTACGCTGCATCTGGGCGGCAAAGCGGTGGCACGAGAAGGCAATTTCTTTGAACCCACCATTTTGACCGGTATCACCCGTGACAACCCGGCGTACTTCGAAGAGTTCTTTGGCCCGGTGGCGCAGATCTACGTGGTGAAAAATGACGAGGAGGCAATCCAACTGGCCAATGATTCCCACTATGGTCTGGGCGGCGCGGTCTTCAGTCAGGATATCGAACGCGCCAAACGGATGGCCTCCGCCATTGAAACCGGGATGGTTTATATCAACTGGCTTACCGATACCGCGCCGGAGCTGCCGTTTGGCGGCGTGAAGCGTTCCGGTTACGGACGGGAGCTCTCCGATCTCGGCATCAAAGAGTTTGTGAACCAGAAGCTGGTGGTGGTGCGCCGCTAAGCCCTTAACCCGGCAATAAAAAACCTGCCATCCGGCAGGTTTTTTATGAATAGACTTTATTGCATGTCAATCTTATTGCAGGGACGTTGGCCGCTATCAGAAGGTGACCCCGCCGCCCACGTAGGCGCCATCAATCAGGGTGTGGTTTGGGCGACCCTCTTTGCCGTCAACGCTCACGTGACGGTAACCCACTTTCAACGTCACTGGACCAATCGGGGACCAGCTTACGCCGCCGTTCGCTTCGACATAGTTTTTTACGCTGTTGTTCAGGCCGTCCGGCGCGACATACCCTTCGCCAAACACGTGGATGCTGTCGGTCAGGGCCACGTTCACCCCGCCGCCGACCGGAAACGCGACGCCGTTATCGCCTTTTTTCGGCCCGAGGTAGATAGCTTTCGCGCCAGCGTTGAGCATCACCGGGCCAACTTCCAGATTGTAACCCGCGCCAACGCCGCCGGTCTGGCTACCATCATCGGTATTCTTCAGCCAGTGGCTTTCGGCATACAGGCCGGAAGAGGATTTACCCATTTCCATATTCAGGTTGGTAAAGTTTTTACCTTGTTCAACGGTAAATCCCATCGCCATGGCGGAACCAGAGACCGCGGTCAGGGCAGCAACAATCAGGATGTTAAGCTTTTTCATGGTTTGCTCCTCGTCATTAAATTTGTCTGAGCGCACCTTAACAATCGATGTTTACCTCTGCAAATGTGACTTACGTCAATTTTTTTATGCTGGGTTTGTCAGGGAGGTGTTTTGAAAATGTTGTAATGACGTTGGGTTACGGCGAGGTCAATCATCAAATTTGGTCTGTTTAGCCGCGGTTTAATGGGTGGGCTAAACAGAAACTGAACAGGGCGGGCATTAATTATTAAGGATCCTATTCATTTAGTTTCTTATTATTTCCAAAAGTGTTTCTGCTGTTACTTATTAAAATGTTGCTTTACATTTTTCGACGCGCTGCCGACGTTTGGTCCCTGTTTTTGACGAGGTGTCAGAGAGAGGATGGTGCCTGCGCCTTGGGGCGCAGGCGGGCAGGTTAGCGTCGTAACCCGAGAAATGCGGCGCGAATTTCCTCTTCCGGCAGCTGAATGCCGATAAATACCAGCGTGCTGTGCGGCGTTTCATCGCCCCACGGGCGATCCCAGTCGGCGCTGTAGAGGCGCTGCACGCCCTGGAACAGCAGGCGATTTGGCTCGCCGTCGATCCACAGCATGCCTTTATAGCGCATCAGTTGCTCGGCGAAAGAGAGCAGCAGGTTTTCCATCACCCGTGAAACTTCACTGATATCCACCGGATAGTCGAGCTCGACCACAATCGACGAGACGTCGTTCTGCTTTTCTGCAACAAAATGAAAACGCGGTGTGGCGCTGACAACCTTTTCTTCCAGCATAAAGCCGCTGGTGTTAAACAGCTGGCTTAGATCGATATCGCCGTGAATGACGGTATATACTGGCGCCCGCGCATTGATGCGCGCCAGCCGTTCGCGCAGCTTCTCGGTGTCGCCGGCAACGTCGGTTTTGGTTAGCAAAATGCGGTCCGCATAGCCGACCTGCGACTGGGCGATGGTGAACTGATCCATCTGCTGGTCGGCATGGACGGCATCCACCAGGGCGATCACGCCGTCCAGCAGATAGCGCTCGCAGAGCACCTCATGGGAGAAAAAGGTCTGGATAATCGGCCCCGGGTCGGCCATGCCGGTGCACTCAATCACCAGCCGGTCAAACTCGATTTCGCCCCGATCGCGACTGTCGAGGAGATCGAGCAGGGCGTCTTCCAGTTCGTTGGAGCGCGTGCAGCAAATACAGCCGTTGGTCAGGGTTTTAATCTGCGTGGCGCGGTCGCCGATCAATTGATCGTCAACGGAAACTTCGCCAAATTCATTTTCAATCACGGCGATTTTGAAACCGTGCTGCTCATTCAGGATGTGGCGCAACAGGGTGGTTTTTCCTGCGCCGAGAAAACCGGTGAGTAGGGTGACTGCAATCGGTGCCATTATTGCCTCCATTAACAGCAGCGTACGCCGCCTTTGCCGTCTCCGCCGTAGCGGGCCTGCTGGCGTTCGCGGAAGAATTCTTCATAAGTCATGTACGGCTGATCCGGATGGTTGGTTTGCATATGCGTGACGTAGTTGTCGTAATCCGGAATGCCAATCAGCATTTTTGCCGCCTGACCGAGATATTTTTTTGCCTGACCTAAGTTACCAAACATTGTAAGTTCCAGATAACGAATAAAGCCGGATGGCGGCTAGCGCCTTATCCGGCCTACGTTGATGCACTTTTCTGTAGGCCGGATACGCGTAGCACTATCCGGCATCAGGGTTAATGATGTGACGAGGTCTTCACGCCGCCTTCCGGTACCGGCACGTACGGGGTCTCTTTGTCGGTACGCACCTTATTGTTGCGCACGTTGAGCCAGGTTTTGATGCCGTAGAAGATGATGCTGTACACCACCACCAGGAACAGGATACTCAGCCCGGCGTTGGTGTAGTTGTTGACCACGATATGATTCATGTTGGCAATCTGCTGCGCGGTCAGCTCGCCGCCGGCGGCAATCTTCTCTTTATACTGCTGAGCCATAAAGAAGAAGCCTTCCATCTGCGGATTGCTGCTGAACAGCTTCAGACCCAGCGCCCAGGTGGTGCACAGCAGCAGCCACGCTGCCGGGATAACGGTGACCCAGATATATTTGGTGCGCTGCATCTTGACCAGCACCACGGTGCCAAGCACCAGCGCCACGGCGGCCAGCATCTGGTTAGAGATACCGAACAGCGGCCACAGGCTCTTCACACCGCCCAGCGGGTCGACCACGCCCTGATACAGCAGGTAGCCCCACAGGCCGACGCAGCCCGCGGTACCGATAATCCCGGCGACCAGCGAGTCGGTTTTTTTCAGGAACGGCACGAAGTTACCCAGCAGATCCTGCAGCATAAAGCGGCCTGCGCGGGTACCGGCATCCAGCGCGGTGAGGATAAACAGCGCTTCAAACAGGATACCAAAGTGGTACCAGAAGCCCATATCCGCCATCGGGATGATTTTATGGAACACATGGGCGATACCAACGGCCAGCGTCGGCGCGCCGCCGGCGCGGTTCAGTACCGAAGGTTCGCCGATATCTTTCGCCGTCTGCAGGATCTGCTCAGGGGAGATCACGAAGCCCCAGGAGCTGACGGTCGCCGCCGCATGGACGGTCACTTCTTTCAGCTGAGCGGCGATCATCGCCGCGTTTTCACCGCCCATTTCATGCAGGTTCGGCATGACGATGCCAAGGCCCGCTGGCGGGGTGTTCATCGCGAAGTAGAGACCCGGTTCGATAATCGAGGCGGCGACCAGCGCCATGATGGCCACGAACGACTCCATCAGCATCGCACCGTAGCCGATAAAGCGGGCATCGGTTTCGTTGGCCAGCAGCTTCGGCGTGGTGCCGGAGGCGATCAGCGCGTGGAAGCCGGAGACCGCGCCGCAGGCGATGGTGATAAACAGGAACGGGAACAGCGCGCCTTTCCACAGCGGGCCGGTACCATCAATGTACTGGGTCACCGCCGGCATTTTCAGGTCCGGGTTGAGGATAACGATCCCCAGCGCCAGGCCGACGATCACGCCGATTTTCAGGAAGGTGGCCAGATAGTCACGCGGCGCCAGAATCAGCCATACCGGCAGCAGGGCGGAAATAAACGCGTAGCCAATCAGGGTAAAGGTGATGGTGGTGTCTTTAAAGGTCAGCGCCGGGCCCCAGTATGGGTCGTGGGCAATGATGCCGCCAAACCAGATGGACGCCACCAGCAGCACGATACCGATAACCGAGACTTCACCCACGCGGCCAGGGCGCAGGAAGCGCATGTAGATCCCCATAAACAGGGCAATAGGTACCGTCGAGCAGACGGTAAAGACGCCCCACGGGCTTTCCGCCAGCGCTTTCACCACGATGAGCGCCAGCACCGCGAGGATGATGATCATAATCAGGAAGCAGCCGAACAGCGCGATAGAGCCCGGAACCGGCCCCATTTCCTGCTTGATCATCTCGCCCAGCGAGGCGCCGTTACGCCGTGAGGAGATAAACAGCACCATGAAGTCCTGTACCGCGCCCGCCAGCACCACGCCGGCCAGCAGCCACAGGGTGCCCGGCAGATAGCCCATCTGCGCGGCCAGCACCGGGCCAACCAGCGGGCCGGCGCCGGCAATGGCGGCAAAGTGGTGGCCAAACAGCACGTAGCGGTTGGTTGGCACGTAGTTCAGGCCATCGTTATTAATAACCGCCGGCGTCGAGCGCGTTGGGTCAAGCTTCATCACCTTCTGCGCGATGTACAGGCTGTAATAACGGTAGGCGACGAGGTACACAGAAACCGAGGCGACGACGATCCACAGGGCACTGACGTGCTCACCGCGGCGCAACGCGACGACTGAGAGGCAAAATGCCCCGATGATTCCGAGAATCACCCAGGGTATGTGCTTGAATAGTTTTTTGGTATCCATAGTAAAACCTGGCGTTAATTAGATGAATAATTGGCCGAAGCCGTCTGGTTTTAAGTAAGGGTTGATGGAGGTATTGATTAGCTAGGCTGCCTTCGATCTTGCCAGAACAGCGCGCGCGTAAAGTTGGGTAAATGGGTGAGTGGTTGTATAGGGGGTTAAGCGGTTACTGGAAGGGGTAAGCGGTTAGATATGAGTACGAGAGCGCGTAAATGTGTGATTAAGTTCACAATATTATTCTGCGCATCTCAAAGATATGCTTTCAAACTGAGGATAACGGTTTTTATCACCCGCAGATTACTATCTTTATTTCAAATAGAGGTATTTTGATATTATGCTGGCTTTGTCATGTCGTATGGATAGCGTTTAGCAAAGGGAATTCGTGTTATGAAATTTGTAAAGATAATGATCGTCGCCAGTGCTTTTTATTTAACATTTGCTCATGCAAGAGAGATACATCAGGCTGTTGATGAGCCGGCAGCCCCTTATAATTTGCGCTGGGGGATGAGTTACGATGAAGCCAGAAACACGCCTTTATATTCTCTTGAGGTATCAGATATCAATTATGCCGGAAAAGACCCGGATCTGATTATCTCAACGCTGACTCCCCAGGAAGTGGGGGCATTGAAATATCAGGAGATGAAGCTTTATTTCGATAAGAATAAAGGGATGAAAAGTGTTTTTGTTAGCGCTGATGTTGATTCCAGTCAGCAGGCCTATAAAGTTGATGATGGCCGGGAAGCACTCGCCTTATATAATGAGGAAGTTAAGGTCCTTGATCGAGAATATGGGCCAGCGACAATCAAAGAAGAGTTCATTGCAGACAAAGGGAAATTCTATCAAAGTCTTTCCGCCTGCATTGCAAAACAGCAGGAGTGGTATAGTAAAAGATTAGATCTGAATAAAATAACAAATTGTTCTACCTGGCAACGTACTTATAAAAAAGGTCGGGTAACCGTTTTGCTATACATCGAACCGAGACAAGTTTCCAAACATTATATTTATAAATAAATTAAAGGACTTCACGGTGAGAATATATAAGATTTTTTTTAGAATTATTGCCATGGTCATTATGGTTATGCTCCTTTCTGATTGTCGTCAGTCGTATTATATTGCCAGAAATACGGGGCGCAATATAATGACCTTATCCGACCATCAGCGCGCTAAATCGGCGTTAAACGCTAACGATTTAAACGCAGCTCAGGGCTACCTGACGGGAGAAAAATACAATAATCGCTACAGGCCTGTTAGCGGTGAGGAATCCTGGGGAAGTTTACAATATCGGGCGGCGAAAATCGTCGCCAACGCCGCGGCGAACGGTCAAAAAGTGCGTGATGATGCGCTCTATCTCGCTTATATCTCTTTGTTTGAAGCAGAAGAGGGAGTGCCCGAACGTCCCGATATTATGTTGGGTTACATGCATAAAGCCATGGCGCTACTGTTAGCGAATTCGCAATTACTCGATAAAATCGATTCTAAAAATGTCAGTACTTTACCCAGCCAGTTTACCCTTGAGCGCTATGCTGTATGGCAATATTTATACGATGGCGGCGAGATTGACTGGACCAAAAAAGCGCCTGAAGGTGAAGGTTATACAATTGCTGGCGAAAGCTATCAGACCTGGAATATCAAGTTAAAAAAAGCTATCTGGAATCGGGGAGATGCCTTTTTAACAAATATAGGTAAACAACAATTTATTCATGACGCTATAGATTATTCTCAATTTCCGGTTATTGCCTGTACCGCCAGGCGAAAAGGCTGGCACTTAACATTACCTGCTGACTACCGGGAACAAAATTTCCGCGGCGGTGGACGTTTTGATTGGGCTTCATGTCGCGCTGTTGAATAAGGCTGGCGGGTGAGATGACGCATATTAAGCGCCAGGTTTACGCATCGGGCGATAAGTAAACCTGGGCGCGGATTTTAGACTGCCACTTCCATTTCCATCATCACCGGGTGGAAACGGCGTTTAAAGTAAATCAGGCCGTGCCCTTGCGGGCTCAGGGTAATATTGCGGATCTCCACCAGATACACCAGGTGGGTACCAATGGTTTGCACCTGGCTAATCTCGCCTTCGAGACTGGCCAGCGAACCCTTCAGTACCGGCTGTCCGAGCGCGCCCTGCTGCCAGCCGCTGAGGGCAAACCGTTCTTCCATCGTCACCCCAGTCATCCCGGCGAAGTGGCGGGCCATGATTTCCTGCTCGTGGTTCAGCACGTTGATGCACAACTTGCCGTTGCCCTGAAATACAGGGTTCATCGCGCTGTTGGCGTTGATACAAACCATCACCGATGGCGGCGTATCCGTCACCGAGCAAACCGCCGTGGCGGTAATGCCGCAGCGGCCGGCTTCACCTGCGGTGGTGACAACGTTAACCGCAGCCGACAGGCTGGCCATGGCATCGCGAAAACGCAGGCGTTGTTCATCTAATTGCATTATGACCTCCCGCTGTGAATTACTTCAGCAGCTTATCCAACATGTTGATATCAGCGTTATTGTGCAGATGCGGCACCGTCCAGCCGTTCTGGTCGTACTCGGACAGGCAGCGGTCGACCATCGCCATCATTTTGTCCATATTGCCGGAGCTCTGCGCCTGGCGCAGACACTGCAGGCGAATTTCATCCTGGCTACCGGAGTAGTTGATCTCATACAGTTCATGGCGGCCGCCGAATTCGCTGCCGATGGCGTCCCACATCAGTTTGAGGATCTTGATACGTTCAACGTGATCCATACCGTTGGAGCCGCGCACGTACTTCGCCAGATACTGATCGATCTGCGGGTTGTTCAGATCGCGGGCGCTGGACGGCAGATAAATCAGGCCGCTGGTGACGTTACGCTCGATGATGTTCTTGATCTTGGCGTAGGCCATCGGCGCCATCACGCGATAGGTCTGCAGCGCGGCGTGATCCGGCAGCCATGCGCCGTTGACCCACGGCGTCGCTTCCGAGCACATGGAATCGCTTAACGCCCAGAACATGTTGCGCCACGCCACCACTTCGCCAAGGTCGGCCTGTACGCCGCGGAATTCGAGGGTGCCGGTACATTCCAGAGAACGTTTCAGCAGGGCGGTGATAAAGTCCAGTTTTACCGCCAGGCGTACGCAGGCCTGCAGCGGGTACATGCGGGCGAAACCACCTTCCATGGTCCAGCGGCGGCAGCGGTCAAAGTCGCGATAAATCAGTACGTTCTCCCAGGGGATCAGCACCTTATCCATTACCAGAATCGCGTCGTTCTCGTCGAAACGGCTGGAAAGCGGATAGTCGTACGGCGATCCGGTCGCGCCGGCGACCATCTCATAGGAGGCGCGGGAGATAAGCTTGACGCCTTCGGCATCCATCGGCGCGACGAACATCAGCGCGAAGTCCGGGTTCTCGCCCATCACCTGTGCGGAGCCGAAGCCGATCATGTTGTAGTGGGTCAGCGCCGAGTTGGTGGCGACCACTTTCGCGCCGCTGACGATGATCCCGGCATCGGTCTCTTTTTCCAGCTTGATGTAGACATCCTTCACTTCATCAGCCGGCTTGTGGCGGTCGATCGGCGGGTTGACGATAGCGTGGTTAAAGTACAGGCCGGTTTCCTGAATGCGGGTGTACCAGTTGCGGGCGTTCTGCTCGAACTGGCCGTAAAACGCCGGGTTGGCGCCCAGCGCGCAGCCGAAAGCGGCTTTGTAGTCCGGGGTGCGGCCCATCCAGCCGTAGCTTAAGCGCGACCATTCGGCGATGGCGTCGCGCTGCTGGCGCAGATCGTCGGCGCTTTTCGCCACGCGGAAGAATTTGTGGGTGTAGCCGCCGCTGCCGGTATCGGTGCCCCAGCACAAGGAATCCTGCATCTCCGGTTTGTGCAGCGCATCGTACAGCTGAGCGACAGAAGCCGCGGCATTACGGAAGGCCGGATGCGTGGTGACATCCTTCACGCGCTCGCCGTAGATATAAATTTCGCGGCCATCCTGCAGGCTTTTTAAATACTCTTCGCCAGTTAACGGGCGTTTCGCGTCGGCGCGGAAATCTTCAGGTTTCATAGGGGCCTCTTCAGTATTTATCGGAATAATGATGTTAAATATATGTTTTGTTTTTGTTGTTTAATTGAAGCGGTTATTGCGCTTGTCGTGAAGGGACGTTTGCGACAACGGCGGGTACTTTTCAGGCGGGAGCGAATTTTGTGATCTCTGCAGCTTTTGGCGGGCGGCGCGGCGCTGACAGGCCCTATGGACCGTAGCCCCGGCAAGCGCGGCGCCGCCGGGGTATTACGACACAGGTACTTTTTGCGCCCGGTAACTGCTTGGCGAGCAGCCGACCTGGCGGCTAAAAAAGCGCGCAAAATAAGCGGGATCTTTAAACCCCAGTTGCCAGGCTATCTCATTGACCGCGCTATCGGAAAACAGCAGCAGCCGCTTCGCCTCGCGTAGCTGGCGGTCGAATATCAATCGCTTCGGCGGGCGGTTGGCGAAGCGGCGGCAGATATCGGTCAGCCGCGATTCGGTCAGATGCAGCTCCCTGGCGTAATCCGGTACCGTCCAGTGCTGATGGTAGTGGCTGTCGATCATCTGGTTAAAGCGCTGGAATAGCTTCAGCTCGCCGCGCATCCCGCTGGCGGCATGATCGTCGAGCCTGGCGTTGCGCAGCAGCAGGGTAAATACCGCCTGCGCCAGCAGCGCCAGGGTGTGTTCCCGCCCGGGCAACTGGGCGGTAGATTCCCGACGAATCAGTTGCCAGTAGTGGGCCAGCGCCGCCAGCTCGTCGGGTTTATCCGCCAGCGACAGACAGATCCCCGGCAGGCCGAAGGTCTCCCGCGTGCCGGGATAAAGCACCTCCAGCAGCGGCCAGATGAGTTCTTCGTGCACCGTCAACACGTGACCATCGCTATCGGACTCGGTAATAAAGGCGTGCGGCACCGAGGGCGGCGTTAACACAAACAGCGGCGCCTGCACCGAATAGCGATGGTCATCAAGCTGCAGCTCAATCTGCCCGGTATCAAGGTAGTGCATCTGGAAATAACGGTCGTGACGATGCGCCTGCATGTCGCGGCCAAAAAAGGCCGCCATGCGGGAAAACGACTGGTAGTGCACCTCTTCGGTGCCCAGACTCTCGTCGTAATCTTTATTGATGTCGATGTTGGCGATTGGATGCTGGCACATACCCGCTCCTTAGTGGCCTTTTTGCGCCGCTAAGCCCGGTGCGGCGGCGGCGTCCTCGCGCTGGCTCATCGGAATGCGGGTGAGCACCAGCGCGCCGACGATCAGCAGCCCGGCGACAAACCACAGCCCGGAGCTAAAGCTGCCGGTGGTATCGCGTAATATGCCGATCAACAGCGGGCTGACGGCAGAGCCGACGTTGCCGATGGCATTGATCACCGCCAGCGCTACCGCACGCGATTGCAGGCTGATCACCCGATCCGGGGTGGTCCAGAAAATGGCCATCGCGGTAAAGGATCCCACCGAAGCCATAATAATGCCGATCAGTTGGATCAGGCTGTGGTGCGTTGCCGAAGCCAGCAGCCAACCCGCCGCGGCGAACAGGTAGGGCAGGATGGTATGCATCTTGCGCTCTTTGCGCCGGTCGGAGCGGCGGCTCCACCAGATCATACCGAAAATGGTGCAGAACTGCGGGATCGCCGCCAGCAGGCCAATCATGATATTGCTGCTGCCGGTGTTAAAGCTCTGCAGGATCTGCGGCGTCCAGATATTAATGGCGCTGAGGGTATTGGTCAGGCAGAAGTAGGCGAGGGTATACATCAGCACCGCTGGCGTCAGTACTTCGCGCAGCGTGGAGCGCGGCGAAGCCGGGACGATCGCCGCATGTTCCCGTTCGCGATCGATCATCGCCTTCAGCGCCTGTTTCTCTTCGTTATCCAGCCAGTTGGCTTTATCCGGCGTGTCGTTGAGGAAGAACCAGGTGACGACGCCGAGCACCACCGACGGCAGGCCTTCCAGCAGAAACAGCCACTGCCAGCCTTTCAGGTTCCACAGGCCGTCGAGCGCCAGGATATAGCCGGAAAGTATCGAGCCGAGCATCATGGTCACCGGCATGGCGATCATAAACAGGGCGTTGGCGCGGGCGCGATGGTAGGCCGGGAACCACCAGGTCAGATAGACGAGGATCCCCGGTAGAAAACCGGCCTCGGCGATGCCGACCAGCATGCGCAGGATGTACAGCGTATGCGGGTTGGTGGCGAACATGGTGCAGGTCGAGGCGATCCCCCAGACCACCATGATCCCGGCGATCCAGCGGCGCGCGCCAACTTTCGCCAGCATGATATTGCTGGGGATCCCGCACAGCACGTAGGTGACGTAGAACAGCGTCGCCGCCAGGCCGAACATGGTGGAGGTCAGGCCGAGATCTTTACCCATCGTCAGACCGGCGAAGCCGATATTAATTCGATCCAAAAATGAGAAAACAAAGAGAACAAACAGGAAGGTAATCAGGCGGCGGAACAGCTTTTTGATCACCCGGTTTTCTACTTCAACGGCTTTATTATCATTGTGTTGCAGGGTAGAGGTAGTCATGTTGCGCTCCACATTATCCGTTCAATAGACGGATTTATTGTTATCGGTTGTGGTGGTTGCGGTGTGGGTAAAACGGGCCGCCAGCGCTTCTGCGCCGCGGGCCAGCAGGGTGGTATCGACGCCGACGGCGACGAACAGCGCGCCCAGTTCGAGATAGCGTTTCGCCAGCTGTTCATTGGCCATCAGGATCCCCGGCGCCTTGCCGGCCTGACGGATTTGCTGGATGGCATCTTCAATGGCGGCCTGCACTTCCGGGTGCTGTGGATTGCCGCCGTGGCCCATATCAGCGCTGAGATCCGCCGGGCCGATAAACACGCCATCTACCCCGTCGACATTGAGGATCTGCGGCAGATTTTTCAGCGCTTCGCGAGTCTCAATCTGTACCAGCACGCACATGGCGTCATTGGCCTGGTGGATATAATCCGGGACACGATTCCAGCGTGAGGCGCGGGCCAGCGCGCTGCCGACTCCGCGGATGCCGGCAGGCGGGTAGCGGGTGGCGCTTACCGCCAGCCGCGCTTCTTCGGCATTCTGCACCATCGGCACCAGCAGAGTTTGCGCGCCGACATCCAGCAGTTGTTTAATTTGTACCGGATCGTTCCACGACGGACGCACTACCGGCTGGCTGGGGTAGGGCGCAATGGCCTGCAACTGGGTCAGCACCGTTTGTACGTTGTTGGGCGCGTGTTCGCCGTCGATCAGCAGCCAGTCGAAGCCCGCGCCGGCCAGCAGTTCGGCGCTGTAGCTGCTGCACAGCCCAAGCCACAGGCCGATTTGCGGACGGCCGGCCTTGAGCGCCTCTTTAAATGCGTTGTTCATGTTGCTCTCCTCAAACAAAGCGGCAGCTGATGGCGCCCATGTTGCCGTAGTCGACGTGGAAGGTATCGCCCTTGCGCGCCGGGACCGGGCGGGTGAAGGAGCCGCCGAGGATAATTTGCCCGGCTTCGAGCTGGACATCGTATGGCGCCAGTTTGTTGGCCAGCCAGGCCACGCCGTTGGCCGGATGATTGAGCACGCCCGCGGCGACGCCGGTCTCCTCAATCACGCCGTTGCGATACAGCAGGGCGGAGATCCAGCGCAGATCCAGCTCGTCCGGTTTAATCGGCCGGCCGCCGAGGATCACCCCGGCGTTGGCGGCGTTGTCGGAGATAGTGTCGAACACTTTGCGCGGACGCTGGGTTTCCGGGTCGATGTTGTGGCAGCGCGCGTCGATAAGCTCCAGCGCCGGGATAACGTAGTCGGTGGCGTTGTAGACATCAAACAGCGTACAGTTCGGGCCGCGCAGCGGTTTGGCCAGCACGAAGGCCAGCTCGACTTCAATACGCGGAACGATAAAGCGGTCGGTGGGAATATCGCTGCCGTCGTGGAAGAACATATCGTCGAGCAGCGCGCCGTAGTCCGGCTCGCTGATCTGCGAGCTGGCCTGCATCGCTTTAGAGGTCAGGCCGATCTTGTGGCCTTTGAGCACGCGGCCTTCGGCGATCTTCATCTCGACCCACTCGCGCTGGACGGCGTAGGCGTCCTCAATGGTGATCGACGGATAATCCAGCGAGATCGCGCGGATCTGTTCACGCTGTTTTTCGGCCTGGTTCAGCCGCTGGGCAATCAGGGTACGGGTTTGTTTATCGAGCATAGTGATTCCTGTGGCATTGCATTGCCGGATGGCGCTTTGATTATCCGGCCTACAAATTCATGGCCCTTGTAGGCCCGGTAAGCGCAGCGCCACCGGGCAATTTGCACGTTATTTAAATAACGCGTGCACGTTGTTCTGTTTGTAGTTCAGCGTCGGGTCGAGTTCTTCCATGGCGAACGACAGCGCCAGATAGCGGCTCTCCATTAGCGCGGCAAAATGGGCTTTGATCAGTGCGAACAGCATATCTCCCACGTCCTGACGGCTCTCCAGACTGCGCCCGGCGCCGATCTTCAGGGTCATATGCACGAAGGCGTAATCCTGCTTGCCGTCGGCCATCTGCCAGGTATCGAGCCAGTGGGCGCGGCTGCGGATCCCGCCGATCGGAAAGATGCCGGTGGCGGCCAGCGCCTCGTTGACTTTGGCGAACAGGCCCGGTAAATCGGCCTGTTCACGGATATTGTCGGTACATTCGGCGATAAAATGCGGCATGGGGCCTCCTTACGCCTGCGCCGGCAGTGGGAACACGGCGTTGACCTGGCCGGTGCCGGAGCTGGCGAATAGCTCGGTGATAAACTCCACCTTGCCGTCGTATTTATCCCAACCCAGCAGACCGAGCAGCATCACCGTGTCGTGCATGTTGCCTTCGCCGTAGCAGTAGTCGGCGTACTCCGGCAGCATGGTGCAGAACTCTTTGAATTTGCCCTCCCGCCACAGCTTCACCACCCGCTCATCCATTTGATGGTCAAACTCGCGGGTATAGCTGTTCATGCCCTCTTCGGCGCGCTGGTCGTCGATAAAGCGATGCGACAGCGAACCGCTGGCCAGCACCGCCACGGTGCCGTCATATTTGTCGATGGCCTTGAGGATGGCCTCGCCCAGCTTGCGGCTGTCGGCAAAATCGTGAACGGTACAGAAGGCGGAAATGGACACCACTTTGAAATGCTTATCGCTATTCATGTAGCGCATCGGCACCAGGGTGCCGTATTCCAGCTTCAGGCTCGGAATATTGTGCGCTTTGGCGCGTACGCCAAGCTTGACGGCCTCGTCGGCAATCAGGTGACCCAGTTCCGGGTTGCCGTCGTAGTCGTAGGTCATGTCGCGAATAAAATGCGGCAGTTCGTTACTGGTGTAGACGCCCTGGAAATGGTCGGCACAGTTGATGTGGTAGGCGCTGTTGACCAGCCAGTGGGTGTCGAACACGATAATGGTATCGACGCCCATTTCACGGCAGCGCTTGCCAATTTCTTTATGTCCGTCGATAGCTCCCTGACGGCAGCCGTGGTTTTTCCCCGGCAGCTCAGACAGATACATCGACGGCACGTGAGTGATTTTTGCTGCTAACGCTAACTTACCCATATCAGACTCCCCATTTCGGGATCGGATGGTCGCCCATCGAGATGCAGACGTTTTTCATTTCGGCGAATACTTCAAAGCTGTATTCGCCGCCTTCGCGGCCGGTGCCGGAGGCCTTCACGCCGCCGAACGGCTGGCGCAGGTCGCGCACGTTCTGGGTGTTGACGAACACCATCCCGGCTTCAATACCGCGCGCCAGGCGCAACACTTTGCTGACGTCCTGGGTCCAGATATACGACGCCAGGCCGTATTCCACATCGTTCGCCAGGCGCAGCCCTTCCGCTTCGTCTTTGAACGGCAGCAGGCAGGCGACCGGGCCAAAAATCTCTTCCTGGGCGACGCGCATGCGGTTGTCGACATCCGCCAGTACCGTCGGGCGCAGGAAGTTGCCGGCTTTCAGATGCGCCGGCAGGTCGGACGGTTTATCCGCGCCGCCGGCCAGCAGGGTGGCGCCCTCTTCGATGCCGAGGCGAATGTAGCCGGACACTTTCTCCCAGTGCTGCTTGCTAATCAGCGCGCCGACCTGGGTATTCGGATCGGTCGGATCGCCCACGCGCAGGCGGTTGGCGCGCTCGGCGAAGCGCTTGACGAACTCCGGATAAATACTCTGCTGAATGAAAATGCGCGAACCGGCGGTGCAGCGTTCGCCGTTGATCGAGAAAATGGTGAACAGCGCGGCGTCGAGTGCGCGCTCAATATCGGCGTCTTCAAAAATCAGCACCGGCGATTTTCCGCCGAGCTCCATAGAGTACTTTTTCAGACCGGCGTTCTTCATGATGTTGCGGCCGGTGGCGGTGCCGCCGGTGAAGGAGACGGCGCGCACATCATGATGGCGCACCAGCGCGTCGCCGGCGGTGGCGCCATAGCCCTGCACCACGTTGAGCACGCCAGCCGGGATCCCGGCTTCCAGCGCCAGCTCGCCCAGACGATCGGCGGTCAGCGGCGACAGCTCGGACATTTTCAGCACCGCGGTATTCCCCAGTGCGAGACACGGCGCGACCTTCCAGGTGGCGGTCATGAACGGCACGTTCCACGGCGACACCAGCGCGCACACGCCAACCGGCTGCACGAGGGTATAGTTAAGCATCTTGTCATCGACCGGATAGGTCTTGCCGTTCATCTGCTGGCATACTTCGGCGAAAAATTCGAAGTTATGCGACGCCCGCGGGATCAGCACGTTTTTGGTCTGGTGGATAGGCAGGCCGGTATCGGCGGTTTCCATCGCCGCGATCTCCGGGACGTTCTGATCGATCAGATCCCCGAGGCGGCGCATCAGGCGCGCGCGCTCTTTCATCGGCAGGTTAGCCCACTTCGGGAAGGCCTCTTTCGCCGCCGCTACCGCCTGGTTGATTTCGGCTTCGCCGCCGGAGGCGACTTCAGCCAGTACCTCGCCGGTGGCCGGGTTGGTGGTATGAAAATAGTCTGCGCCGGCAACGTTTTTACCGTTGATCCAATGGTTAATCTTTTTCATGACAGTGTCTCCTCATACGCTTGCTGGCTGATGATATGGTTGACCAGGCGGCCCACGCCCTCGACTTCAACGATCACCTCGTCGCCCGGCACCACATCGGATAGCCCTTTCGGCGTGCCGGTGGCGATCATGTCGCCCGGTTGCAGGGTCATAAATTCGCTTAAATAAGCGATGAGGAACGGGATGCTGAAGATCAGATCGGCGGTGGTGCCCTGCTGGCGCAGTTCGCCGTTGACCCAGGTGCGCAGGGCCAGATTATGCGGATCCGGGATCGCCTCTTTGGCGACGATCCACGGGCCAATCGGCGTCAGGGTATCGCGGCTTTTGACCCGCAGGTTCGGGCGGTAGTAGTTTTCCAGGTAGTCGCGGATCGCGTAGTCGTTGCACACGGTATAGCCAGCGACATAGTCCATGGCCTCGGCTTCGCTGACGCGGCGCGCGGTTTTCCCGATCACCACCACCAGTTCGGCTTCGTAGTGCATGTATTCGACGTTATCCGGGCGTACCGACTGCTGCTGGTGGCCAATAAAGGTGTTCGGCGCTTTGATGAACACCAAAGGCTCGGTTGGCGGCTTAAATTCCAGCTCGCTGGCGTGGTCGGCGTAGTTCAGCCCCAGCGCGAACAGCGTGCCGTCGGCGGGCGGCAACCAGCGGAATTCGCCTTCTTTCAATACCGTGCCATCGTTCAGGCGCACCTGGTCGCGTTCATCGACCAGCACGTCGCGTACCTGTCCCTGCCATTCAATGCGTGCCTGTTTCATGCCAGCTCTCCTTCTGCGACAACCGGGTTTTCCAGCGCCGGGAATCCGTCGGCGAGAATACGTACGCGGTCGCCGGGGCGCAGCGTGACGCGAGAGTGGGGCGTGCCGATAAGGATCGCGTCGCCGGGATTGAGGGTGGCGAACTCGCTTAAGGCGCTCAGCAGCTGCGCGGCGTTACGCTGCAGCTCGCCGGTATGCCAGCTATCCGCCTCGCGGCCGTTGATTTCGGTGATGATGGTCAGGTTATCGACGTTACGCACCGCCGACAGCGCGCCGACGGGGCAGAAGCCATCGCGGCATTTCGCCTTGATCGCCGGGCGATAAAAACTCTCTTCCGGCAGACTCACATCGTTAGCCAGCGCGTAGCCGGCGATATAGTTCGCTGCCTCTGCCGCCGCCACTTTACGCGCGGTTTTGCCGACAATCAGCGCCACCGTCGCGCCGCTTTGTACGGTCTCGCCCTGCGGATAGGGGATCGCCTCGCCGTCGCCAATCACGGTATTGCGCGGCTTGATAAACCAGACCGCGGTTTTCGGCGGCGTCTTGTAGGGGGCCTGTTGAAACGCTTCGCGCCAGGCGTCGAGCTGGCTGCGATGATTGAGCGCAACGGCGAAGATGGTACCTTTCATTCACCACTCCTCTGGTACTGATTTCGGATTTAAATGCATTTCATTAATATGTTAATGATCATCTTTTATGCTTTGCGGCCAGGTTTAGCAACTGGAAGTGAATGTTTTGTGATCGGATTAACACAATATTTACACATCAATAACTTATTGGTTTTTAATCAATGAGTTGACTGTTTTTCAGGAAGAGGCTGGTACTTTTCAGGTGCAGAAACCGGTTGTACATGGCAGGATTAAAGCTAATTATTAAGTTGTTAATAAGTTTTGGATGAGGCTGTAGAGGGGATACTATGCATGATTCATTAACCATTGCCTTGTTGCAGGCGCGTGAGGCGGCGATGGCCTACTTTCGGCCGATCGTCAAACGGCACAATCTCACCGAACAGCAGTGGCGGATCGTGCGAATTCTCGCCGAACGTCCGTCGATGGATTTTCACGATCTGGCCTTTCGCGCCTGCATCCTGCGCCCCAGCCTGACCGGGATTTTGACGCGCATGGAGCGGGATGGGCTGGTGCTGCGCTTAAAGCCGGTTAACGATCAGCGCAAGCTGTACGTCTCGCTGACGCCTGCCGGAACCGCGCTGTATGAAAGCGCTCAGGCCGAGGTGGAAGAAACCTATCGTCTGCTGGAGGCCCAGTTTACCACGGAAAAGCTGCAGCAACTGACCTCGCTGCTGGAGGAGTTTATTGCGCTTGGCGTCCCTGCCGGGCGCGGTGATGAAGAAGAGTAGCGGTTACGGCTCGGCGCTCGGCCGGGCGAGGGCAATAAGCGTTTCCGCGCGGGCGGGGGCCAGCGGTTCTCTTGGCTGCGGCAGCGGCCAGCCGTACAACCAGCGGGCGCTGGCGGCGCAGGTGCGCCCCTGACAGGCGCCCATTCCGCAGCGCTGGGTCAGTTTGGCCTGCGGCCAGCCTCCGGCGGCCGCCACATCGCCGCAGCGTACATCCTCGCAGCGGCACAGCAGGCTCTCCGGCGTTGCGGCGTCTTTCAAGGATTCCGTCAGCCGGAAGGTACGGTTGATTGCTTCGGCGAAACGCTGCCAGCGGGCGCGGCGGGTAAATAACGCCTGCGCTTGCTGGCTGGCCCCGGCGGCGGCATACCCGGCGATTTCGCCCTCCGCCAGCGCCAGCTCGCTACCGCCGAAACCGGTGCACTCGCCGGCGGCATAGATATCCGTGACGCTGGTCTGCTGCCAGCGGTTAACCTGGATCGCCTCCTGTGCCGTGGCGCAGCCAAACAGCAGCCCCGTCTCGATATTGGGTATCAGCCCGTAGCCGATAGCCAGCCGATCGCAGGCGATAGTTCGCTCGACGCCGCGCTGGCGAAGCGTAACGGCTTCCAGCCGCGTTGCGCCGTGAGCGCGGATCGCCTGCGCGCCGCTCAGATAGCCTTTCGGGGCCAGCGTCGCTAACTGGCGCAGCTTCTGCGGCCAGCGCCACAGCCCGCTGGCGAAGCGCAGTAGCGCCGGGAGCGGCGCTTGCTCAATGATATTCGTCACGTCGCCTCCGGCCTTGTTCACCGTATCCGCCACCGCCAGCAGTAGCGGACCGCTGCCGGCAATCACCACCTTTTCTCCTTTCAGCGACAGGCCCTGTTTGATTTGCGCCTGCAGGCCGCCCGCGCCGGTCACGCCGGGTAAGGTCCAGCCGGGAAAGGGCAGCGACAGCTCGCGCGCGCCGCAGCAGAGGATCAGTTTCTGCCAGCAAACCACGCCGCCGCCGTCGGCGGTTTCAAACAGCACGCTGTGCGCGGAGGGGCGGGCAATCAGCCGCGCGCCGTTCACTACCCGGATGGCGGCAGATGCGGCGATGGCGTCGCGGTAGCGCCGGGCCAGGGCGGGCTGCGTCGCCTGCGGACCGGCCCGCCAGATTTGCCCGCCAGGGGCGGGATTATCGTCGAGAATAATCACCTGTTTATCGCAGGCGGCGGCGGAGAGCGCGGCCGCCATGCCGGCGGGGCCGGCGCCGAGGATTAAAATGTCACAGCGCAGCGTGTTCATCGTGGCTCCTTTCTATTTGCATACCGGCCCGGCACAGGGTCTGGCAGGCCAGCACCCGTAGGCCATCGACGGTGACCCGGCACTCCTGGCAGACGCCCATGCCGCAAAACGGCGCGCGGAGATCGCCGTTAACCGCCTGGCGGGTGGTGGGGTCGCCGGTCAACGCCAGCGCCGCCGCCACGCTAATGCCTTCCGGCACCGTCAGCGCTTCGCCATCAATGGTGATAGTGAGCGTGGCCTTCATGCAATCGCCTCCTGTTGACACAAACGGGCCGGGAGCCAGGCGTCGGACGCCACTGGGCAGCGTTCATCGAGGATCTGCGCCGCCAGCAGTTCAGCTGTGGCCGGAGCGGTGGTGACGCCCAGCCCTTCATGGCCCAGCGCCAGCCATAAACCACGGCGGGTGGGGTGCGGGCCGATCAGCGGGTTGCCATCCTGCGAGGCGGCGCGCAGGCCGCTCCAACAGCGGATGATATTCAACGTCGCCAGCGCCGGAACGAAATGGCGGGCGCGATCGAGCATCTGCGCCAGCAAGGGCAGATCCAACTCGCGCTCACGGTTATCAAACTGACGCGAAGAGCCAATCAGCAGCTGGCCGGTTGGCCGCGGCTGAAGGTTAAACGCCACCGAGGTGCCGCCGCCATGGGCGCTGGCGCCGTAACCCAGCTCAACCAGCTGGTGATGCACCCGCGTCCGGTAGCGATCGGTAATCGCCAGTTGGCCTTTTTTCGGTCGCAGCCAGTTTTCCGCTAACAGCGCGTTGGCTTCAAGTCCGCAGGCCACCACGATGGCCCGCGCCTGTAGCCGTTTGCCGCTGGCGAGCAGCACCTGCGGTTCGGTAATCGCCTGCGCGCTGTCGTGCAGGCAGGTGAGATGGTCTCCGGCATCGGCCATCAGCCAGCGGGCGACGTTTGGCGCGTAGACGATACCATCGCCTGGCACCCACAGGCCGCCCGCCAGCCCGCCGCGCAGCAGCGGCTCGCGCCCGGCGATCTGCTGCGGGGTCTGGCGTTCGCTGGGCACCTGATAGCTGGCCAGCCGCCGCTGTTTGTCGCCAGCCACGGCCATCTCTTCTTCGCTTTCCGCCAGCCACAGCGTGCCGCAGCCGCGCCAGGCGCAATGGTCGGGCATCCGTGGCGTGATAGCGCGCCAGCGTTCCAGCGACCATGCCGACAAGGCAAGCTCGGCGGGGTCGTCATCCATGCACACCAGATGGCCCATACCGGCCGCCGTCGCGCCGGGCTGACCGTCATCGATAAGCGTCACGCTCTGCCCCCGCTTCGCCAGCTGCCACGCGCAGGCGGCGCCGATGATCCCGGCGCCGATCACGATGACGTCGCACTGCTTCACGGCGCGATCCCCCAGCAGAAGGGATCGTCAGGGTTGAGGATCAACTGGTTGTCTCCACACACCCAGGCTTCGCCGCGGATCGTTGGGATGATGCCTTCCGCGGTGCGCTGGTAGCTGGCGGTAAACTGGCTGCCGATGATGCTGGCCTGACGCCAGATTTCCCCCGGCTGCAGCTTGCCATCCTGCGCCAGGCAGGCCAGCTTGGCGCTGGTGCCGGTACCGCACGGCGAGCGATCCCAGGCCTTTCCCGGACAGAGTACGAAGTTGCGGCTGTCGGCGGTATCGTCATCGGCGAAGAGTTCGATATGGTCGATAACGCCGCCGTCGTCGCCGCGGATCCCCGCGGCTTCCAGCCCCTCGCGCACTGCCCAGGCGTAGGCGGTGAGCTGTGGAATATGTTCGGGGGTAATGGCGAACGGGTGGTCGTTAATCAGGAAAAACCAGTTGCCGCCCCAGGCAATATCGCCGATGACGGGACCATGCGCGGTCTCAACGCGGATCTGTTTTTTCCAGCGGCGGGCCGGGACGTTTTGCACCGATACGCTGCCATCGTCGTGCAACGTAGCGCTTACGTCGCCGACCGGTGTTTCAATCAGATGTACGCCGGGCTGGATACGCCCAAGCCAGGCCAGCGAGGCGATAAGCCCGATTGTGCCGTGGCCGCACATATTCAGAAAACCGGCATTGTTGAAGAAAATCACGCCAGCGGTAGCCGCCGCCGAGACCGGTTTGCACAGCAGCGCGCCGACCAGTACGTCATTACCGCGCGGTTCGAGAATGGCCGCCTGACGCCAATGGTCAAAGTCGCGGGCGAAGCGGTCGCGGCGCTCCGCCATGCTGCCATCGCCGAGGTCGGGGAATCCGTCAACGATCAGGCGGGTCGGTTCGCCGCCGGTGTGTGAATCAATAGCTCTCAACGTAACAGGGGGGCGTGGCGCGGTCATCAGGCTCTCCGGAAGTTAACAACATGTTTCATCATGCTGGCGCAACCTTTCCCGACCTGCTTGAGCGCTTTCGTCAGAGAAAATGACGAAATCTGCACAGTCATGAGCGCGGTATATTTCTATTTCACATAGTTATTTCTTATTAATCATTTGCTTAATGCTGTGGTAAACCGAAAGTGACCATTGCGCCAGTGGCTAAATCAGGGGAAGGCGTAAAGCGGATCCAGGATCGCAAAACCGAGGGATGCTGCTTGAGGTGTTAACGGAAAGTGAATAAATATCCTTCGGTCACTTACCATGAGGAGGCCTTATGATCGGTGTTTCTGATGCGGCGCCGCCGCGCGCGGTTAACCAACCTGAGCTGGCCGTCGATGAACTGAGCCAGATCTGCGAAGGGCTGGCGCGCCAGCGGCCGGAAAATATGCAAGCGCTGCTGAATGCGCTGGCGCTGATTGCGCCCCTGCTCAATGCCATTCCTAATGTGGTCTTTTTTATCAAAGATCGTCAGGCGCGCTATCTGCTGGCGAACCTGACGCTGGCCCGCCGCTGTGGTTTCAAAAGCGTCTCCTCGCTGCTGGGCAAAACCTCCGCCGATGTCTTTCCTTCCGCGCTGGGTCAGGGTTATACCGAACAGGATCTGCGGGTGTTGCGCGAAGGTGTGACCCTGCGCGATCAGCTGGAAATGCATCTCTACAATGGCCGCGAGCGCGGCTGGTGCCTGACGCAGAAACTGGCGCTGCGCGATGTCCGCGGGCAGGTGATCGGCATGGCCGGGATCTCGCACGATCTGCAGGAGGCTCATGCCCGCCATCCGGCGTGGCAGCGGCTGGCGATCGTCGACGATCATATCCGCCGCCATTATCACCGGCCGATCGCCATGGAAGAATTAACCGCCTTAAGTGGGATGTCGATTGCGCAGATCGAACGCTACTGCAAACGGATCTTTCATCTCACTCCGCGGCAGATGATCCACAAAGTGCGGCTGGAAAAAGCGACCGAACTGCTGGCTGGCGATACGCCGATTACCGATATCGCCCTGCAGTGCGGGTATACCGATCACAGCGCCTTTAGCCGCCAGTTCAAGGCGATGACCGGCTCGACGCCGCGCGATTTTCGCCTCACGCTGCTCGGATAAACGCTGGCTCACACTTTTGCCGACTGTGCTAATTTCGTCATTGTATTGAGGGAAAACCGACAAGCCGCCGGTTCCGCGACACGTCAATCTGTCAGTGAATATTCACCATTCATTCACTTCGACTTAACAAAATGACGACAAGGAACCGAGCATGAGCAAAAAAGCGATTCACTGGAGCGGCGTATTCCCGGCGGTCAGCACGCAGTTTCGTAGCGATTACTCCCTCGATTTAGACGCCACTCACGCGGTGATGAAAAACCTGGTGAAAGATGGCGTTTCCGGGCTGGTGGTATGCGGCAGCGTGGGTGAAAACACCTCGCTGAGCACCGATGAAAAACTACAGATTATCGAGGTGGCGAAGGATGCCGCCGGCGGCAAAATTCCGGTCATCGCCGGGGTGGCCGAGTTCACCACCGCCTTCGCCCAGAAAATGGCGAAAGAGGCGGAGCGCGTCGGCGTCGACGGGATCATGGTGATGCCGGCGCTGGTCTACTCCTCAAAACCGCATGAAACCGCGGCCCACTTCCGCAGCGTGGCGAGCGCTACCGACCTGCCGATTATGGTCTACAACAACCCGCCGATTTACAAAAACGACGTGACGCCGGACATTCTCGCCACCCTGACTGACTGCGACAACATCGTCTGCTTTAAAGACTCCTCCGGCGATACCCGCCGCTTTATCGACCTGCGTAACACCGTTGGCGACCGCTTCGTGCTGTTTGCCGGGCTGGATGACGTGGTGGTGGAAAGCATCGCCGTCGGCGCGGAAGGCTGGATCTCCGGAATGTCCAACGCCTTCCCGCGCGAAGGGGAAACGTTATTCCGTCTCGCCCGCCAGCAGCGTTACGAAGAGGCGATGGCGCTGTACCGCTGGTTCATGCCGCTGCTGCATCTCGATGCGCGTCCGGATCTGGTGCAGTGCATCAAGCTGTGTGAAGAGTTGCTGGGCCGCGGCAGCGCCATTACCCGTCCGCCGCGTCTGGCGCTGGAAGGCGAAACGCGCCAGCAGGTGGTGGCGATCGTTGAACAGGCGCTGGCCACTCGTCCGACGCTGCCGGATGTCGACCTCTGAGTACAGGAGTCACTATGAATGCATCTCAGACCATGGCGGGACGGCAGTTTATCGCCGGACGCCGTATTGCCAGCGGTGAGGCGACGCTATTGAGCCTGCGGGCGGTGGACGGCGAAGCCACCGGCCACCGCTTTTATCCGGCTTCCCGTGAGGAAGCCGCACTGGCCGCAGAAGCCGCGCAGGAGGCCTTTGCCGTCTATTCACAAACCACGCCGCAGCAGCGGGCGCGCTTTCTCAACGCCATTGCTGATGAACTCGATGCGCTGGGCGAGCCGTTTTTTGCTATCGCCGGGCAGGAGACCGCGCTGCCGCTGGCGCGGCTACAGGGAGAACGGGCGCGCACCAGCGGCCAGTTGCGGATGTTTGCTGGCGTGATCCTGCGCGGCGATACCTTCGCCGCCCGTATTGATACCGCCTTAGCCGACCGTCAGCCGTTGCCGCGCCCGGACCTGCGCCAGTATCAGCAGGCGTTAGGGCCGGTGGCGGTGTTTGGCGCCAGCAACTTTCCGTTGGCCTTTTCTACCGCCGGCGGCGATACCGCCTCGGCGCTGGCGGCTGGCTGCCCGGTGGTGGTGAAGGCCCATCCGGGCCATATGGCCACCGCCGAGCTGACCGCCGAGGCGATCGTCAGGGCGGTGGTACGGTGCGGTTTACCCGGCGGCGTATTCAATATGATTTTCGGGACCGATATCGGCGCCGAATTGGTCCGTCATCCGGCGATTCAGGCCGTTGGCTTTACCGGTTCGTTAGCCGGCGGTAAGGCGCTGTATCAGCTGGCGCAGCAGCGCCCGCAGCCAATTCCGCTGTTTGCTGAAATGTCGGCGATTAACCCATTGATTATTCTGCCGCAGGCGCTGCAGACGCGGGCCGAGGCGCTGGCAAACGAGCTGGTGGCGTCATTCACCCTCGGCGGTGGCCAGTTCTGTACCCGTCCGGGGCTGATTCTGGCGCTGCGCGGCGCCGGGCTGGAACGCTTTAAGTCGGCGCTGTGCGCGGCGGTAGCGGGCTCCACGCCGCAGGTGTTGCTCAATGCGCCGACCCTTCAGCACTACCGTCAGGGCGTGGCGGCGCTTGCGGCGCACCCGCGTATCGAGAAGTTGGCGAGCGGCATCGCCGCCGGCGCCGGGCAGGCGCAGACCCTGCTGTGGCAGGCTCAGGTCGAAGATCTGCTGGCGCAGGATACGCTGCTGCAGACCGAAGTTTTCGGCCCGTTATCGCTACTGGTGGAAGTGGACGACGTGGCCCAGCTGCAGGCGGTGGTGAAAGCGCTGCAGGGTCAGCTCACCGCGACGCTGCATGCCGAGGCGGATGATGGCCCGCTGGCGGCGAGTCTTCTACCGCTGCTTTGTGAGAAGGCCGGACGGGTGCTGTTTAACGGTTATCCCACCGGCGTGGAAGTGTGCGATGCGATGGTCCACGGCGGCCCGTGGCCGGCGACCACCGACGCACGCGGGACCTCGGTCGGCAGCCGGGCGATTGAGCGTTTTCTGCGCCCGGTCTGTCTGCAGAACGCGCCGGCTGCCCTGTTACCGCCGGCGCTGCAGGATGCGAACCCTTTGAACCTGCTGCGCCTGGTCAACGGCCAGTGGACCCGGGAAGCGATTTCCTCCTCTCATTGACGCAAGGGCATCACCATGACCATTCACACTACGCATAACAGTCAAACCCGCGTTGCTGAGTCGGGTAAGTTTAAAAAACAGCTGACCCTGACCGATCTCACCTTTATCGGCCTGGGGGCGATATTCGGCTCCGGATGGTTATTCGCCGCCAGCCACGTGGCCTCCATCGCCGGTCCGGCCGGGATCGCCTCGTGGGTGATCGGCGGCTTTGCAGTATTGCTGCTGGGGATTGTCTACTGCGAGCTGGGGGCGGCGCTGCCGCGCGCCGGCGGCATTATTCGCTACCCGGTCTTTTCCCACGGTGAGCTGATGGGCTATCTGCTGGGGTTCATCACCCTGATCGCTTTCTCCAGCCTGATCTCGATTGAAATTGTCGCCGCCCGGCAATATGCCGCCGCCTGGTTTCCGGCGCTGACCCAGCCGGGTTCCAGTTCGCCGACGCTGCTGGGGTGGGTGGTGCAGTTCCTGCTGCTCTGTTTCTTCTTTGCGCTTAACTACTACAGCGTTAAGACCTTCGCCCGATCGAACAACTTCATCAGCGTGCTCAAGTTTTTGGTGCCGCTGCTGGTGGTGGTGACGCTGTTCGCCTTCTTTAAACCGGAGAACCTGCACGCGCAGGGGATTGCGCCATTCGGCATGTCCGGGGTGGAAGCGGCGATCAGCGCGGGCGGAATTATCTTCGCTTATCTGGGACTGACGCCGATTATCTCGGTGGCCAGCGAAGTACAAAAGCCGCAGCGGACTATCCCTATTGCGTTGATTTTATCAGTGGTGCTGTCGACGATTATCTACGTGCTGCTGCAACTGGCGTTCCTTGGCAGTATCCCCACCGAAATGCTGAACGGCGGTTGGGCCGAGGTGAGCAAACAGTTCTCGCTGCCGTATCGCGATATTGCCATTACCCTCGGCATGGGCTGGCTGGCCTTTATGGTGATAAGCGATGCGATCATCTCCCCGAGCGGCACCGGCAATATCTATATGAACGCGACGCCGCGGGTGATCTACGGCTGGGCGAAGGCGGGTACTTTCTTTAAAGCCTTTACCCATATCGATAAAGCGTCCGGGATTCCGCGTCCGGCGCTGTGGCTGACCTTCGGGCTTTCAATCTTCTGGACGCTGCCGTTCCCCTCCTGGGAACAGCTGATTAGCGTGGTGTCGGCTGCCCTGGTGCTGAGCTACGCCATCGCTCCGGTGACCGCCGCCGGGCTGCGCCGCAACGCGCCGGATCTGCCGCGGCCGTTCCGCGTGCGCGCCTTCGGCATCATCGGCCCGGTATCGTTTATGATCTCGGCGCTGATTGTCTACTGGTCAGGCTGGAATACGCTCTCGTGGCTGTTGGGGCTGCAAATCGTGATGTTTGTCGTCTACGTGATGTGCAAAGGTAAGGTGCCGGAACATACCGTGAGCCTGGCGCAGCAGGTGAAGTCTTCGCTGTGGCTGATCGTGTTTTATGCGTTGATTATCCTCTTTTCCTGGCTGGGCAGCTTCGGCGGGCTTAATGTTATCGGTCACCCCTGGGATACGGTGCTGGTGGCGGCGATGTCGTTGGGGATTTACTACTGGGGCGCGCGCAGCTGCCTGCCGCAGGCTAACTTTAGCGGAGACGAAGAAGAGTAAAGGAGAACAGTATGGAGTCGGTAACTCTATCGTTACCTGAAGCTTATGACCTGGCGCTGGAGGTACTCAGCGCCAATGGATTTAGCGCCGACCACGCGGCGGCGATTGCCCGCAATGTGACCGCCGGGGAACGCGATGGCTGCGCTTCCCACGGCCTGTGGCGGCTGTTGGGCATTGTCGATACCCTGCGCAAAGGTAAGGTATCGCCCGATGCCGAGCCGCAGATCCATGACCAGGCGCCGGCGATTGCGCGGGCGGACGCCGGGGGCGCTTTTTCACTGCTGGCCTACGAGCGCGCGCTGCCGCTGCTGCTGGAGAAGGCGCGGCAAAACGGCATTGCGGCGCTGGCGATTAACCGCTGCGTCCATTTTTCCGCGCTGTTTGCCGATATCGAGCCGTTGACCGAGGCAGGGCTGGTGGGGCTGGCCTGCACGCCAAGCCACGCCTGGGTCGCCCCGGCGGGCGGCACGCGTCCGCTGTTCGGCACCAACCCTATCGCCTTTGGCTGGCCGCGGCGGGACAAACCGCCGTTTATTGTTGATATGGCGACCAGCGCCGCGGCGCGCGGCGAGATCCAGCTGCATCAGCGTGCCGGCAAAGCGCTACCGGAAGGCTGGGGAATCGACAGTCAGGGACAGCCAACGACCGATGCCGCGGAGGTGCTGAACGGCGCGATGTTAACCTTTGGCGGCCATAAGGGCTCGGCGCTGGCGGCAATGGTTGAGCTGCTGGCCGGGCCGCTTATCGGCGATATGACCAGCGCCGAATCGCTGGCGTGGGATAACGGCGCGGGTGGGCTCCCCTACGGCGGCGAGCTTATCCTGGCGCTGGATCCGCAGCGCTTTCTCGGCGCGCAGGCACAAGAGCAGCTGGCGCGCGCCGAAACGCTGTTCAATGCGATGCAGGATCAGGGGGCGCGGCTGCCGGGCGAGCGGCGTTTCGCCTGCCGTCAGCAGAGTGAGCAGCAGGGGGTTACCATCAGCCGTTCATTGCATGATGAGATTTGCGCCTTGCGGCCATAGTAAAGCGCGGAGCGCGGCGGGCCGACCATCAGAGCGACAGGCGCATGGCGCAGCGCGACTCGGGCGGCAGGCCGTGCCGGGTCTCCTGTTCCCTTTTTGCCGCCAGTCCGGCAGGCAGGGTCAGCTCATCGAGCATGGTGAATCCCAGACGGGTATAAAACGGCGCATTCCACGGCACCTCGCGGAAGGTGGTGAGGGTTACCGCCGGGTAGCCCATCTGCTGTGCGCCCTCAATAACCTGCTTCAGCAGCATCCGGCCGATGCCCTGATGCTGCCAGTCCTGATGGACGGCGACTTCGACGATAAATAACGCATCGTCGAGCGGTTCGGTCAGAATAAAGCCAATCGGCTGCCCGGCGGCTTCCGCCAGCAGGCTATGCTCGGTTTCCAGATAATCATGATGACGCGCAACGCTAATCACCTCGCTGTCCGCCAGCCAGGCGAGAGAGGGGATCTGGCGAAATGCCTGGGCGGCAGAACGTTCAATGGTGGGCAGAAGGGCGATATCGCTCTCCTGAGTCAGGCGTAATACGGCACCGGCAGTTATAGTGTTAGTTTTCATCACCTCAGCATAGCAGCCTTCGGGAGAAAAGTATGGAGCTGACCGCCGTTCCCGCCACGCAGTTCAGCAGCGTGCAGTTAACGGATATTCTCAACGCCTGTTTTGAAGCCTATCTGGTGCCTGTTACCCAGTCGGTGGCGGGATTTGTACAGCGTTTCAGCGCCGAGGGGATGAGCCTGATCGATTCCCGCGTCTGGCTGGCCGGAGATGAACCGGCGGCGATCGCGATTGTCGCCCGCCGGGGAAGTGCCGCTCGCCTGGCGGCCTTTGCCCTGCGCCCGGCCTGGCGCGGCAAAGGCCTGGGCCGGGAACTGATGCAAGATCTGCTAATGCTCCTGCAACAGCAGGGGGTTGAGACGGTATCTCTGGAGGTGATCCGCGATAACCATGCGGCCGTCGCGCTATATCAGACGCTGGGCTTTACGCGACGCTACGGGCTCTGCGGCTACCTGAGCAATGAACCTCTGGCTCCGGTAGCGGGCGTATTACAGCTTTATCCCACCCTGGCCCTGCTACGGCGCGCCATTGACGAGAGTAACAGTCAGCTCCCCTGGCTGCTGGATCCGCTCACCTTCGCCACCCTGCCATGTCAGGTCGTGACGCTGGAACAGCGCGCCTTCGCGGTTCTAACGACGGCGGGGTTACGGCCTGTACTGCAATTTTTGTGGGTGGAGCCCGCCGCCCGCCGTCAGGGGCTGGCGCGTGAGCTGCTGGTGACGCTGGCGCAGCAGTTCCCGGGTGTGGGGACTGCGGTGACGGTCCCGGAAACGTTTACACCGCTGTTTGCCGCGGCGGGATATGCGCCGCTATCGCTGCAACAGTATGAAATGAGCGCAACGATGAATGCCCTGCGGTCAGCAGGGCGTTAAGATTCAGTCGTTACGCGGGTCACTAATCGGCTGGCGAACCAGGAAAATGTAGGCCAGTGCGCCGAGAGCGGTCACACAGCCGCATATAACCAGTGCCAGCTGGAAGGAATGGGTGGTATCGACAATAAATCCGGTCACCACCGGTGCGAATGAAGCGCAGATAAAGCTGGCGAAATTCTGAATACTGCCGACGGAAGCCGTCATTCTTGATGCTACAGCGACGTGGATCAACCCCCAGCAGGACGTTCCGGCAAAATGAATGCAGAACAACGCCATACCGATTAACAGTACCGCCGCGATTGAGGTGGTGGCATGCGGCACGATCAGCGTAAACGCCGCGGAGCAGAACATCCCGGCAATAATGCAGATCTTGCGGCTTTTGATCGGGGCCATGCCGCCTTTGACCAGCCAGTCGGTGACGTAGCCATTGATCAGCATACCGGCGGCACCAAACAGGAAAGGAATGGCGGCCATAAACCCGGTACTTTTCAGATCGAGGTTATACGCCGTTTGCAGGTAACCCGGCAGCCATGCCAGATATAGCCACGCGGTATAGTTGATGCCGCTGAAGCCGAACATCATTCCCCACATGGTTTTGTTTTTAAACAGACTGCGCCATTCGGCAAAGCTCAGCGGGTCGCGGCGCACGTTGACGCTTCCGGCATTAAGGTAGGCCTGCTCATCGGCGGTGATGGGGATATCCTCCCGGTTGCGATAAAGCATATACCAGCCGATAGCGACAAAGATCCCCAGTACGCCGATGGTAATAAACATCCAGCGCCAGCCCATCATCAGCATCATCGCGGCAAGGATCGGCGGGCTGATCGCCACGCCAATCGTCGAGGCGGCGTTAAAGAAGCCCATTGGGCGACCGCGCTCTTTAATATTAAACCAGTCGTTGATCACCTTGACGCCGCACGGGTTCATCGGCGCTTCGCCGATCCCCATGCCGATACGCACCAGGACAAACTGCGTAAAGCTGTGCACCATCCCGGAGACCGCCTGAAATAGCGACCAGAAAAACATGCCCAGCCCCAGCATGATGCGTGGACCTTTGCGATCCAGCAACGGCCCGCAGGGCAGTTGCGCAATGCCATAGGCCAGAGAGAAAACCGATAACAGCGCCCCGATTTCAGTGGCGGTAAGCCCTAACTCCTCGCGAATCGTTAAGTTCGCAACGGACAATGAACTTCGGTCGAGGTAGTTAATCACCGCCGCCAGAAATAACAGAATCATTGCCGTTGTTTGAATCTTTTTAATACGAGAACTACGTTGTAGTGTATTTTCTAAGGGAACTGAAAGGGTTTCCGCTTCCCCCTTTTTAAAGTCGGTCTGCGGGTCTATGGTTATATTTTGTGATTCCACGCCTGACTCCTGATTATTATTTTTGAATACCAAGTGACAACGAAGGGGGTAAACATCACCCACCTGTTTCACAGTAAAGTAAGTCGACTTGTTTTCAGCATAAATAACCTTTTTGAGGGCGCCGGATTACGTTTTTGGATTTGTGCTGTTGCTAATCATTTTCTGTTTTTAATCGGTACTTAATGTGCCAGCGATTCACTTTGCTTGAGAGAGTTAATCATGGATTGCTTCGCGGAGTTCAGGTGGTTACGTAGCGCCAGGTTGGCATCCAGATCGCTGCGACAGATGAGTGCGCTCAGGATCGTCATATGTTCATCAATGGCGATGATATTGCGCTGTTTAAGGTCACTTTCATCCCACTGATAGTGGAAGTGAAAGATCACGGAAATAATTTCAAGTGATTGATTAAAAAATATATTATCAGCAGCGGAAAGCAGCAGCGAATGAAAATCACGATCGAGCTGGGAGAACATACGAAAGCTGTTGCCGATGCTGTCCCGCAGGGTGCGGTGGCGCTCGAGCAGGGTTTTGGCCTGCAGCCAGCGGGCATCGCTGTCCGGCAGATTAAGAAAATGTTGAAGTGCGTGGGTTTCCAGCATTTCCCGCAATTCGAACAGTTGCTCGGCCCAGGATTGCTCAAATTTTTTCATGTTCCACTGGCCGCGCTTTTCGCTTTCAATCAGGTTGTAGCGGCTGAATTTCAGTAAAAATTCTCTGACCACGACCGGGCTGACGCCCGCGGCACGCGCCAGTTGCAGTTCGGAGAACCGCTCCCCGGCGCGTAGCTGACGCTGGTTAATCATGGTAAAAAACGCTTGTTCAAAGAGACGGTTTTGTTCGGTCAGCGAGGCGCTGGAACCATCGAAGCCGTCCTGTACTTCCGGCTGACGAAGGATCTGGTAGTCGTGATTGACCTGGCTCAAGACGCCGCGCTCGCATAAGTGGCAAAGGATATGGCGCACCGTGGTGCGGCTGATGTTATACATCTCCGCCAGTGCGCTTTGCGAGGGTAGCGGCGAGGGGATAAAGCCACGCGCCATATCGTTGATGACCTGGTTAATAACATTGTGACGTAGGTTTTGTGAGCGACTCATAACGTTTTCCTTTTTTATCCATTAAAGCCGGATTTAAAACAGTTTTGTGCGCGACATTTCACAGATTTTGCAATGAGTTTCACTCTGTTTCTATTTTTCATCGATATCTAAGCCAACAAATACGGAGGCAATTATTATGACATCGATGAATACTTTAGTGTGTCAGGAACCTAAAAAACTACACTGGGAAAAACGCCAGATTCCCATTCCCGGCGATGATGAAGTGCTCATTAAAATAAAGGCAGTGGGGATTTGTGGGACAGACATTCATGCATGGGGCGGCAATCAGCCTTTTTTTAGTTATCCGCGTGTTCTTGGACATGAAATATGCGGTGAGATAATTGGGCTGGGTAAAAATATTCTTAATTTGAAGAGCGGCCAACAGGTTGCTGTGATTCCCTATGTCGCCTGCCGCCAGTGTCCGGCCTGTCTGAACGGCCGGACAAACTGCTGCGAGAAGATTTCGGTGATCGGCGTGCATCGGGACGGCGGGTTTAGCGAGTATCTCTGCGTGCCGGTAAACAATCTGCTGGTGGTGGATGACGTCGACCCTGAAGCCGTGGCGTTGATTGAGCCATTCGCCATTAGCGCCCACGCGGTGCGTCGTGCCGCTATCCGGGCAGGGGAGCAGGTGCTGGTGGTCGGCGCGGGCCCGATTGGGCTCGGGGCGGCGGCGATCGCTAAGGCTGACGGTGCGCAGGTAGTAGTGGCGGATACCAGCCCGGCGCGGCGCGATCATGTGGCACAGCATCTCGGCCTGACCACCCTCGATCCCTCCGATCCGCTGTTTATCGAGCAACTGTCTGCCACGTTTGGCGGTTCTCTGGCGCAGAAAGTGATTGACGCGACGGGAAATCAGCAGGCGATGAATAACACCGTTAATTTAATCCGTCACGGCGGCAGCATCATTTTTGTTGGTCTGTTTAAGGGGGAACTGCAGTTCTCTGATCCGGAATTTCATAAGAAAGAGACGACGATGATGGGCAGTCGTAATGCGACGGAAGAGGACTTTGCCAAGGTCGGGCGGCTGATGGCCGAGGGGAAAATCACCGCCAGGATGATGTTAACCCACCGTTACGACTTCAAATCGCTGGCGGAAATTTACGAAAGCGACGTGATTAACAATCGTCAGCTGATCAAAGGCGTTATTCATTTTTAGCAGGTAAGCTTATGAAATCGTTAAACCGACAAGATTTTCCCGGGCCGCAGTACCCGACGCGCGCGATTCAGTTTGGCGAGGGCAACTTCCTGCGGGCATTTATTGACTGGCAGCTGGATCTGCTGAATGAGCAAACCGATCTGGCGGCGGGCGTGACCATTATTCGCCCGATCAACACCGCGTTTCCGCCGTCGTTAAATACCCAGGACGGACTCTATACCACGATCATTCGTGGGTTGAATGAACGCGGCGAGGCGGTGAGCGAATCGCGGATTATTCGCTCCGTTAATAACGAGCTCAATCCCTGGCAGGATTTTGCCAGCTATCTGGCGCTGGCTCGTAATCCGGCGATCGCGTTCGTATTTTCAAATACTACCGAAGCGGGTATTAGCTATCATGCCGGAGACCGGCCTGACGATAAGCCGCCGGTTAGCTTCCCGGCGAAGCTGACCCAACTGCTGCTCGAACGTTTCCGCCATTTCAATGGCGCTGCGGATAAGGGGTGGACGATTATCCCCTGCGAGCTGATCGACTACAACGGCGAAGCGCTGAAGGCGCTGGTGCTACGCTACGCCAAAGAGTGGCAACTGCCTGCGGCTTTTCGCGACTGGGTTGAGACCGCCAATACATTTTGTTCGACGCTGGTTGACCGCATCGTCACCGGCTATCCGCGTGAGGATGCGGAAAAGCTGGAGGCGGAGCTGGGCTACCATGATGCTTTCCTTGATACCGCCGAATACTTTTGGTTATTCGTCATTCAGGGTCCGCAGGCGCTGGCGGAAACGCTGCGGCTGGATCGCTACCCGCTTAATATCCGCATCGTAGAGGATATCCGGCCCTATAAAGCGCGCAAGGTTGCCATTCTTAACGGTGCGCATACCGCGCTGGTGCCGGTAGCATGGCTGTGCGGGGTGGATACCGTTGGCGAAGCGATGCAGGACGAAGCCATTCGCCATTATGTACAGCAGACGATTGATGAAGAGATTATCCCGGCGCTCGATTTACCGGCCGAGGAGCTTCGTCAGTTTGCCGATGCGGTCACCGGGCGCTTTCTTAATCCCTATATTCGCCATCAATTGCTCGCCATCGCCCTGAACGGCATGACTAAGTTCCGCACCCGGATCCTGCCGCAGCTGCTGACGACAATCCGCCAGCACGGCGCGATCCCGCCGCGGCTAACGTTTGCCCTGGCGGCGCTTATCGCCTTCTATCGCGGCCAGCGCGACGGACAGGTGTATCCGCTGCAGGATGATGACGTCTGGTTAACCCGCTTCTCGCAAGGATGGAAGCAGGTGGCGAACGGGAGCCCACTGCATGGACTGGTGCTGGAGGTTTTACAGGATAACGCGCACTGGGGCGAGGATCTGACGGCTATTCCCGGCCTTTCCGACCAGGTCATGCGCTATCTGGAAATGATTTTGCGCTCAGGAATGCGGGAGGCCCTGGCGCGGCTGTAACGGTTTTGTTATGCGGCGTCCGCGGATTTGGGCGCCGTTTTTTTGTGCTCCGAACCGCAAAAAGTGAATTTAGCGCCAACGCCTGGTGGATTTCCCGCATCATAAGCCTCTGTAAGGTGAAGAGGGGGATGTCATGCGTAAAACGGAACTGTTGGCTTTTCTGCAAAATCAGACCGATTTTTTCGATCCGGATAACCTGAGCGAGGTCTTCACCGCTGGCTACCTGGCTCAGCGTTTCGCGATGCAAAGAAATACCGCCAGCCACTATCTCAATCAGTTGGTGGCCCAGGATGTGCTGGTGAAGATCAATACTCGACCAGTCTATTTCCTGCATAAGGCCGCCTTCTGCCAGCAGTTCTTCCCTCTTTCCCGCAGCGAGTACGCCAGCATGGCGGAGCTGCTCGCAGAGAGCGACCGGCAGCCGGAGCAGGCGGATCATTTCTCATTGCTGACCGGCCATGACGGTAGCCTGCGCAAGCCTATCGAACAGATGAAAACCGCGCTGTTTTATCCCAACGGTGGGCTTCCGCTGCTGATCGTTGGCGACAGCGGAACTGGCAAGAGCTATATGGCGGAGCTGATGCATGAGTTTGCTATCGCCCAGGGGCTGCTGCCGCCCGATGCGCCTTTTGTCAGCTTTAACTGCGCCCAGTATGCCAGCAACCCGGAGCTGTTGGCCGCCAACCTGTTTGGTTACGTCAAAGGCGCGTTTACCGGCGCGCAGAGCGATAAAGCCGGGGCGTTTGAAGCGGCAAACGGCGGCGTGCTGTTTCTCGACGAAGTCCACCGCCTGGATGCGCAGGGGCAGGAGAAGCTGTTCACCTGGCTGGACCGTAAGGAGATCTATCGGGTGGGGGAAACGGCGCAGGGGATGCCGATTTCGCTGAGGCTGGTGTTTGCCACCACCGAAGATATTCACAGCACGTTTCTGACCACCTTTATTCGTCGTATCCCGATCCTCGTTAGCCTGCCTGATTTACAGACCCGCAGCCGCCACGAAAAAGACGCGCTCACGCTGCAGTTTTTCTGGCAGGAGGCGCGCACGTTGGCTACCCGGCTGCAGCTGACGCCCCGGCTGCTACAGGTGCTGACGCACTATGTTTATCGCGGTAACGTCGGTGAGCTGAAGAATGTGGTGAAATACGCCGTGGCGTCGGCCTGGGCCAGGTGTCCGGGCAGCGAGATGCTTACCGTGACGCTGCACGATCTGCCGGAAAATATCATGGCTGCGACGCCAGCGCTCAGTGAAGCGATGGGCCAGCAGGAGCCGCTGCTTATCGAGCCGCAGACCAGCCTGGTCTGGCTGCTGCGCGCGCGCGACCCGATTCAGGGGCTGATTTACGATACTCAGTGCCGCGTTCTCGCGCTGTATGAGGCGGTGCAGAGTAAAAAAACGCTCTGGGAAGAGGCGCAAAAAAGCATGGGCGAGGAGATTGAAACCCTCTTCGATCGGCTGATTTTCGATAATCACGATGCCAATAGTTCGCATATGCTGCTGCTGATAACGCATCAGGTGCGGGAGGAGTTTTATCGCCTTGAAAAGCGCTTCAATATCCAGTTTAACGGCAACTGTATCTACGCTTTAAGCCACTACCTGATACATCGTTCCCGGCAGGGGCCTTCCACGATGAGCAACGAGAAAAGCCGCCTGCTGGAGGATTTTCTGGCGCAGAAATATCCGCTGCTGTATCGCTTTTGCGAAGAGATCCTCGCTGCGCTGGCGCTGAAGCTGGACATTGAACCCCGGCGCATTGACCTGCTGCTGCTGGTGCTGTGGTTACATAAAAATGGCGCCATCAGCCAGCAGCAGGTGACCCGGGCAATTATCCTCGCCCACGGTTACGCCACCGCCAGCAGCATCGCCAACGTGGCGAACCGGTTGCTGAAAAGCCAGCTGTTTGAGTCATTCGATATGCCGCTCGACGTGACGCCGGAGGCTATTGCTAACCAGGTGATGGCCTATATTGAGAGCCACGCTCTGGCGTCAGGGTTGATCATTCTGGTCGATATGGGATCGCTGAACGCCATTCATCGCCATTTTAATCGTCGGCTGAGTACGCCGATGGCGATAATTAATAACGTCTCGACCGGGATGGCGATGTACGTTGGGGAGCGCATTTTGCAGGGCGTTATGCTGGAAGATATCGTCCGCGACATCGGCGATGACCTTGCGGTTGAGCACCAGCTCTATTACCCGCAAACCGATAAACCGCGGGCGATTCTTACGACCTGCGCGACCGGTCTGGGCGCGGCAGCGAATCTGTCGGCGCTGTTAAAAGCCAGCATTCCTGAAGCGCTGGGGATCGATATTGTGGCCTGTGATGTGGAAACGCTCGCCGATCCTGCGCGGCGGCAACCGATGCTCAGCCGCTATGAGGTGCTGGCGATCGTCGGTACCCTGGATCCGCAGCTTGCCGATCTGCCGTGGATCTCGCTGGATTCGCTGATTTCCGGTCAGGGCAGCCGCCCGCTGATGCGTATCTTCGGCGAGCTGACCTCCTCTGAACAAGTCAGCGAGATCAATAACCTGATCCTGAAAAATTTCTCGCTGCGCCGGGTGATCGAGTCGGTGACGATCCTCGATACCGCAAAGGTCATCAATCAGGTCGAGCAGTTTTTACTGCGCTATGAGCATCTGGCCGGCTGCGACGTGCCCAACGATCGCAAGGTGGCGCTGTATGTGCATATCAGCTGTCTGATAGAGCGCCTGATCCGCAACGCGTCGCCATCCCATTATTCCGGAAGGCAGTGTCCGCAGAGCGAGCTGGCGACGCTCCGCGAGGCTTTTAGTGTCATAGAGAGCGGGTATAGTGTCAAAATCCCCGTCGTCGAGCTCTGCTACATTCACGATATTCTGACGCGGGAAACGGAATTTATTCAGGAAGATCAAGAGTTTTAGTTCCCTCAGTCCGTTCGTCTTTGCGCTAACCAGCGCGCCACTGTTTCTGGCACGCCGGTTGCAATTAAGAAAGCAGTGGAATGCGCTTTCGAGGTAAGGATGAAACGACACTATATTTTTGCCAGCCATGGCACCTTTGCTAACGGTTTGCTGAACTCCGTGGAGCTAATCCTCGGTAAACAGCCGGATATTCATACCCTGTGCGCCTATGTAGAAGAGGAGTCCGATCTCACGCAGCAGGTGGAGGCGCTACTGGCGCGTTTCCCGGCGCAGGATGAGCTGATAGTGATTACGGATATTTTTGCCGGTAGCGTGAATAACGAGTTTGTGCGTTTTTTATCACGCCCACACTTCCATTTATTATCCGGTTTAAATCTGCCGTTAATTATTGACTTGCTGATTTCCGCAGCGGAAGAGAATACTGAAAAATTAATTACTGAAGCATTAACCAGCGCCAAAGAGAGCATTCAGTACTGCAATCAAACGATTGCCAGTGCGATGACTATGGATAAAGACTTCTGAAATGAGGAAGCATGATGATTACGTTATTAAGGGTAGACCATCGATTACTTCACGGCCAGGTGGCCTTTTCCTGGACCCAATATGTCGGCGCCGATTGCATTTTGATCGCCAACGACAGTGTCCCTGAAGATGAACTGCGGAAAACCACCATTAAGCTTGCCAAACCGCCCTCGGTAAAACTGGTGATTAAAAATATCAATGATGCTATTGAGGCGATAAAAAGTGGGGTGACCGATAAATATAATTTATTTATTGTCGTGGAATCGGTCAATGACGCCTGGCGTATTGCCAGCGCTATCGGGGAAATAAAAAGCATAAATCTCGGTGGAATTAAGGCTAAAGAGGGCAGTAAAAATATCTCTAAGGCGATTAATTTACTGCCGACAGAAATAGAGCAGCTACAACAACTGGTGGGGAAGGGCGTCGAGGTGGAGATTCGCCAGGTCCCGAACGATCGCAAACAGCTTTTTACGGAATGCGTGTAATTCCGGAGGACAGATTATGGTAGAGGCTCTCTTACTGGGTCTGGTGGCGTTTATCGCGCAATCGGAATATGCCTTAGGGACGTCGCTGATTTCCCGGCCTATCGTCACCGGGCTGCTGACCGGACTGGTGCTGGGGGATGTACAGACCGGCGTCATTATGGGCGCGACGCTGGAGCTGGCGTTTATCGGCTCTTTCTCCGTTGGTGCCTCGATCCCGCCCGACGTGGTGACGGGCGGTATTCTCGGCGTGGCGTTCGCCATCACCTCCGGCGCGGGCACGGAAACGGCGCTGTTGCTCGGCCTGCCTATCGCCACCCTGACCCTGATCCTGAAAAACGTTTATCTGGGGATGTTTATCCCGATGCTCAGCCAGAAGGCGGACGGGTATGCGGAACGGGCGGATACGCGGGGCATTGAGCGGATGCATCTGATTGCCGGCTTCGGGCTGTCGCTGATGCTGGCCACGGTGGTCACCGTTTCATTCCTGGTGGGCAGCAACGCGGTGAAATCCCTGCTCGATACCATCCCGGAATTTATCAAACACGGGCTCAGCGTCGCCACCGGCATGATCCCGGCGCTCGGCTTCGCGATGCTTGCCAGGTTGCTGATTAACAAGAAAGTTGCGCCGTACTTTTTCCTCGGCTTTGTGCTAATGGCTTATTTGAAAATCCCGGTGACCGGCATCGCCATTCTCGGCGCCATCGTGGCGGTGGTCATGGTTAACGTCACCGCGTTGAATTCACCTCGTACGACGACAGAACAAGGAGTCAGCGATGACGACGAAGACGATTTCTGAAGAGACCCTGCAACCGCAGGAGCAGGAAGAAACCCGGATTACGCCACGAGATTTACGCCGGGTGTTCTGGCGCTCCTTCCAGATGGAGTTCTCGTGGAACTATGAGCGGCAGATGAATCTCGCCTTTGTTTACGCGCTGATTCCGGTGCTGAAAAAGCTCTATCCGCGCAAAGAGGAGCTAGCCAGGGCGCTGAAACGTCATCTGGTGTTTTTCAATACCACGCCGCATATCGTCACCCTGCTGCTGGGGATCACCACGGCGATGGAGGAGAAAAACAGCCAGCAGAAAAACATGGATGCCACTGCGATTGATAACGTCAAAGCCTCGCTGATGGGGCCGCTGGCCGGGCTGGGGGACTCTTTCTTCTGGGGGACGCTGCGCCTGATCGCCACCGGGATCGGCACCAGCCTGGCGCTGAAGGGCAACATCCTCGGGCCGATCCTGTTTCTGCTGGTGTTTAACGTGCCGCACATTCTGGTGCGCTGGTGCTTTACCCGCTGGGGCTACGTGCTGGGAACCGGGGTCCTGCAGCGGATCCAGAAGAGCGGAATGATGGAGAGCCTGACCTACGGAGCGTCGATTATCGGCCTGATGGTGGTCGGGGCGATGACCGCCTCAATGATCGATATCACCATCCCTCTCTCCTTTGGTGCCGGAGAAGCCAAAACTCAGGTGCAGGACATTATCAATGACATTCTGCCCTGCATGCTGCCGCTGGTGAGTTTTGGCATCGTCTACTGGCTGCTGGGACGGAAAGTTAAACCGCTCTCAATTATTGGCGGCATGGCGCTGGTGGGCATTCTGGGTTCGTGGATCGGATTGTTTTAACGGGAGTGAGTTATGCGACCAACAATGATGACCTATATCAGTGAAGAGCCGGCCTGCCTGGCGCAGATCCTGCGTGGCTACCGGCAAAAGCTGGCGGCGATTGAGACCTTTGCCCGCCAGCACCCGGTACGCCGAATTTTGCTGCTGGCGACCGGATCGTCGCTGAATGCCGCGCTGTGCGCGCGCTATTTCTTTGAACAACGCTTCGGCGTGCTGGTTGACATTAAAGAGCCGTACAACTTTATCCATTACGAAGCGATCGACCCGCATACCGATCTGGTGGTGGCGATTTCACAGAGCGGGAAAAGCGCGTCAACGCTGGAGGCGATGCGTAAGGTACAGGCCTCAGGACTGCCGGTGTTTGCCCTGACCTCCGACCCGCAAAGCCCGATAGCCCGCGCTTGCGATGGCGTTCTGGATATCAATACCGGGATCGAGAGCGTAGGGTTTGTGACCCGCGGTTTTAGCGCGACGGTGCTGAATCTGTTGCTGATAGCGCTGATCATTGCTCGTCAGCAGGGGAAAGTCAGCGAGGTCGAGGAGCAGCACTATCTCGCTGAATTCCAGCGGCTGCTTGCGGCGATCCCGGATGTTATCGCCCGCACCTCGCGCTTTATCGACCGGTATAGCGAAACGCTGCGGAGCGGGGAGCGCTTTGTCGCCACCGGCTACGGTGCGCTGGTTGGCGTGGCGAAGGAATTTGAAACCAAATTTACTGAAACGGTGCGCGTGCCTTCCAGCGGCTTTGAGCTGGAAGCCTATATGCACGGTCCCTATCTGGAAGCCAACGCCCGCCATGTGATGCTGTTTATTGAAGATGCGCCGGATGCGCGAACCCGGGCGCTGCGGGACTATATGGCGCCGTCCATTGCCCGGGCTTTTACGCTAACGCTGAGCGATGACGAGGATGCGCAGACGCTGGCGCTAAACTGTCCGTGCGAGCATCACCTGGCGCCGCTGTTGCTGATTGTTCCCGTCCAGATGCTGGCCTGGCATACCGCCGGACTGAAAGGCATCGATCTGGCTAAACGTATTTTTGACGATTTTGACCGCGTATTAAAAAGTAAAATCTGAATATTCAGGAGAAAACTATGTTGGGTTTTAATCAGGACGAGTACCTGACCAGTGCTCGCGAGATCATCGCTGCGCGTAAACAGGCTGAAACCGTGGCCGACGATATTTATGACAGCGGCTGCAGCGCATTATTTTTTGCCTCGGTAGGCGGTTCTCTGGCACCGATGATGGCCATTAATGAGTTTGCCAAAGAATTAACCAGTGTGCCGGTATATCTTGAGCAGGCGGCCGAATTAATTCATCGCGGACATAAAAAATTAAATAAAGATGCAGTTGTCGTAACGTTATCTAAATCCGGTGATACCAAAGAGTCGGTAGCTATTGCCGAGTGGTGCAAGGCGCAGGGGATCCGCGTGGTGGCTATTACCCGTCATGCCGACTCGCCATTGGCCGCCGCCGCCAGCTGGCATATTCCGATGTGCCACAAAAACGGTGTGGAATATGAATATATGCTGCTGTACTGGTTATTCTTCCGCGTTATTTATCGTCACGGCGAGTTTGAAAATTATGCGCGATTTGCCAGCCAGCTCGAATTACTGCCGGAAAATCTTCTGCAGGCCAAACGCCAGTTCGATCTCCAGGCGGATAGCATTGCCGCACAATACCACGACTGCGACTATATGATGTGGATTGGCGGCGCGGAAATGTGGGGCGAGGTTTACCTGTTCTCAATGTGTATTCTCGAAGAGATGCAGTGGAAGCGGACGAAATCCGTGAGCTCGGCTGAATTTTTCCACGGCACCCTGGAGCTGCTGGAAAAAGAGGTCCCGCTGTTTCTGGTGAAAGGAGAGGGGAAATGCCGGGCGCTGGACGAGCGCGTCGAACGCTTTGCCGAAAAGATAACTGACCATCTGGTGGTGATCGACCCGCGCGACTATCCGCTGAACGGCATTGATGACGCGTTCCGCTGGATTATGGCGCCGTGCGTGGTGTCCACCCTGCTGGTGGATCGGCTGGCGGCCCACTTTGAACACCATACCGGCCACGACCTCAATATCCGCCGTTACTACCGTCAGTTTGATTACTAAGCCATGTTGATGGCGGCCAGCCGGGCTGGCCGCCATGCTATTCTCCGAGGCGCTTCCCAGAAAATTATCGTCAAATCCATTCGGGTAAAAACCGGTGGTAGAGTCCGGCTTTCCTTCTCTTTCAGGCAAGCGGATGGCCATGAAAAAACGGATGACCTCGACGCCGCACGATGCGGTCTTTAAACGATTTCTTCGCCACCCGGAGACGGCGAATGATTTCCTCGCCCTCTACCTTCCCGAAGCGATCCGCCAGCAGTGCGATTTCGCTACCCTGAGACTGCAATCGGCGAGCTTTATCGATGAGGATCTGCGCGCCTGGTATTCGGACGTCCTCTGGTCGGTGCAAACTACCTGCGGTGCGGGGTATGTTTATGTGGTGATAGAGCATCAGAGCTCACCGGATAACCATATGGCGTTTCGCCTGATGCGCTATGCGATTGCCGCAATGCAGCGCCATCTGGATGCCGGGCACAAAACGCTGCCGTTGGTGGTGCCGATGCTTTTTTATCACGGTGTGACCAGTCCATACCCCTTTTCCCTCAACTGGCTGGATGAATTTGCCGACCCGCAGCTGGCGAAGAGGCTCTACGGCAGTCAGTTTCCATTGATCGACGTCACGGTCATGCCGGACGATGACATCGTGCAGCATCGGCGGGTCGCCCTGCTGGAGCTGATGCAAAAACATATTCGCCAGCGCGATCTCAGCGGCATAACGGAGTCGTTGGCGGCCGTTGTGATGCTGGGATACACTAACCGTCGGCAGTTGAGAATGCTGTTTCACTATATGCTGCAGTACGGTAATACGGCCGAGCCGGGCGTGTTTCTCCGCCGGCTGGCCCGCCGTCTGCCACAGTATGAGGAGACACTGATGTCTATCGCGCAAAAGCTTAAGCAGGAAGGTCGGCAAGAAGGTCGGCAGGAAGGTCGACTAGAAGGCCGGGAAGAAGGGCACCAGGAGGGCTTGCAGGAAGGAAGCCGGCGCGAGGCGCTGCGCATTGCCGGCAGTATGTTACAAAATGGCCTCGACAAAGAGATGGTTCAGAAAATCACTGGACTGTCGGCTGATGAACTACAGCCGCTGTAGGGTTAACGCCCTGCCACGGCAACCGTTGCCCGGCGCGGAAACCCGCCGGGCAGGATGGTTTTAGCCTTCACTTTTCACCACTTTGATCTCCACCATGCCGATCCCCAGCTGACGTGGGGAGTGACCGAGGATATTGCCCTCGTTGGTGGACTGCGGGTCCGGCGGAGTGATGGTCAGGGTGTTGCTGCGCGACGGGTTGTCGAAATGCAGCGTCGTAGTGGTCACATCATTGGCCAGCGTAAGCACTTGCTCACTTTCACCTACCCGCACCGGGATCGGCTTATTGGCGTTTGGGCCGTAAGCTTTGGCGGTGATCACCAGATCAAATTTTTCCGGTAGCGGCTCTTTATATTCAATCTTCACGTCGCTGCCCAGCTGGGCATTGGACCACCGACCCCAGGACTCGGGACGCGAAATGCCGCTGAACTGCTTGACCTCTTCCGGGGCGCCGGCGACGTTAAACACGAAGCTGTCGGCCTTGTAGCGAATATCGTTGTCGACGACTTTTAGCGTATCGACGTTCCCCTTATAGCGCTCCATATCGATAAGGGTATCCCTGAAAGCGGTTTTGCCTTGCCACTGCGGCTTATCGACGTGCTGAACCTTTTGCTCACCGCCCAGCTGCCCCTGCGAGACGCACCAGTCGGTAGAGAGCGCGAGTTCAGGCGCCCACAGCTGCCCCATTTTATAGCAGCGATCGACCCAGACGAAATTATCCCGCGGCGCGAAATCGGCCAGCTGGAAGCGCAGCGGCGCGGAGTATTCGCTCTCCGGCAGCGGTTCAACGCGCTGGTTTGATACCCTGAGCAGTAGCGGCAGACGGAAATGGCTGCCGGAGAAGGCGATCATGTTCTTCTGCGAATCGATGGTGAAGTTTTTCATCTCTTTCGGGAAGTTCCACAGGCGGATCACGTCCGGTTTCCAGGCCAGGACCTTCTCTTTCATATTCATGAAAATACCGGAGAGCGACTGGCCGGAGAGGCTGCTGCGCCCGAGGCCGATATAGTTATCGCCGCCGAGAATATCGAGCACCGTCGCGCCGTTATCCATGGTGTTGCGTTTCACCGCCAGGGTCTCCTGCTGCGGTTTATCGCCGCGCAGGACGAAGAACAGATTGCTGCGATCGTGCTTGTTGAGGTAATCCCAGGCGCTGTTCTTCATGGCCAGGTGATCGGAAGAGACCACGATGACCGTGTTTTTGAAATAGGGTGAGGCTTTAATCTTCTCTATCAGCGCGGCGATATGTTCCTGGCTGCAGCTAACGGCGCTGAAGGAGAGGTTTTTCTTACCGTCCACGTCATAGCGTTTACGCTCGCAGGTGCGCGAGATAAAGCCGTCGGGGTGGTGGGTATCCACCGTCAGGGCGAACAGCGAGAAGCGTTTACCGGAGCGCGACAGCTCTTCGAATTTTTTCCACGTCTCATCGAGCACGGTGTCGTCATAGAAGCCCCAGTCGTTGCGATAGGCGGGATCCGCTACCGTAGTTTTGAGCTCTTCCGCCCCGTACAGGTGATCGAAGCCGTGGGATTTGAGAAACACGTCTTTGCCGGCAAAGCGCAGGTTGGCTCCCTGCACAAAATAGTTTTCATAGCCGGAGTTTTTCAGGATATCGCCAAGGCAGATATTCTGGGGAAAGAAGCTGGAGACCGAGGCCGAGGCGTTGCCTTCAAACGGCGCGAACAGCGGAATGCCGCACTGCGAGGCGACCATACCGGCGATGGTGTAATCCGTCCCCGGGAGCTGCATGGTATTGCTGAAATCGAGGCCCTGATCTTTTATTTTGCCGAGCTCAGGGGTGAGGTTAGGAAAGGCGTCGTTATCAAAATAGGTACGCTCGAGGCTTTCGCCATAGATATAGACCAGGTTCAGCTGTGGATTGTCGATACGCTTCGACGGCTCTTTGTAGTATGCGGCAAAGTCCGGGTCACCTTCCCGTGACTGCGATTTCACCAGCTCGCTGATCTGATGGAAGGCTGGGCTGGCATCCACGGAGGCCAGCGCCAGCAGCAGCGCCGCCAGGCTGTAACCGACGTGATGAGGATGATGCCGACGGCGGCGCAGCACCCAGCCCAGCGCGCCAAAGACGGCAACCAGCGCGACGCCCACCCCGACGCCCGGCAGAATGTATTTGCCGATCCCGGCGCCAGTCAGGCTGTTGGTCAGGGTATAGAGCACCGCGTCGTTGATGCCGTCGCCGGTAAAGTAGTCGCTGGCGTAGAGGGTGATATTCAGCACCACGAACAGACCTAACACCGTGAGCGTGGCGGCAAACCACCAGGTGTTACGACCCGCTTTCCAGGCATACAGCACCACCGAAGCTAAAAATAAGGCGATGGATAACAACTCTGACACAGCTCATCCTCATTAGCGCCAGTTGTCGGCTGGCAGAATAGATTACTTTTCACGCCACACTGTAATTGCAGCGCCATCTTGCTGCAATTCTAGCGTCATGAAACTGTGCAGTTATTCAGAATTGGTTTAGATGTTGCCTTTTTTGATCGGTGTGGCGGGGAAGCGGAGAGGGAAAAAGGGTAAAAAAACCGTTTCAGGCCGCGCTGCCGTCGCGAAGGCAACAAACGCGGCATGAGCAGTACGTATCAGGAGAGGAAGTTAACGCCCTGTTTTAAGACCAGATCGCAGGCTTTGGTTTTCACCTGTTTCGCCAGCGAGCTGTTGCCAAGCGTATTCAGGTCCAGCTGCTGGCCGTTATTACTGTTGAGCAAGCCCTGCAGGCCATCAAGATAGTTGGTGTCTTGTTTCTGTTTTTCCGGCGTGCTGAGTCCCAGTTTATCCAGCACCTGGTTTTTGACGTTATCGGCGCTGGTCACGGAGGCCAGTTTCTGTTGCGCGCAATATGACAGGATCCCGGCCGCATTATTCATGCTGCTGGCGGTCAGAGACTGGCTGCTGCCGCTGAGCAGGCTGGTTAGCGAGGAGACGGACATGCCGCCGCTGCCAGTCTGGGTGCTGCTGCCGCTAAGCTGGCTGGCGGCGCTGTTAAGAGAATCCTGCCAGGAGGCAGCGTGAGCGCCGGCGAGGGTAAATGCACTGGCGGCAAAAGCGGCAAGTAAGCCATTTTTAAACGATTTCATAGACGGACTCATAAGCGTGACTGAATAATCGCTTTAGTATAACGCCGTCATCGTCCGGAAATCTCTTAATACTCCTTGCCAGTGACGCGGTGCCGGTAACTTTCCCAGTTGAAGATAACCCACAGACTGTTCCCCAGCCGCATACGGTCCATTACCCGTTCGCCGAGCAGCTTGTTCATCTCTTCCATATTACTGTTGGTGAGCATCCCGGTAGGCCGTTTGGATGAAGAACGACGGTCAACTATCTGATTGATAATGACCTTCTCATAGCGAGACTCCGTCTGCATACCAATTTCATCAATCACTAACAGGTCGACTTTGCTGAGGTCGCTCAGTAACTGCTCTTCGCTCGTTTCCCGGTTGCCAAAGGTATCTTTCATCGCCGACATAATATCGGCCACGGTGATGATTAAGACCGACTTCCCGCGCAGCAGCAGCTCGTTGCAGATGGCTGCCGCCAGGTGATTTTTGCCGGTCCCCGGTTTACCGGAGAAGATAAAGCTGGCGATATTGCCATCGAACTCTTCCACATACTGACGTGCGCGGGCGAGGGCGTTCATCTGTCCTTCGCACTCGACGCGGTAGTTATCAAAGGAACAGTTCTGATGCAGCGGGCGGATCCCTGAGCGGTTGAAGGTGCGCTGCATTTTCATCGCGCGATTCTCCCGCTCCAGCGCTTCGGAACGCAGCCGGCCTTGCTCTTTTTGCCAGGCCAGCAGTTCTTCGCCGGTTTTAAACGCCGGTTCGATATGGGCCGGCATCATTTTCTGCAGACGCTTCATCAGGTCGCCCACGTTTTTCATGCTCATCCTCGGAAACCTCGCGGAATATGACTGTCGGGTTCGCTCACGCTGTTCACATCGCGCTTCGGCTGTCCGCCGTTGCTGGCGCGGCTGATTTGCACGCTACGCGCCAGCTTCTGCTGCCACTGCACGTGGTGAAACACTTTACCTTCCGCCTGCCAGTAAGCGACGAAGGCAGCCAGCTCTTCCGGCGTGACTGGCTGGCTCAGGGCAATGCCCCATAGCGCGGCCAGGCGCTGAAAATCGGCGTCAGGCTGCCAGTCGGCGTACATGGCAAATTTGCCCATTGGCACCGCAACTGGCGCCGCGGATGGCTCCTCGAAAAACTGCGGGTCAAGGGCGATGTCGCTGCCGGGGCGCGCCAGCCTGGCTTCCAGCTCCAGCAACTGCGCCAGCCGCGCTGGCGTCAGCGCATAGAATGCCGGCGCGTTATTGGCAAAAACGGCAACGGTGCCGTCAGTTGATTTCGCCAGCAGCGCCGCGTGCTGCTGGAGGAACTCTTCCAGGCCGCTAAAATGGGAGGTTAAAATTCGCGAAGACATAACTCTATCTCAACTCTGAACTGCAAAGAGTGGGGTGATCTGCACATAGTAGCACAGAGCCCATCGCGGAAGGAGCGTCGCGGCTGTACCGCGACGCCGGGGTCAGACGCGAGGGCGCTTACGATACAGCCACAGACCGGGTATCGACAGGCCAATAGAAAGGGCGCCCACAATAGACGACGCCTTTAAAAAATTGCTCAGTAGCAAAATCATCATCTCTTCAGAATAGCCAAAATGGCTGATCTTTACCGCGGAGATCATCGCGGTATAGGCCGAGATGCCGGGAAACATCGGGATCACGGCGGCGACGGTAAAAATCTTCGGATGCGCCAGATACCAGCGTGACCACTGAATGCCGATGCTGCCCACCAGCAGCGCGGCGAGAAAGGTGGCCCATTCAATGTTAAAACCGGCGCTCATCATGACCATGCGCGAGCCGTGACCGATCGCCCCCAGCAGCGCGCACCAGCGCAAGGCGCGCTGGGGGACATTAAAGACCATGGCAAAACCAACGGCAGGGATTGCCGCCAGCAGCATGTCTTCCGCCAGTGCGAAAATAAACGAGATTATGCCCATCCGCGCAGCCCCCATACGGTCATCGCCATCACCACGCCAATGCAGGTGGCAAGGGTTAACAGGCTGGCGATCGCCCAGCGGGCGAGCCCCGTATTAATATGCCCTTTAAACATATCAGCGACGGCGTTGATCAAAGGAAAACCCGGAACCAGCAGCAGGACGCTGGCGGCCATGGCAATGGTCGGCGTACTGGCAAAGGCCGGGAGGCGCAGCAGCAGCCCGGAGATGGTGGTAGCGACAAAGGCGGTGATGCAGAAGTTGATCTGCGGATGCATGGACCGGTGGGTCAGCACCTGGCGAATGTACATGGCTACCGTACTGGCGCAGAAGCTGACCAGCGCGCCGTCCCAGCCGCCGTTGTTCAGTTTGCAGAAACAGGCGCAGGAGAGCCCCACCATGATGACCAGCAGCCAGCGCGGATAACGCAAGGGAACGATCTGCGCAAAGCGCTTCTCGACATCGCGATAGTCGAGCAGCTTATGTTCGGCGAGGATCACAATGTGCTGCACTTCCGTTACCACATGCATATTGATGCCGCGGTCGACATTTTTACGCGTTGAGGTGAGACATTCGCCATCTTTAATGGTGGTCAGCACGATGGCATTAGACGAGATGGCGCTTTCGACGCTGTCCATTCCCAGCGCCCGTCCGAGGCGGGTGGATAGCTCTTCCACCAGCGCACTTTCGGCGCCGTGCTGTAACAAAAAAAGACCACACTGGATGCACAATCGTGTGATTGCCCGCTGCTGTGACCGATCAACCTGCATAATTCCTCTGCTGTCCGCGACGTCTGGTTATCTGTCGATACTTTAACCTGAAGCGCCGTAGCGGCTGAGGGGGGCGGGATCAAATAATATGCAAAAATGTCCCGGCTGGCGGGGCGGCAGAATTTGAAGCATCCCACACTTTTGCCAGTTTGGTGAAAAGTGCAATTTTTGCCGCCATTCATCCCTTCTTTTTCCCGTCTGACTTATCAAAAATGCAGGAAAGCACTTTTATTAAACAAAAAATATACAAATAATTAACCCTGCAAGAGTGAGACAACCCTATGAAAACACAGGTCGCGATTATTGGCGCAGGTCCCTCCGGGCTGCTGCTGGGGCAGTTGTTGCACAACGCCGGGATCCATACCGTGATCCTCGAGCGTCAAACGCCACAGTATGTGCTGGGGCGCATCCGCGCGGGAATTCTGGAAAGCGGCACCGTCGATCTGCTACGCGAAGCGGGCGTGGCGCAGCGGATGGATGCCGAAGGCCTGGTGCATCATGGGGTGGAGTTTCTGTTTGATGGCCAGCGGGTATCCGTCGCACTGAGCGAGCTGACTGACGGCAAGAGTGTGATGGTTTATGGCCAGACGGAAGTGACCCGCGATCTGATGGCGGCCCGGGCCGCCAGCGGCGCGCCGATCGTCTATGGCGTGAGCGAGGTGGCTATTCATGACGCGAAAAGCGACCGACCGACGGTCACCTACCTCAGCGAAGGTGAAACCTGCCGCCTGGAGTGCGACTTTATCGCCGGTTGCGACGGTTTTCACGGGGTGTCACGGCAAAGCATTCCCGCTGACATTCTCAAAACCTACGAGAGCGTGTGGCCGTTTGGTTGGTTAGGCCTGCTGGCGGATACGCCGCCGGTCAATCCGGAGCTGATTTATGCACACCATCAGCGGGGGTTTGTATTGTGTAGTCAGCGCTCACTTACGCGCAGCCGCTATTATCTACAGGTTCCGCTGAGCGATAAGGTTGAAGCCTGGTCGGACGAACGTTTCTGGCAGGAGCTGAAAAGCCGCTTGCCGGAGGACCTGGCATCCAGGTTAGTGACTGGTCACTCACTTGAGAAGAGCATTGCCCCGCTGCGCAGTTTCGTGGTGGAGCCGATGCAGTATGGGCGGCTGTTTCTGGTGGGAGATGCGGCGCATATCGTTCCGCCAACCGGCGCCAAAGGGTTAAACCTGGCGGCATCGGATGTTAACTACCTGTGGCGGATCCTGCGTGAATACTATCATCGTGGCCGCAGCGATCTGCTGGCGACCTACTCGCAACTGGCGCTGGATCGGGTGTGGAAAGGGGAACGCTTTAGCTGGTTTATGACTCGCCTGCTGCATGATTTCCCGGACCAGAATGCGTTCGACGCCAAAATGCAGGCCGCCGACCGCCGCTACTACCTTGGCTCCCGCGCCGGGCTGACCACCATCGCGGAAAACTACGTGGGCTTGCCCATGGAACGCGTTACCTGACTAAAGAGGAGTGATTATGCCGCCCATGCAAGTCGTCCCCGTATTTAAGCTGTATGGCGAAGAGCGCGGCTGGCCAACGCCGGACCTGCTGCACTGCGAGTCGATTTTGCAGCGTAGCAGTCTGTATGAGTGGCATATTCGCGTTCATCAGCATGCGGAAATGGTCCAGCTCCTCTACCTGCATCAGGGCCGGGCGGAGATCGAAATTGAAGGCGCCACCGCGGTGATGACGGCGTCCTGCATCCAGGTGGTTCCCGCCCTTTGTATTCATGGGTTTCATTTTTCACCCGGGACACAAGGGTATGTGCTCTCCCTGGCGCTGCCGCTGCTGAGCCGGTTTGAAAACCAGTTCGGCCAGCCGCTGGATGTGCTTAGTGTACCGCAGTGCGTGCCGGTAGGCCGTTCCCGGGGGCGTATGCATACGCTATTTTCGGCGCTTCGCGAGGAATATTGCGAAGAGCATGATGCCCGGGAGATGATGTTGTACTCGTTGCTGGGGACGCTGCTGGCCTGGCTGAACCGGCAGTGCCGCCCCGCACCGCCCGCGGAAGATAAAGCGGAGCGGAAGCGCAGTATGATGCGCCACTTTTCCCGGCTTATTGAGAGCCACTACCGGCAGCATCTCCCGCTGGCGGAGTATGCGAAGCTAATTGGGTTGTCGGTCACGCACTTAAATTATTTATGCCGCGAGTTCTATGGCTGTAGCGCGCTGGGGGTATTGCATCAACGCCTGATGCTGGAAGCGCGACGCAATCTGCAGTACACCCGCATGACGGTAACACAACTCTCTGATTACTTAGGGTTTAGTGATGCTGCCTATTTTTCTCGCTTTTTCCGCCGCTATAGCGGGATGTCGCCTAAAGCATTTAGAGAAACAATCAAAGATAATGCTTTATAACTCACGTGCCTGAAATTATTTTTGCTAAATAATAGTTTTATCTTTTCTAATTTATTAGCGCAGGAGCGTCTGTGCTAATATTAATCGCAAGTATACACAGCAATAATATTTACACGGTATGACCACGGTTCGGTCGTTACGTATACCGTGTACGCAGGCCATGAATATACTTTTTATATTCATTCAGAGAATGATAAGGCGATGATGTTAAGCGCCGATTGTTTGCCGGCAGGCGAAGGAACTTCGACAGGAAGCGGAGGTGTTATGTTACCAGGACAAGGTAAGTTTGGTGTTGTTATTAGTAAAATTCCCGTCATGCAGTCAGGGTTAAAGGTTATCTTTAATGAAAATCTCCCTGATTACGAACTCAGTTTTTGTCGTTCTCATGATGAGCTCACCCTTTTGCAACTGCGGCGGGCAGTGCTGGTCGTCGCGGATATCTCCGGCGAGATTGCGCATCCCCGTGCCGTCTGCGAGCGGTATTACTCTCTGATGACGCAGTATCGTGATATTCACTGGGTTTTTATGGTCAGTGACAGCCTCTATCCATTGGCCGTTGAGCTTTTAATTCGCCCTGAAAGTTCGCTGATCTCGGAGAGTGAGCCGGTTAACCGGTTGATTGAGGTGATTTGCGCCGGCAGTCGTGCCGCTGAGCAAATTAGCCGGACGTTGTTCACCGGAGACGAGGATAGCGATTTCGCAAGCTACCACTCTGCGGCGATGCTGACCCTTTCGGAACGCAAGGTTTTGCGTCTTCTGGCAAAGGGATGGGGAATCAATCAGATCGCTGCGCTGTTGAAAAAGAGCAATAAAACCATCAGTGCGCAGAAAAATAGCGCAATGCGACGCTTATCACTGCGAAGCAATGCTGAAATGTATGCCTGGATCAACAGCGTGCAGGGAATGCAAGAGCTGAATATCAATTCAGCTTACGGGGAGCAAATGGAATGGAAAAAAATAGCACAACCCGCCATGTCGCCATCGTAGAGAAATGTGTGATGACGGAAATGGCCTGGCGCTATATCTTTAGTCGTGAAGATAATAGCCGATATCATATTCATCTGTTTAAAAATGTCAGTATGCTCAGGGCGGCGGAAACATCGTTTTCCTGGTCGGCCATTATCTTTTCTCTTTCGGGAAGCCGTTCTTCACGAGCTGAGAGTCTGCTTTTTGTTCATGAAATGGCGCGGTGTCGGCCGGAAGTCCAGGCAATTATTCTGGCTAATAATGAAAGTGAAATGCATCTGATCGGCCATCTTATGCCGGCTTGTCTGCACGGCATACTGAATAAATCCGCGCCGCGACGCGGGTTACAGGAGCGTTTGTTACAGTTGCTGGACAATCATCACCTCAGCGGCAGCGAACAATTTTGCGACAGAGAGGCGTGCAACGATCCGCTAAGTCCAACGGAGCACGCCATCCTTCGGTATATGTCGTGGGGATATTCGCTTTCTGATATTGCGATACAGCTGAACCGGAACATTAAAACTATCCGCGCGCATAAATTTAACGCCATGACCAAGCTCGGGGTTCGCTCAGACATCGGTTTATTAAACGCGGCGGATATCTTGCTGCATCTACCGATGAGCAGCGCGAACAACGCCGTTAAACAGGTGGCGTAACGCGGCTATAAACACACGTCTACCCATGTCGCATCGGTGAGCTGCGCCAATCGTTCTGGTTCAATACGAACGGCGCTGTGAATGGCTCCCGCTGCGGGTAGCACCTCCTGATAGTGCCTGAGCGAGACGTCGCAATAGACGGCCAGCGGATTTTCCAGACCAAAAGGGCACACGCCGCCTACCGGATGACCGGTCCAGGTCACCACCTCATCGCTGCTTAACATTCTGGCTTTCGCACCAAAGGTCTCTTTCAGCTTTTTGTTATCCAGCCGCGCATCGCCCCTGGCGACGATCAGTACAATCTTATCCTTGATCTTGAGCGACAGCGTTTTGGCGATTTGTCCAGGCTCAACGTTGTGTGCGGCAGCGGCGAGCGCGACGGTGGCGGTACTCTGATTTAACTCAATAATTTCGATATCGGGGGCGTGTTCGGCAAAAAACTGCCGTACAGACTGCAGACTCATTGGATTCTCCTGATTTAAGCCTGGTTAAATCTGTCACAAGCCTGGCGGAGTGTAAATAACAGCGCGGACAATCCAGATTCTTTCTATTTTGTCGATCTCCTTCACATTCACCGTAACCGGTTACTGTAACCGGTTGCGGTTGGGCGCGTAGAGATGAATACTGGAACAGTCACTTCTCACTTTATTTATAACATAAGAGCCGTGTATGAATCGTTGCGTCATGAGCAGTATAGCCGGTAATCCATCAGCGGCCTGCTGCATCAAAAAGCGGTCATCGTAACGGCAGGGTAATCGTTGTTGGGCCAGTATCAATAGCCTGTCAGGAGGGCTACTATGTCTGCTAACCATGCTGCGTTTAATTTGATATTTCGCTTTGTAGAAAATTACATAAGCCCCATAGCAGGGCGGATCTCATCGCAGCGCCACGTCATGGCTATCCGTGACGGTTTTATCTCAGCGATGCCATTTATGATCGTCGGATCGTTCCTGCTGGTGTTTGCTTATCCACCTTTCTCACCGGATACCACCTGGGGTTTTGCCCGCGCCTGGCTGGATCTGGCAAAAGAGTTTGAGGGGCGTATTCTGACCCCCTTTGATATGACGATGGGGATCATGTCGATCTACATCTGCGCGGCGATCTCCTATAACCTCGGTAAGCACTACGAGAAATCCAATCAGCTCGATCCCTTTATGTGCGCAATGCTGTCGATCATGGCCTTTTTGCTGATTGCTGCGCCGAAGACCAATGGCACGCTGCCGGTGGATAGCCTCGGGGGGACCGGGATCTTTACCGCGATTCTGGTGGCGATCTATTGCGTGGAAATGATGCGTTTTTTGAAAGCGCACAACATTGGGATCCGCTTGCCGGACCAGGTTCCGCCGATGATCAAAAACTCCTTTGATCTGTTGATCCCGGTGCTGGTGGTCGTGCTGACGCTGTATCCGCTGAGTCTGTTTATCCAGCACCATTTTGACATGCTGATCCCGCAGGCCATTATGGCCATCTTCAAACCGCTGGTTTCGGCAGCCGACTCTCTGCCGGCAATTCTGCTGGCGGTGCTTATTGGCCACCTGTTGTGGTTCGCCGGGATCCACGGTGCCGCGATTGTGTCCGGGATGCTGCAGATGTTCTGGCTGACCAACCTCGGTATGAACCAGCAGGCGCTGGCCCAGGGGGCGCCTCTGCCGCATATCTTCATGGAGGCGTTCTGGACATTCTTCATAGTGGTTGGTGGTTCCGGGGCGACCATGGGGCTGGTGTTCTGTTATCTGCGTAGCCGCTCAGCGCATTTGCGCTCCATTGGCCGTCTGAGCGTGGTGCCAAGCCTGTTTAACATTAACGAGCCGGTTATCTTTGGGACGCCTATCGTCATGAATCCGGTGTTCTTTATTCCGTTCCTGCTGGCGCCAATGGTGAACGCGGTGCTGGCCTGGGCAGCAATGAAGCTGGATCTGATTGGCCGCGTTATCTCGGTGGTACCGTGGACGGCGCCAGCACCGATTGGCGGCGCCTGGGCGCTGGGCTGGGATTTTCGGGCGGCGGTTCTGGTGATCGTTCTGGCCTGCGTGTCGGCGATTATCTACTTCCCGTTCTTTAAGGTGTATGAGAAACAGCTGCTTGCTCAGGAAGCGGAAGAGGCCGAGCGGGCGGAGCAGGAGAGTCAACAGACCGCATAAATAGCAACGGGCGGCAAGGGCCGCCCGTTAATTTTGAGGTAGGGGGCGTTATTTCAGCGTGCAGTCGCCGCACTGTTGGACATCCGGCAGGCGATAGCGCTGGCAGCAGGTGCGTCGGACTAACAGCCCTTCACGCAGCACCACCGTTCGCCACAGCGGGTTATCCTGACCATCGGCGAGCTGTTTTTCAAAGAAGCAGTGCTGACGCAGAGCGGCGACCTGCTCATCGCCCAGCAGCGTGCGCATTTCACCTAAATACCAGTTGATCAGATAGCCGGTATTACTCCAGATAAGTTTGCCATTGATCTCGCCCGTCGCTTCCAGCGCCTCAACAACCGGCTGCAGGGTACGAATCACCAGGGCATCTATCCGCGCCTGCGGTGAAAGCGCTGCTATCCTGGCATCGTTATGCACATCAATCCAGAAGCAGGCAGCCCGACCGCTCTCGTGAAATTCGACATGGAAATGTTCTGGCGCCAGGCTGAGTCCCTGCGGTTCATTAAGCAGCGCCAGCATCAGCGGCGGCACCAGCAGGCCGATATACCACTGGGCCCAGAGCGAGAGCAGGGGCTTCTGTTCACGCGGCTGCGTGGGCTGATGACGATAGATATGATCGGACCAGGTGGCCAGCAGGGAGCGTAACGCGATGGGTTGCGACCACTCGGCGAGCGTTAACGCATGCGGCGGGGCAGGCTCATCCAGACGCAGGAAATCCAGCAGATGAGGGCGCAGGGCAGTGATTTTTGCCCGAAGACTCTCCGCCAGCGCGCGTTCAGCCGTCGGGAAGGGAGCCCGCCAGATGAGTTCGTCGCTAAGAGAAAGGGAGCGCCAGGCCATTTGATTTCCAGATACAAATCTAAATGATAATGATTCCTGATATTAGTTGTTTGCAGGCGGCATGGCAAGGAGTTTGTCGGCGCCGCGATACCGCGGCGCGCGAAGGAAAAGCTAACTGGCAAGAATAATATTGCGTCCTTTATTTTTGGCCTCATACAGTGCGCCATCGGCTCGTGCCAGCGCTTGCTCAATGTTGTCATCAATGAGCGGCGTCAGGCCAATGCTGATGGTCACGTTTGTGGCGACACTTTCATTAAACATATGCGGGATCTTCAGATCATAGACCCGCTGGCGAATGCGTTCGGCAGCCTGCCAGGCGGTTTCCTCGCTGCTGTTGGTCAGCAGGACCATAAACTCTTCCCCACCAAAACGAGCGACAATATCGCGTGAGCGCACGGCGTTGCGGATCGCGGCAGAGACGCGAATCAGCGCCTGGTCGCCCATCATATGACCATAGTGGTCGTTATAGGCTTTAAAGTGATCGATATCGAGGAGCAGCACAAAGTGGTTGTCTCCGTCCAGCGCCAGCAGGGTGTCGAGGCGGTTCTGTAGCCCGCGGCGATTATACAAACCGGTCAGGGGATCCAGCATACTGAGATCGTTGAGCGTGTTGCGTTCCTGCATCAGCTTATCCATTAATCCTTGCGTGAAGGCATCGTTGCGCTTCTGGATAATATTTTGCAGGGTAATACCGGCAATAGGCAGCACAAAACAGTAGGTCATGCGCAACCATTGTTCCCCCTCTGACATTATCAGGCAGATAAGGAAAGTCGGTAAAGAGTGAAGGGTAAAGGCAGTGATATTATTGGAAAAAGCGATGGTGCCGATAAACAGAATGCTTAATAGGGCGATTACCAGATAGTTAAAATGCGGCGGTGTCAATAGCATCGCTTTTGCCACCACGTGCCATGCCCAGAGCATGCCAAATAACAACGAGATAGCCGGAATATTTATTTTCGCTTGCGGCCATTTCCAGTGCCAGAGCAGCAACAGCCCGCTGCAGGCCACGATCAGGGCGCAGGGCAGCGTAAAACGAACTACCGTAAATAGTGGGCTGACCAGCGACAGAGAGGAGGAAATGAAATTAAGCAGTAAAAAAAGCCGTAAGGAATATTGATATTTTTGTGCGTAGTGTGCTCGCCAGGTTTGTGCAGTCATATCGGAAGAATCATTATTAGTCGTTAAATTTCAAAATGATGAAAGCCAAAAATGAAGAGTCTGATAACAATGTGCAAAAAAAAGTTATTTGCAAAATAAGCAAAATATTTAATATATATCGATAATCCGCTTAATTTATCACCTTCATGAATGTATGTCATTACCGCGAACGTAAAGAAAAAGACGCAAAGCACATCGCAAATGACAAATGATAAATGTTATCATATGATATTGGTTATCATTATCGTTTTGAGAGGTGAAACCATGTTGCAGCGGGCATTAGGGAGTGGTTGGGGTGTGGTGGTTCCCGGCGTGCTGATTGCCGCTCTCGGGTATGCCGGAGTCTCGGCCGATGTGTGGCGGGCGCTGGTCACGGTGGGCATGCTGATGTCCGCAGCGATGATATGGCATCGTCAACTGCGCCACTTTATCCTGCTGCCATCTTGCGTTGCATTGATTGGTGGAATAATGCTGATGATTCTGGATTTTAAACTGGGGGGATAATGCCGGAAGAGAAAAGAATATTGGTGCGAGGGGGGGGACTTGAACCCCCACGTCCGTAAGGACACTAACACCTGAAGCTAGCGCGTCTACCAATTCCGCCACCTTCGCACAGTATTCTTTCTTTAGGATATTGCCTCGTTGGTGCGAGGGGGGGGACTTGAACCCCCACGTCCGTAAGGACACTAACACCTGAAGCTAGCGCGTCTACCAATTCCGCCACCTTCGCCCAGTGCGAGCAATATCTTTGTGGATTATGGTGCGAGGGGGGGGACTTGAACCCCCACGTCCGTAAGGACACTAACACCTGAAGCTAGCGCGTCTACCAATTCCGCCACCTTCGCATACCATCGACACTATGAAAGTATCGTTACCACGGAGGCGCATTCTAGTGGTTTTCGGCGGCACGTCAATAGTTAATTATGCAGGTTGTATCGATTGCTGCAAAAATGGGCGGGTTTGCCGCGAAGAAGAGCCAGCGGCACCGCAAGTGGGCCGCTGGCGCCAGAAGACGATTATTTTTTCGCCTGGCGGGTCATGATGGTGCGATAGACCTTAAACCGTCCTGTTTGGGCGATCACTTCATGGAAGCCAAATGTCTCATCCAGCACCTGGGGATACGGCAGGAAGGCGTTGGCGACAATGCGCATTTCGCCGCCGCTGTTCAGATGGCGAACCGCGCCGCGGATCAGCGCCTGGGCCGCTTCGAGGCTGGTCTGCAGCCCATCATGGAATGGCGGGTTGGAGATGATCATGTCGAAGCGACCATTGACCTCCGAAAAGACGTTGCTGGCAAACACATCGCCTGCAAAACCATTAGCGGCAAGCGTCGCGCGGCTGGCTTCGACCGCCGGGGCGCTGACGTCGCACAGGGTCAGACGCACCTTCGGCGAATGGCTGGCCAGCACTGCGGCCAGCACGCCCGCGCCGCAGCCGACATCCAGCACTTTCCCTTTGGTATGCGGCTCGAGAGTGGACAGCAGCAGCTGACTGCCGACGTCCAGACCGTCGCGACTAAACACGCCAGGCAGCGTTTTAATCGTCAGATTATCCAGCGCATACTCGCCCCAGAATGCTTCGGCGTCGAAGGCCGGCTGCTTTTCCAGACGACCATGGTAGAGGCCACAGCGACGGGCGCTGTCGATTTTATTCAGCGGGGCATATTCGGCCAGCATTTGCTCTGCGCTGCGAACGCCGCTACGGTTTTCCCCGACGACGAAAATATCGATTCCCACCGGCAGCAGAGAGAGCAGGTTCATCAGCTGGAACTGCGCCTCGGGTTTGTTCTTCGGCCAGTAGTAGATCAGGGTGTCGCAATCGGCGACGTCGGCGGCCTCGGCCACTAAGCTAAAACGGACGTTGTCACCCATCTGACGGTTCAGCACCTGCCAGTGGTGGAACTGTTGGGTATGAGCGCGGCTGGCCGCGGTATCCAGACGCGCAGGCAGGTCATCCTGCAGGTCACCGGCAAACAGAACGCGGGCGGACTCGAAATCATCACTGTGGCGCAGCAAGACTTCACTTGCCGGGGTAAAAGCGGACATGAAACACTCCTTCATTAAGACTGGCGCCGATTATAGTAGTTTGTTGGCGCAGATACGACGGATTTGCTATATTGCGCGCTTGTTTACCAGGAGTGTTTCGCTATGACATCCCGACGAGACTGGCAATTACAGCAGCTGGGCATTACCCAGTGGTCGCTGCGCCGACCGGGGGCGTTGCAGGGCGAAATCGCTATCTCGCTTCCTGAACATATTCGTCTGGTGATGGTGGCAGAAACCCCGCCGTCGCTGACAGAGCCGCTGATTGGCGACATATTACGCGCGCTGGCCGTGACGCCAGATCAGGTCCTGCAGCTTACCCCCGAGCGGGTGGCGATGCTGCCGCAGGACAGCCGTTGCAACAGCTGGCGGTTGGGCACAGAGGCGTCGCTGCCGCTGGCGGGCGCCCAGGTGTCCACCCCCGCTTTTGATGAACTTCAGACCAGCGCGCCTGCTCGCAGGGCGTTCTGGCAACAAATCTGCGCACATGAACACGATTTCTACCCTCAGCACGGCTGATTTATCCAACGCCTGGCAAATCGAAAAACGCGCCCACGCTTTCCCGTGGAGCGAACAGACCTTTGCCAGCAATCAGGGTGAACGTTATCTGAATTACCAACTGGCAGTGGATGGGGAAATGGCGGCATTTGCCATTACTCAGATTGTCCTTGATGAAGCGACGCTGTTTAACATCGCCGTCGACCCCGCATACCAGCGCCGTGGCCTGGGACGGGAACTGCTGGAACATGTTATTGATGAAGTTGAAAAACGCGGAGTCGTCACGCTATGGCTGGAGGTGCGCGCTTCCAACGCTGCCGCCATTGCGCTCTATGAAAGCGTGGGTTTTAACGAAGCGACCATCCGCCGCAACTACTATCCGACGGTCGACGGGCGCGAAGACGCCATTATTATGGCTCTGCCAATCAGTATGTAAGACAAGGTGATACGATGAAATGGGACTGGATTTTCTTTGATGCCGATGAAACGTTGTTTTCGTTTGATTCTTTCAGCGGCTTACAGCGGATGTTTCTCGACTACAGCGTGACATTTACCGCCGAAGATTTTCAGGACTATCAGGCCGTGAATAAGCCGCTGTGGGTGGATTATCAAAACGGCGTCATCACCTCGCTGCAGCTGCAGCACCAGCGCTTTGACAGCTGGGCGGAACGTTTGAATGTTAAGCCGGGTGAGCTCAACGACGCGTTTATGAATGCGATGGCGGAAATCTGTGCCCCGCTGCCGGGGGCGGTCTCGCTGCTTAACGCGCTGCAGGGCAAGGTCAGGATGGGCATCATCACCAACGGTTTTACCTCGCTGCAGCAGACTCGTCTGGAACGCACAGGTTTACGCGATCACTTTGATTTACTGATTATTTCTGAAGAAGTCGGCGTCGCCAAGCCGGATGCGCGCATCTTCGATTACGCGCTGGAGCAGGCGGGTAATCCACCGCGCTCGCGAGTACTGATGGTCGGTGATACCGCTGAGTCGGATATCCGCGGCGGCGTGAATGCCGGCCTGGCGACCTGCTGGCTGAATGCGCACCAGCAAACGCTGCCGGTAGACCTGCAGCCCGACTGGACGGTGACCTCGTTAAGCGAACTGGAGCAGCTCCTGTGTAAACACTGATTGCCTCCCCCCCATTGATGGGTAAAATAGCCGCAATTTTTCGTATTCCACATGCGCAGCCCGTTGCTGCGTTTACTTAGAAGATTAATTATGACGTTGTCTCCTTATCTGCAAGAGGTGGCCAAACGCCGCACTTTTGCCATTATTTCTCACCCGGATGCCGGTAAGACCACCATCACCGAAAAGGTGCTGCTGTTCGGACAGGCGATTCAGACCGCCGGTACCGTAAAAGGCCGTGGCTCCAGCCAGCATGCAAAGTCCGACTGGATGGAGATGGAAAAGCAGCGTGGGATCTCAATCACCACCTCGGTGATGCAGTTCCCGTATCACGACTGCCTGGTGAACCTGCTGGATACGCCGGGGCACGAAGACTTCTCCGAAGATACCTACCGTACTCTGACGGCGGTTGACTGCTGTCTGATGGTGATCGACGCGGCGAAAGGCGTTGAAGACCGGACCCGTAAGCTGATGGAAGTTACCCGTCTGCGCGACACGCCGATCCTCACCTTTATGAACAAACTCGACCGTGATATCCGCGATCCGATGGAGTTGCTGGATGAAGTTGAGAATGAGCTGAAAATCGGCTGCGCGCCGATTACCTGGCCTATCGGCTGCGGCAAGCTGTTCAAAGGCGTTTATCATCTCTACAAAGATGAAACCTACCTGTATCAGACCGGTAAAGGCCACACCATTCAGGAAGTGCGCATCGTGAAGGGGCTCAACAACCCGGAACTCGACGCAGCGGTGGGGGAAGACCTGGCGCAGCAGTTGCGCGACGAGCTGGAGCTGGTGCAGGGCGCGTCAAACGAGTTCGATAAAGATCTGTTCCTGGCGGGCGAAATCACCCCGGTGTTCTTCGGGACCGCGTTAGGTAACTTCGGCGTTGACCATATGCTGGATGGCCTGGTGGAGTGGGCGCCGGCGCCGATGCCGCGTAACACCGACACGCGTGAAGTCACCGCCACGGAAGAGAAATTTACCGGCTTCGTGTTTAAAATTCAGGCCAACATGGACCCGAAACACCGCGACCGTGTGGCTTTCATGCGCGTGGTGTCCGGCAAATATGAAAAAGGCATGAAGCTGCGTCAGGTGCGTATCGGTAAAGACGTCGTGATTTCCGACGCGCTGACCTTTATGGCCGGCGACCGTTCTCACGTTGAAGAAGCGTATCCGGGCGATATTATCGGCCTGCATAACCACGGCACCATTCAGATTGGCGATACCTTCACCCAGGGCGAGATGATGAAGTTCACCGGTATTCCGAACTTCGCACCGGAACTGTTCCGTCGTATTCGCCTGAAGGATCCGCTGAAGCAGAAACAGCTGCTGAAAGGGCTGGTTCAGCTCTCTGAAGAGGGCGCGGTACAGGTCTTCCGTCCGATCGCCAATAACGACCTGATCGTCGGCGCCGTTGGTGTGCTGCAGTTTGACGTGGTCGTCGCGCGTCTGAAAAGCGAATACAACGTGGAAGCGATTTACGAATCGGTCAACGTGGCCACCGCGCGCTGGGTTGAATCCACGGATGTGAAGAAATTCGAAGAGTTCAAACGTAAAAACGAAGTTCAGCTGGCGCTGGATGGCGGTGATAATCTGACCTATATCGCCCCGACAATGGTCAACCTGAACCTGACGCAGGAGCGTTATCCTGACGTGGTGTTCCGCAAAACGCGCGAGCACTAATCCCTGATGAAGCGCGGCATAGCCCGCGCTTTTTTCTTTCCACGCTCGCGTTTCCCTCCTTCTGGAAAGTTCTTAAAACACCGCTAATTCGTCTGTTTTTTGTCCATATCATCCGCAACCCCTTCGTCTGTCTACTATATTTAATTCGTGATTTTAAAAATGCTGGCGTAATTCACTGCTTTCAGACGCCAGCGCTGGTGAAAAAACGAGGACATCACGATGACCAGACTAAAGAATGCCAATATGTTGCTGGCGCTCTTCTTAGGCTTAGCCGCGTTGAACGCCTCGGCAGAGACGGAAAAAACAACGGTAGACAGTGCGAAGTCGGCTGCCAGCAATGCGGGAGAGGCGGTAGACAATTCGATTAATAAAGTCGGCGATTTTATGGATGACAGCACCATTACCGCGCGGGTAAAAGCGGCGTTGATCGACCATAAAGATATTAACTCCGGCGATATTTCGGTGAAAACGGAGAATAAAGTGGTCACCCTCAGCGGCGACGTCACCAGTACTGAACAGAAAAGTCAGGCACTGAGCGTAGCGAAAGGGGTCGAAGGCGTCTCGCACGTTAACGACAAGCTGACGGTCCATCATAAATCATCGAGCGAGACGGCGACGCTGAAAGGCTATGCCGGGGATACCGCCATTACCAGCGAAGTGAAAGCCAAGCTGTTGGCGGATGACATTGTCCCTTCGCGCAATGTGAAAGTCGAAACCAACGCCGGCGCGGTGTATCTGACCGGTACGGTGGCTTCCGCGGCGCAGGCGGAGCGTGCGGCAGAGATTGCGAAAGCGGTCTCCGGCGTGAAAAGCGTCCGCAACGATCTTAGCGTTAAGTAAATCGAGTTATTAACAAAAGTGTTGTCTGGCCAAGGTTGCCGAACGAATAGCAGCATCCTCTGAGCGATGAGCTATACAGAAAGGGTGCGCAAACCGCTGTTCACCGTCCATTATGGTAAGGAGAAAAGTATGTTTCGATGGGGAATTATTTTTCTGGTCATTGCATTAATTGCTGCGGCCCTGGGCTTTGGTGGTCTGGCGGGTACTGCCGCTGGCGCCGCGAAAATCGTCTTTGTCGTCGGGATTATCCTGTTCCTGGTGAGCCTGTTTACAGGACGCAGACGTCCTTAGGTGGCCCGCGATGCGGGCGATGCTGAAGCCTGAGCATTTTTACTGACACGTCATCTTACACAAAGCCAGTCCTGCGGACTGGCTTTCGCGGTTTAAGCGGTGGGCAAATTGCGTTACCTTGTCAGGAGAAGACCAATCGAACAGGAAAGCAGGGTGGGGCAACGCATTCCCGTCACGCTGGGCAATATCGCCCCGCTGGCGGTTAAACCCTTCCGACCAGGTAAGCTGGCGCTGGTATGCGAAGGCGGGGGACAGCGAGGGATTTTTACTGCCGGGGTGCTGGACGAATTTATGCGCGCCGGATTTAACCCCTTTGATCTGATGTTGGGGACCTCCGCCGGCGCGCAAAACCTCTCCGCCTACATGTGTAATCAGCAAGGCTATGCCCGCAAAGTTATCACCCGCTACACCACCTCACGCCAATTTTTCGATCCGATGCGCTTTGTGCGCGGCGGCAACCTTATCGATCTCGACTGGCTGGTGGAGGCCACTTCGCAGCAGATGCCGCTGGCCATGAATTATGCTGAAGCGCAGTTCGCGTTGGGGAAAGAGCTGTGGCTGTGCGCCTGCCGCGGTGACGATTACTCTGCCAGCTATTTTTCGCCGACGCCGCAAACGTGGCTGGACCTGATCCGCGCCTCCAGCGCCATCCCCGGCTTTTATCGCAGCGGCGTGTTGCTCGACGGCGTCAGCTACCTTGACGGCGGCGTCAGCGATGCGATCCCGGTGCAGGAGGCGGCCCGCCGCGGCGCGCAGACCATCGTGGTGATCCGTACCGTCCCCTCGCAGATGTTTTATACCCCGCAGTGGTTTAAGCGGATGGAGCGCTGGCTGGGGGAGAGCAGCCTGCAGCCGCTGGTCAATCTGGTGCACCACCACGAAAACACTTACCGCGCTATCCAGCAGTTCATCGAGAAGCCACCCGGCAAGCTGCGGATCTTCGAAATCTACCCGCAGCGGCCATTGCGCAGTATGGCGCTTGGCAGTCGGCTGCCGGCGCTGCTGGAGGACTACAAAACCGGACGTCAGTGTGGCCGCTATTTCCTGGCGACGGTGGGTAAACTGCTGGCCGACCAGCCGCCGCTGCTGCGCCATGCGCCGCGTATTGCCCGGGCTGCGCCGGTGGTGGTGCCGCCCGTACCGGTGGCCAATGAAGCGCCTCAGGCGACTGTCATTCCTGCACCGCAGGCGAATGACGCCAGCTTTGATCATGAGGATCTGGCATGAGCCACCGTTTTATCGATACCCACTGCCACTTCGATTTTCCTCCCTTCGCCGAGGATGAAACCGCCAGCCTGGCGCGCGCGGCCCAGGCCGGTGTCGGGCAGATCATTGTCCCGGCCATCTCCGCTGCGCGTTTTAACCGGGTGCTGGCGCTGGCGGCGCAGCATGAGGCGCTGTACGCCGCGCTGGGCATGCATCCGATCGTCATTGAGCAGCATGCCGATGAGGGGTTGGCGCAGCTGGAGAGGTGTCTGTCCCTGCGTCCGCCAAAACTGGTGGCGGTGGGGGAGATTGGCCTCGATCTCTATCGCGACGATCCGCAGTTTGACCGCCAGCAAGCGCTGCTGGAGGAGCAACTGAGGCTGGCGAAGCGTTACGATCTGCCGGTGATCCTCCACTCCCGACGTACCCACGATAAGCTGGCGATGCTGCTGAAAAAACATGCCCTGCCGCGCACCGGCGTGGTACATGGCTTCGCCGGCAGCCTACAGCAGGCCGAGCGCTTCGTTCAGCTCGGCTATAAGATTGGCGTTGGCGGCACTATTACCTATCCGCGCGCCAGCAAAACCCGCGAAGTGATGGCGCGTCTGCCGCTTTCCGCGCTGCTGCTGGAGACCGATGCGCCGGATATGCCGCTGAATGGTTTTCAGGGTCAGCCCAACCGCCCTGAACAGGTGGCGCGCGTATTTGACGCGCTATGTGAACTGCGCGCGGAACCGGCACCGACGATTGAAGCCGCGGTGATGGCGAATACAAAAAGCCTCTTTTCCGCGCTCGCGGGCTAAGCCTCTCCTTTTCCGCCTGAGACGAAGCAGGCCTCGATTTTGGCCTGCTGTGATAATTCCATCATTTTTTTGTCCATCTAAAATTCTTTATATCTCAATAATAAACTGTTGTTTATGGCGACGATGTGCACAAATTGTGCGCCATGGCGTCGAGAAACCTTAGTAGGATATGTTAGAATAATAACATCATCACTCACTGCGCTTTGCCGGTTATGCTTAAACAGGACGTACAGGTAAGCGTCGCGATAATGGATGATTAATTGTGACTTGAATCACATCACAGTAATGCAAATTAGTAAGTAGTTTTCATTAACTGTGATGAATGTCGAAGTGTAACAGCGAGTGGATGTTACAATAGTAACAGACTCGCAAGGTGAACAAACTATTGATCCGGCATGACGCCGGCGGAGTATGAAATGACTGATTTAAAAGCAAGCAGCCTGCGCGCGTTAAAACTGATGGACCTGACCACCCTGAATGACGACGACACCAATGAGAAAGTCATTGCCCTGTGTCATCAGGCGAAAACCCCGGTGGGTAACACTGCGGCGGTGTGTATCTACCCGCGCTTCATCCCGATTGCCCGTAAAACGCTGAACGAGCAAGGAACGCCGGATATTCGCATCGCCACGGTCACCAACTTCCCGCACGGTAATGACGATATCGACATTGCGCTGGCGGAAACCCGCGCAGCGATCGCTTACGGTGCCGATGAAGTGGACGTGGTCTTCCCGTACCGCGCGCTGATCGCCGGCAACGAGCAGGTCGGTTTCGAGCTGGTGAAAGCCTGTAAAGAGGCCTGCGCGGCGGCCAACGTGCTGCTGAAAGTGATCATCGAAACCGGTGAGCTGAAAGAAGAAGCGCTGATCCGCAAAGCGTCTGAAATCTCTATCAAGGCAGGCGCTGACTTTATCAAAACTTCGACCGGCAAAGTGCCGGTGAATGCCACGCCGGAAAGCGCGCGCATCATGATGGAAGTGATCCGCGATATGGGCGTTGAGAAAACCGTTGGCTTCAAGCCTGCCGGCGGCGTACGCAGCGCGGAAGATGCGCAGCAGTTCCTGGCGATCGCTGATGAACTGTTCGGCGCCGACTGGGCCGATTCTCGTCACTATCGTTTTGGCGCATCCAGCCTGCTGGCTAGCCTGTTGAAAGCGCTGGGTCACGGCGACGGCAAGAGCGCCAGCAGCTACTAATCCCTTGATTTGCCGGATGGCGCTGCGCTTATCCGGCCTACGAATGGATGCCTGTAGGCCGGATAAGGCGCTCGCGCCGTCATCCGGCAATTTATTCTCTTTGGGAGGTTACCGTGTTTCTCGCACAAGAAATTATTCGTAAAAAACGTGATGGTCATGCATTAAGCGATGAAGAGATCCGCTTTTTCATCAACGGCATCCGCGACAATACTATCTCAGAAGGGCAAATCGCCGCGCTGGCGATGACCATTTTCTTCCACGATATGTCCATGCCGGAGCGTGTTTCGCTGACCATGGCGATGCGGGATTCCGGCACCGTTCTCAACTGGAAAAGCCTTAACCTCAACGGCCCGATCGTCGATAAACACTCCACCGGCGGCGTGGGTGACGTGACCTCGCTGATGTTGGGGCCAATGGTGGCCGCCTGCGGCGGTTATGTACCGATGATCTCCGGGCGTGGCCTCGGCCATACCGGCGGTACGCTGGATAAACTGGAAGCGATCCCGGGCTTCGATATCTTCCCGGACGACAACCGCTTTCGCGAGATTATTAAAGATGTCGGCGTGGCGATTATCGGGCAGACCAGCTCGCTTGCTCCGGCCGACAAACGTTTCTATGCCACCCGCGATATTACCGCGACGGTGGACTCCATCCCGCTGATTACCGCCTCGATTCTGGCCAAGAAACTGGCGGAAGGGCTGGACGCGCTGGTGATGGACGTCAAAGTCGGCAGCGGCGCCTTTATGCCGACTTATGAACTCTCTGCCGCGCTGGCCGAAGCGATCGTGGGTGTTGCCAACGGCGCCGGCGTGCGTACCACCGCGCTGCTGACCGATATGAATCAGGTGCTGGCATCCAGCGCCGGCAACGCTGTTGAAGTTCGCGAAGCGGTGCAGTTCCTGACCGGCGAATATCGCAACCCACGCCTGTTCGACGTGACGATGGCGCTGTGTGTGGAAATGCTGATCTCCGGCAAGCTGGCGGCGGATGACGCCGAGGCGCGCGCGAAGCTGCAGGCGGTGCTGGATAACGGTAAAGCGGCGGAAGTCTTTGGCCGCATGGTCGCGGCGCAGAAAGGGCCGACCGACTTTGTCGAGAATTATGATCATTATCTGCCGACGGCGATGCTGAGCAAAGCGGTCTATGCTGATACCGAAGGTTTTATCAGCGCGATGGATACTCGCGCGCTGGGAATGGCAGTGGTTTCTATGGGCGGCGGCCGCCGCCAGGCATCAGATACCATTGACTATAGCGTTGGCTTTACCGATATGGCGCGTCTGGGTGACCACGTTGACGGACAGCGTCCGCTGGCGGTGATCCATGCCAAAGACGAGAACAGCTGGCAGGAGGCCGCGAAAGCGGTCAAAGCGGCCATTAAACTGGACGATAAAGCCCCGGAAATTACACCGACAGTCTATCGCCGCATCACTGAATAGCGATATACTGATCTGATCGCTTTTTTGCAGCGCAAGATGTATGGAGAACAAGATGAAACGTGCATTTATCATGGTGCTGGACTCCTTTGGGATTGGTGCAACGGAAGACGCAGACCGCTTTGGCGACGTCGGCGCCGATACGATGGGCCACATTGCGGAAGCCTGCGCCAAAGGCGAGGCTGACAATGGCCGCAAGGGCCCGCTGAATTTACCGAACCTGACCCGTCTGGGTCTGGTGAAAGCGCATGAAGGTTCTACCGGTAAAATTGCCGCCGGAATGGATGGCAATGCCGAAGTGATTGGTGCCTATGCCTGGGCGCATGAACTCTCTTCTGGTAAAGATACGCCGTCCGGTCACTGGGAAATCGCCGGTGTGCCGGTGCTGTTTGACTGGGGCTACTTTAGCGACCATGAAAACAGCTTCCCGCAGGAGCTGCTGGATAAGCTGGTGAAGCGTGCGAACCTGCCGGGCTACCTCGGCAACTGCCACTCCTCCGGGACGGTGATCCTCGATCAGCTCGGCGAAGAACATATGAAAACCGGGAAACCGATCTTCTATACCTCCGCTGACTCAGTGTTCCAGATCGCCTGTCACGAAGAGACCTTTGGCCTCGACAAGCTGTATGAGCTGTGCGAAATCGCGCGTGAAGAGCTGACCGAAGGCGGCTATAACATTGGCCGTGTCATCGCCCGTCCGTTTATCGGCGACAAAGCCGGTAACTTCCAGCGTACCGGCAACCGTCACGATCTGGCGGTCGAACCGCCGGCGCCGACCGTGTTGCAGAAGCTGGTTGACGAGAAGAACGGCCACGTGGTGTCCGTGGGTAAAATCGCCGACATCTACGCCAACTGCGGCATCACTAAGAAAGTGAAAGCCACCGGGCTGGACGCGCTGTTCGACGCGACCATCAAAGAGATGAAGGAAGCGGGCGACGAGACCATCGTCTTCACTAACTTCGTCGACTTTGACTCCTCCTGGGGCCACCGTCGCGATGTCGCCGGCTACGCGGCGGGTCTGGAGCTGTTTGATCGCCGTCTGCCGGAGCTGATGGAGCTGGTTGGCGAAGACGACATTCTGATCCTCACCGCCGACCACGGCTGTGACCCGACCTGGACCGGTACCGACCATACCCGCGAGCATATTCCGGTGCTGGTGTACGGCCCGAAAGTGAAACCGGGTTCGCTCGGTCACCGTGAAACCTTCGCGGACATCGGCCAGACTATTGCGAAATACTTTGGTACGTCTGACATGGAATATGGCAAAGCCATGTTCTGAGGTCATTGCCCGGTGGCGCACAGCGATCCGGGCCTACGATTTGTAGGCCGGGTAAGGCGTAGCCGCCACCCGGCAAAAACAACAATGTAAAAGGAACTGAAGATGGCAACTCCTCACATTAACGCAGAAATGGGCGATTTCGCTGACGTCGTTTTGATGCCGGGCGACCCGCTGCGCGCGAAGCACATTGCAGAAACCTTCCTTGAAGACGTTCGTGAAGTGAACAACGTGCGCGGCATGCTGGGCTTCACCGGTACTTATAAAGGCCGCAAAATCTCCGTGATGGGCCACGGGATGGGTATCCCGTCCTGCTCAATCTACACCAAAGAGCTGATCACCGATTTCGGCGTGAAGAAAATCATCCGCGTGGGCTCCTGCGGCGCGGTGCGTGAAGATGTCAAACTGCGTGACGTGGTGATCGGCATGGGCGCGTGCACCGACTCTAAAGTGAACCGTCTGCGTTTCAAAGACCATGATTTCGCGGCGATTGCCGATTTCGGCATGGTGCGTAACGCGGTAGACGCGGCGAAAGCGCTGGGCGTTGACGCGCGCGTGGGCAACATCTTCTCCGCTGACCTGTTCTATACGCCAGACCCGTCCATGTTCGACGTGATGGAAAAATACGGCATCCTCGGCGTGGAAATGGAAGCGGCCGGGATCTACGGCGTGGCGGCGGAGTTCGGCGCGAAAGCGCTGACCATCTGCACCGTCTCCGACCACATCCGTACCCACGAGCAGACCACTGCCGCTGAGCGTCAGACGACCTTCAACGATATGATCAAAATCGCGCTGGAATCGGTACTGCTGGGCGATAAAGAATAAGACCTGTTGTGCCGGGTGGCGGCTTCGCCTGACCCGGCCTACGGTTTTCCAGGCCCGCTAAGCGCAGCGGGCTTTTTTTATTAACGCACCGCGCCGGCTATCCACGCCGACAGTTCTTTGAGTTCCGCTTCCTGCTCCGGGAAATCGCCGACCAGCGCCTCACACTGCTGCTGCAAGACTTCCGCCCGATACTGACAGCCAACTAAGCGTGCCGCCAGGGCCTCGAGCGGCGCCGGGTTCAGGCTATCGGTAAAGGCTTGCGTGCGGGTGATATGGCCTTTCTCGACGTCAAAATGCAGCTCAACGCCGCCCCAGCGAAAGCGCTCGTCCAGCAGATGAGAGAAGGCCGGCGCCTGGCCGAAGTTCCACTCCCAGCTGCTCTGGCGGGCGAAGGTCTCGGCAAAATTCGGCAGGTCCGGCGTGTTGTCCGGGGAGATCACCTCGGCGTCCACCCGTTCGCCGTAATAGCTGAAGAACGCCTCCTGAATCGCCTCGCAAATGTGCTGATGGGTAATGCCCGGCAGCAGATCAACCAGGTTCGCCACGCGACCGCGCACCGAGGTAATGCCTTTGGCCTGTAGCTTTTTCTGGTCCGGGTTAAGGTAGTTAGCGAGGCGACTTAAATCGGCATTCAGCAGCAGGGTGCCGTGATGGAAACCGCGGTCGATGGTCTCGCGATAGGCGGATCCAGACACTTTGCGGTCGCCGCTGTCGGTTTTGACCACCAGATCGTTGCGCCCGGAGGCTTCGGCGGTTACGCCGAGTGAATTGAGCGCCGCCAGCACGATAGCGGTGGAGACGGTTTTGTCGTACTCCGGTTTGCCTGCCATAAAGGTAAAGCAGGTATTGCCGAGGTCGTGGAACACCGCGCCGCCGCCGCTGCTGCGACGGGCCAGCCGCACGTGATCTTCCTCCATGCGGCGGGTATTACACTCCTTCCACGGATTCTGCGCGCGGCCGATGACCACGGTATCGGCATTGCGCCACAGGAACAGCACCCGCTGGGTGGCGGGCATCTGGCGGAAAATACACTCCTCGACCGCCAGGTTGAACCACGGGTCGTAAGAGTCAGAGAGCAGGAGGCGCAATGTGGACATTATAGATTTCCTTTCTTTTCATCGTCTTCATCCTCAACCGGCTTGTTGGCGGTGAGCAGGAAGGGCGATTGCTGCCAGCGTGTGCGTTTGCCCTGCAGCAGCGTGCGGGTTAGCACCACGCCGATAGCCAGGGACAGTAACAGCATCAGGCGTAATATATTGGTGGTATTATCCACCTGCTTCGCCTCGGTCGCCAGGGTATGAGTATCGAGGGTCAGACGCAGGTAGCCCAGCGGACCGTTTTTCCCTGGCACCGGCTCGACAATCTGTTGGTTGAAGTAGCCGCCGGCTTTTTTGCCGTCCAGCGCCAGCCGGTCGCGAACCTCGACGCTTTCGCCAGAGCGTGCCACCAGGTCGCCCTGTTCGTCATACACGCCGGCGTCCAGTACGCGGCTGTTATGGGTCAGCTGCGTCAACAGTTGATTAATGCGCTTCTCGTCCGGTGTTTCGCTGCGCATCAGCGGCACGAGATTCAGTACCACCTGCTGCGCCAGCGTGCGGGCCAGCTCTTCCAGCTGTGGATTGCGTTGTTTCTGACTGTTCTGACTGAACCACGAGGCGCCCTGCATCAGTGCGACGAGCAGCGCCAGACAGATAAGGACAATGACCGCACGATGCAGCCGGAATTTCAGTTTTGCGCGAACCATATTCCACCTTTGAAAATTTGCAGCTTAATGTTGCCAGAAGCGCTGGTTACAAGGTAGCCTCATGCGTTATTTTCCTCGCCTGAATGAAGAGATGTGGAGCCGTAATGCCTAACAGTTTGACCTGGTGCGACCTGCCTGAAGACGTTTCCCTGTGGCCTGGGTTGCCGCTTTCCCTGAGCGGCGATGAGGTCATGCCGCTGGATTATCACGCTGGGCGCAGCGGCTGGCTGCTGTACGGGCGTGGGCTGAATAAGCGCCGTCTGACGGACTGGCAGCGCGAGCTGGGCGCCGCGTTAGTGATCGTTGCCTCCTGGGTGGTCGAGGATTATCAGGTGATCCGCCTGGCCGGTTCGCTGACTCCCCGTGCGACGCGACTGGCGCATGAGGCGGGGCTGGACGTCGCGCCATTGGGTAAAATCCCCCATCTGCGCACCCCGGGCCTGCTGGTGATGGACATGGACTCCACGGCGATCCAGATCGAATGCATCGATGAGATTGCGAAACTGGCCGGCACCGGCGAGCTGGTCTCGGAAGTGACCGAGCGGGCGATGCGCGGGGAGCTGGACTTCACCGCCAGCCTGCGCCAGCGCGTGGCGACGCTGAAAGATGCGGATGCCAGTATTTTACTGCAGGTGCGCGACGCGCTGCCGCTGATGCCGGGCCTGGCACAGCTGGTGCTCAAGCTGGAAACGTTAGGCTGGAAAGTGGCGATCGCCTCCGGCGGCTTCACCTTCTTTGCCGAGTACCTGCGCGACAAGCTGCATCTCGACGCGGTGTTCGCCAATGAGCTGGAGATCCGCGACGGCAAGCTCACCGGCAACGTGCTCGGCGATATCGTCGATGCGAAATATAAAGCCAATACGCTGCGCAAGCTGGCGGAAAAGTATGAGATCCCAACGGCGCAAACCGTGGCTATCGGTGATGGCGCCAACGACCTGCCGATGATTAAGGCGGCAGGCCTCGGCATCGCCTATCACGCGAAGCCTAAAGTGAATGAACAGGCGGAAGTAACTATCCGCCACGCTGACCTGATGGGGGTATTCTGTATTCTCTCGGGCAGCATGAACCAAAAGTAAGAGGTAAACGTGGCGAAAGCTCCAAAACGCGCATTTGTCTGTAATGAATGTGGTGCGGATTATCCGCGCTGGCAGGGGCAGTGCAGCGCCTGCCATGCCTGGAACACCATCACCGAGATGCGCATCGCCGCGTCGCCGCAGGTGGCGAGAAACGAGCGTCTTTCAGGCTATGCCGGTAACGCCGGCGTGTCGAAGGTGCAGAAGCTGTCAGATATCAGCCTGGAGGCGCTGCCGCGTTTCTCCACCGGCTTTAAAGAGTTTGACCGCGTGCTGGGCGGCGGCGTAGTGCCGGGCAGCGCGATCCTGATTGGCGGCAACCCCGGCGCCGGGAAATCGACGCTGCTGCTGCAAACCCTCTGCAAACTGGCGGAGGGGATGAAAACCCTGTACGTCACCGGGGAGGAGTCCCTGCAACAGGTGGCGATGCGCGCCCATCGTCTCGGGTTGCCGACGGCCAACCTGAACATGCTCTCGGAAACCAGCATTGAGCAGATCTGTCAGATCGCCGATGAAGAAAAGCCGCAGCTGATGGTGATCGACTCCATCCAGGTGATGCATATGGCCGACGTGCAGTCGTCGCCGGGCAGTGTCGCCCAGGTACGTGAAACCGCGGCTTATTTGACGCGCTTTGCTAAAACTCGCGGCGTGGCGATTGTGATGGTCGGCCACGTCACCAAAGACGGCTCGCTGGCCGGTCCGAAGGTGCTGGAGCACTGTATCGACTGCTCGGTGCTGCTGGACGGGGATGCCGATTCCCGTTTCCGCACGTTACGTAGCCACAAAAACCGCTTTGGCGCGGTCAATGAACTCGGCGTTTTCGCCATGACCGAGCAGGGCCTGCGCGAAGTCAGCAACCCCTCCGCTATCTTCCTTAGCCGGGGAGATGAAATCACCTCCGGCAGTTCGGTGATGGTGGTCTGGGAAGGGACCCGCCCGCTGCTGGTGGAGATCCAGGCGCTGGTGGATCACTCGATGATGTCCAACCCGCGCCGCGTGGCGGTGGGGCTGGAACAGAACCGTCTGGCGATCCTGCTGGCGGTGCTGCATCGTCACGGCGGCCTGCAGATGGCCGATCAGGACGTCTTCGTCAACGTGGTTGGCGGGGTGAAGGTCACCGAAACCAGCGCTGACCTGGCGCTGCTGCTGGCGATGGTTTCCAGCCTGCGCGATCGCCCGCTGCCGCAGGATCTGGTGGTCTTTGGCGAAGTCGGGCTGGCCGGGGAAATTCGCCCGGTGCCGAGCGGTCAGGAGCGTATATCCGAAGCGGCGAAGCATGGTTTCCGCCGCGCCATCGTCCCGGCGGCCAATGTGCCGAAAAAAGTACCGGAAGGCATGCAAATCTTTGGTGTGAAAAAGCTTTCAGACGCGCTAAGCGTTTTTGACGACTTATAATAAGTTAAAAGGAGATTAGCGATGTCGTCATTTGACTATTTAAAAAGCGCCATTAAGCAGAAAGGCTGTACCCTGCAGCAGGTGGCGGAAGCCAGCGGAATGACCAAGGGGTATCTCAGCCAGCTGCTGAATGCCAAAATCAAAAGCCCGAGCGCGCAGAAGCTTGAAGCGCTGCATCGTTTCCTCGGGCTGGAGTTTCCCCGCCGGCAGAAAAGCGTCGGCGTGGTGTTTGGTAAGTTTTACCCGCTGCATACCGGGCATATCTATCTGATACAGCGCGCCTGTAGCCAGGTCGATGAGCTACATATCATCATGGGCTATGACGATACCCGCGACCGCGAGCTGTTTGAAGAGAGCGCCATGTCGCAGCAGCCGACGGTGCCTGACCGCCTGCGCTGGCTGCTGCAGACCTTTAAATATCAGAAGAATATTCGCATCCACGCCTTCAATGAAGAGGGGATGGAGCCCTATCCGCATGGCTGGGACGTCTGGAGCCATGGGATCCGCGCTTTTATGAGTGAAAAAGGGATCGAGCCGAACCGGATCTATACCTCGGAAGAGGCCGATGCGCCGCAGTACCTTGAGCATCTGGGGATCGAGACGGTGCTTATCGATCCTAAGCGGACCTTTATGAATATTAGCGGCGGGCAGATCCGCGAGAACCCGTTCCGCTACTGGGAATATATTCCGACGGAAGTGAAACCGTTCTTTGTGCGGACGGTGGCGATCCTCGGCGGCGAGTCGAGCGGTAAATCGACGCTGGTCAATAAGCTCGCCAATATCTTCAATACCACCAGCGCCTGGGAGTATGGTCGGGATTATGTCTTTTCGCATCTTGGCGGCGATGAGATGGCGCTCCAGTATTCGGATTACGATAAAATTGCCCTCGGACATGCGCAGTATATTGATTTTGCAGTGAAATACGCCAACAAGGTAGCGTTTATCGATACCGACTTCGTCAGCACTCAGGCCTTCTGCCTGAAGTACGAGGGGCGTGAGCACCCGTTCGTGCAGGCGCTGATTGATGAATACCGTTTCGACCTGGTGATCCTGCTGGAGAACAATACCCCGTGGGTGGCCGATGGGTTACGCAGCCTTGGGAGTTCGGTGGATCGTAAAGAGTTTCAGTCGCTGCTGGTGTCGCTGCTGAAAGAGAACGAGATCGAGTTTGTCCATGTTAAGGAGTCGGACTACGATGCCCGGTTCCTGCGCTGCGTTGAGCTGGTGAAGCAGCTGATGGGCGAGCAGGGGTAGGGGCTCTGCGGGCTGTAGCCCTCACCCCAACCCTCTCCCGGTGGGAGAGGGAGCAAACCCTAAAAAAGGCAACCGAAGTTGCCTTTTTGCGTTTTATTTCGCGATACGCTTGTACTTGATTCGCTTCGGCTCCAGCGCGTCGGCGCCGAGGGTGCGTTTCTTATACTCTTCGTATTCGGTAAAGTTACCTTCGAAGAACTCAACCTTACCTTCATCCTGGTAATCCAGAATGTGGGTGGCAATACGGTCAAGGAACCAGCGGTCGTGCGAGATAACCATCGCGCAGCCCGGGAACTCCAGCAGGGCGTTTTCCAGCGCGCGCAGGGTTTCGATATCCAGGTCGTTGGTTGGTTCATCGAGCAGCAGGACGTTACCGCCGACCTGCAGCAGTTTCGCCAGGTGCAGACGACCACGCTCACCGCCGGACAGCTCGCCAACGCGTTTGCCCTGATCGACGCCTTTGAAGTTAAAGCGGCCCACGTAGGCGCGGCTCGGCATCTCGGTGTTGCCGATCTTCATGATATCCAGGCCGCCAGACACTTCTTCCCACACGGTCTTACTGTTGTCCATCGCGTCGCGGAACTGATCGACGGAGGCCAGCTTAACGGTTTCACCCAGGGTGATGGTGCCGGAATCTGGCTGCTCCTGGCCGGACATCATACGGAACAGGGTGGATTTACCCGCGCCGTTCGGACCGATGATGCCGACGATAGCGCCTTTCGGTACCGAGAAGCTCAGATCGTCAATCAGCACGCGGTCGCCGTAGGATTTGCGCAGATGGCTGACTTCCAGAACTTTATCGCCCAGACGCGCGCCTGGCGGAATGAACAGTTCGTTAGTCTCGTTGCGTTTCTGGTATTCGACGTTGTTAAGCTCTTCAAAGCGCGCCAGACGGGCTTTGCCCTTGGACTGACGGCCTTTCGCGCCCTGGCGAACCCACTCGAGTTCTTTCTCGATGGATTTACGACGCGCCGCTTCCTGAGAAGCTTCCTGCGCCAGACGCTGATCTTTCTGCTCCAGCCAGGAGGAGTAGTTGCCTTCCCACGGAATACCTTCACCGCGGTCAAGTTCGAGGATCCAACCGGCGACGTTATCGAGGAAGTAACGGTCGTGGGTAATCGCCACCACGGTGCCTTCGAAATCGTGCAGGAAGCGTTCCAGCCAGGCGACGGACTCGGCGTCCAGGTGGTTAGTCGGTTCGTCGAGCAGCAGCATATCTGGTTTTTCCAGCAGCAGGCGGCACAGCGCGACGCGGCGGCGTTCACCACCGGAAAGATTCGCGATTTTCGCATCCCAGTCCGGCAGGCGCAGGGCATCGGCCGCGCGCTCCAGCTGCACGTTCAGGTTGTGGCCGTCGTGCGCCTGGATAATCTCTTCGAACTTGCCTTGCTGGGCGGCAAGCTTATCGAAGTCCGCATCCGGCTCGGCGTATTTGGCATACACTTCGTCCAGACCCTTCAGCGCGTTAACCACTTCGGCGACCGCTTCTTCAACGGACTCGCGCACGGTGTGTTCCGGGTTGAGCTGCGGCTCCTGCGGCAGGTAGCCGATTTTGATGCCTGGCTGCGGACGCGCTTCACCTTCGATCTCGGTATCGATACCGGCCATGATGCGCAGCAGGGTAGACTTACCGGCGCCGTTCAGACCGAGCACACCGATTTTCGCGCCAGGGAAGAAGCTGAGGGAGATATTTTTCAAAATATGACGTTTCGGCGGAACCACTTTGCCGACACGATGCATGGTATAAACGAATTGAGCCACGTTGGACTTCGCCTCTTTCTATTTTGATAGATAGTTCAAAGCCGAAGTGTAGCCTTTTTCGCGCGCTAATCCCAGCGAGGCGACAGGATTCACAGAAGCGTAAAAAAATGTCCAGGACATGGCGCGTTTAGCGTTGTCTGATTAGCATAAGTAAAGCTGCCTGCCGAACCGGCGGGGGCTTTTAAGCGGCACGATGCTGCGAAAATGCACCGGAAAGAGGAAGAGCTTGTGGAAAAAGCCAAAAAAATGGCGTGGCATCTTTTGGCTGCCAGCGTTGGTCTGTTGACGTTGAGTCAGCTGGCGCATGCGGATTCACTGGATGAACAGCGCAACCGCTACGCACAAATTAAGCAGGCGTGGGATAACCGGCAGATGGATGTGGTCGACCAGCTGATGCCCACGTTAAGCACCTATCCCCTATACCCCTATTTGCAGTACCGGCAGATCACCGACGATCTGATGAACCAGCCGGCGCTGGTGGTGAAAAACTTTATTGACGCCAATCCGACGCTGCCCCCGGCGCGTTCCTTACGTTCGCGCTTCGTGAATGAACTGGCCCGGCGCAGCGACTGGCGCGGCCTACTGGCGTTTAGTCCCGATAAGCCGACCAGCACCGAGGCACAGTGCAACTATTACTACGCCAAGCTGAGCGTGGGGCAGTCGCAGGAAGCCTGGAGCGGGGCGAAAGACCTGTGGTTGACGGGCAAGAACCAGCCTGGCGCCTGTGAGCCGCTGTTCAGCGCCTGGCGTGACTCCGGACAGCAGGATCCGCTGGCCTATCTCGAACGGATCCGCCTGGCGATGAAGGCCGGCAATATCGGGCTGGTCAAATCGCTGGCTCAGCAAATGCCCGGCAACTATCAGAGCATCGCTTCCGCCGTCGTCGCCCTGGCTAACGATCCAAACAGCGTTCTGACCTTCGCCCGCACCACCGGGGCGACAGACTTTACCCGTCAGATGGCCGCCGTCGCCTTCGCCAGCGTCGCCCGTCAGGATGTGGAAAATGCCCGCCTGATGATCCCTTCGCTGGTGCAGGCTCAGCAGCTCAATGAGGATCAGACTCAGGAGCTACGTGATATTGTCGCCTGGCGCCTGATGGGTACCGATGTAACCGAAGAGCAGGCTATCTGGCGCGATGACGCGATTATGCGCTCACAGTCCACGCCGCTGGTGGAGCGGCGCGTGCGGATGGCGCTGGGAACGGGCGATCGCCATGGCCTGAACACCTGGCTGGCGCGCCTGCCGATGGAGGCGAAAGAGAAAGACGAATGGCGCTACTGGCAAGCGGATCTGCTGCTTGAGCGCGGCAGGGACGAGGAGGCGCAGGCGATCCTTCGCTCGTTGATGCAACAGCGAGGCTTCTATCCGATGGTCGCTGCGCAGCGACTTGGCGAGGAGTATACCTTCCGCATCGATAAAGCCTCGGGAACGATCGATCCGGCGCTGGCTTCCGGTCCGGAGATGGCGCGGGTACGCGAGCTGATGTACTGGAATATGGATAACACCGCGCGCACCGAATGGGCGAACCTCGTCACCAGCCGAACCAAATCCCAGCAGGCGCAGCTGGCGCGTTACGCTTTTGATCAGCACTGGTGGGATCTGAGCGTGCAGGCGACGATCGCCGGCAAACTGTGGGATCAGCTGGAGGAGCGCTTCCCGCTGGCGTATAACGATCTGTTCGCGCGTTACATCAGTGGCAAAGATATCCCGCAGAGCTATGCGATGGCGATTGCCCGTCAGGAGAGTGCCTGGAACCCGAAAGTGCGCTCGCCGGTTGGCGCCAGCGGACTGATGCAGATTATGCCGGGCACCGCGACGCATACCGTCAGCATGTTCAGCATTCCCGGCTACAGCGGCCCGTCGCAGCTGTTGGATCCGGAAACCAACATCAACATCGGCACCAGCTATCTGCAGTATGTCTACCAGCAGTTCGGCAATAACCGTATCTATGCCTCGGCGGCCTATAACGCCGGGCCGGGCCGGGTTCGTACCTGGCAGGGGAACAGCGCCGGACGGATCGATGCGGTGGCGTTTGTCGAGAGTATTCCGTTCTCGGAAACCCGCGGCTACGTGAAGAATGTCCTCTCCTATGACGCCTACTATCGCTACTTTATGGGGCAGCAGGATAAGCTCTTCAGCGATGCGGAGTGGCGGCAGCGTTACTGATCGCCGGGAAGTATGTTATGCTTTGTACTCGTTGAAGAGTACATTCGACGGGCAGCGTAAGCTGCCCGTCTCAATATGGTGGCGCGATATGACCCAACAATCTCCTTATTCCGCGGCCGTTGCCGAACAACGTCATCAGGAGTGGCTGCGCTTTGTGGCGCTGTTACAACAGGCCTATGCTGAGGATCTGCATCTGCCATTGCTGCAGCTGATGCTGACCCCCGACGAGCGCGAAGCGCTGGGCACCCGGGTGCGCATTATTGAAGAGCTGCTGCGCGGTGAGATGAGCCAGCGCGAACTGAAAAATGAGCTCGGCGCCGGGATTGCGACCATTACCCGCGGGTCGAACAGCCTGAAATCAGCGCCGGCCGAACTGCGTCAGTGGCTGGAACAGACGCTGCTGGCTAGCGATAAATAGCGTTATGAAACGGGCTCAACGCCAGCACGACCGCCTGATGGTAAACGCTGCTGCGGGTTAATTTTCCACCGGTGAAAACTCCAATCGCTCCCTCTTTACGACCGATCTGGTCGATGCCGGTATACTGCGACATGACCGGTCCCAGGGCTTCACCAGCGCGAACCTGCTCAAGAATAACCTCAGGTAACGGCAGTGTGGCTGAGCGCGCTTCTCCGCGCCGATCAGCGCTTTCAATGACCACCCAGCTAAAGGTGCTGCCATCGTCGATACCGGCCTCAATGGCCACCCAGAAATCGGCACTGGGTTGGACAAGACGCGCATTGGCGACGCGATTTCGTGCGCCAGCGCGCGTTTCCTCGCTGCCGAAGGGCTGTTCCGGCACGCCGCTCTCGACGGAGACGGACTCAATATGGCAGGATCCTTCGCCGAAAATCTCGTTAAAAGCCTGCAGAATTGCCTGAATTTTGGCGGGATTAGTGGTCGCTGAGACAACATGGTGCATAATCAAAACAACTCAGAATAAACTAACGTCATCGCAGTATACTCTAAATCACCCTCAGGGCAGGCGGTAATGCCCAAACCCGGTTGATAACGAGTCCAGAACGGAAAAAAAGCATGTTACAGGTATACCTTGTTCGCCACGGTGAAACGCAGTGGAACGCCGAGCGACGTATTCAGGGTCAGTCCGATAGCCCGCTGACCGCACACGGTGAGCGCCAGGCCTGGCAGGTTGGCGAGCGCGCCAGGACGCTGGGGATCACCCATATTATTACCAGCGATCTGGGACGAACCCGCCGCACAGCAGAGATTATCGCCGAAGCCTGCGGCTGCAGCGTGATCGCCGATGCGCGTCTGCGCGAGCTGGATATGGGGGTGCTGGAGAAGCGCCATATCGACTCGCTCAGCGACGAAGAAGAGGGCTGGCGTCGCCAGCTGGTCAACGGCACGCCGGATGGCCGTATTCCGCAGGGCGAATCGATGCAGGAGCTCAGCGAGCGGATGCATGCGGCGCTGGCATCCTGTCTGGAATTACCGGCCGGTAGCCGACCGCTGCTGGTGAGTCATGGGATTGCGCTGGGCTGCCTGGTAAGCACGATTTTAGGGCTGCCAGCATACGCTGAGCGTCGTTTGCGACTGCGCAACTGCTCTATCTCGCGCGTTGACTATCAGCAAAGCCCGTGGCTGGCTTCCGGCTGGGTGGTGGAAACGGCGGGCGACGTCTCGCATCTTGACGCCCCCGCGATGGACGAGCTGCAGCGTTAATGACGAATCGGGATCAGATACTCGCAGCGTAACTGAATCGGCGTAGCCTGATCCCGGTTTTCATCTTCAGGGTAGAAGCGTTCAATATCCAGCCCCTTGCGACGGGTCAGGTTTAGCATCGGCATGCAGGTACCGTAGACCGTCAGGATGAATTCCTGCAGGCCGGTGCCCAGTCCTTCATACGTGAACATGACATACTCGCCGCCCTCCAGGGTGACCGGGTGGGCGTTCTGCAGATGACCATTAGCCATCTCCGGCGTCAACGCGGTGGTATAGAACACTTCCTGCTCATCGTCTTTCTCCAGGCTCGGACGCGGCTCATGCAGCCCGTAGAGCACCGGAGGGATCGACGGCGAATTGCCGAGGAAGTCCCGCCAGAACTGGACGCGCATCTGGTTGCGGAAATCGGAGATTTCCTCGAGCTTACAGGTATAGCTCTGGGTGACGCCGAGCAACTGAGTGGTGGGCAGGGCGACAAATTCATGTTTTGGCAGCGTGAATTCGCCAAGACGCAGCGGCGGACGCATACCGAACGAGCTCCAGTCCGGGGAGCGGCGGTAGAGCGCCGGCGTCAGCGAGAACTGCTTTTTAAATGCCCGGGTGAAGGTCTGCTGGGAGTCGAAACGGTACTGAAGCGCAATATCAAGGATTGGACGGGCGGTTAGACGTAATGCGACAGCAGATTTCGATAACCGGCGCGCGCGAATATAGGCACCGATGGCATGGCCGGTGACATCCTTAAACATTCGCTGTAAATGCCACTTGGAATAACCTGCCTTCGCCGCCACATTGTCCAGAGAAAGCGGCTGATCCAGGTGACCTTCCAGCCAGCTAAGGAGATCGCGAATAATCCCTGCTTGATCCATAAAATGTCCCCATCCTTAAACACAGGTGCCTGATATTAAAGTAGCGGATAATAGCATTTTTTGATGTTTTAGCATTCAGTGTTTTTTTTGCTTTTAAATGCGGAAGGTCAGTGGAGCTGAACGATAATTTTGTAAAGCTGTGATCTATAAACCTTTTCTGCTAAGTGCGTGATAATCACTCAGCTATATTTTTTAATAATGGTAACAATATGAAATACAAGAAGTTTGCGATGAGCCTGCTGCTGCTGGCCGGCTGCCAGATGGCTCAGGCGGAGCAGATTGGTTCCGTGGATACGGTCTTCAAATGGTTAGGGCCGGATCACAAAATTGTCGTCGAAGCCTTTGACGATCCGGATGTGCAGAACGTGACCTGCTATATCAGCCGGGCGAAAACCGGCGGGATCAAAGGCGGGTTGGGGCTGGCGGAAGATACCTCCGACGCGGCCATCTCCTGCCAGCAGGTCGGGCCGATTGAGCTGACGGACAAAATCAAAAACGGCAAAAGCCAGGGTGACGTGGTGTTCCAGAAGCGCACCTCGCTGGTGTTTAAAAAACTGCAGGTCGTGCGCTTCTATGATGCCAAGCGCAATGCGCTGGTCTATCTGACCTACTCGGATAAAGTGGTTGATGGCTCGCCGAAGAACGCCATCAGCGCCGTGCCGATCATGCCATGGAATAAATAAACGGGAGCGCGCATGCAGCAGCCACGGATTTGGTTAGTCGAGGATGAACAGAGTATCGCTGATACCCTGGTTTACCCGCTGCAGCAGGAGGGCTTCCAGGTCACCGTCTTTGGCCGCGGGTTGCCCGCGCTGGAGGCGGCGGCGCATCAGGCGCCCGATGTCGCCATCCTCGACGTCGGCTTGCCGGATATCAGCGGCTTTGAGCTCTGTCGGCGCATGCTGACGCGTTATCCGGCGCTGCCGGTGCTGTTTCTGACGGCGCGGAGCGACGAGGTCGATAAGCTGCTGGGGCTGGAAATCGGCGCTGACGATTATATCGCCAAGCCGTTTTCGCCGCGCGAAGTCTGCGCGCGGGTGCGAACCGTGCTGCGGCGACTGCAGAAGTTTGCCGCGCCTTCGCCGGTGGTGCGCGTCGGCGAGTTTGTGCTCGATGAGCAGGCGGCGTCGATAAGCTGGTTCGGCCAGCCGCTGAACCTGACGCGCTACGAATTCCTGCTGTTGAAAACCCTGCTTCACGCGCCTGGTCGCGTCTTCTCCCGTCAGCAATTGATGGAGCTGGTGTGGAGCGATGCCTGGGAAAGCCTCGACCGTACCGTCGATACCCATATCAAAACCCTGCGCGCCAAGCTGCGGGCCGTGAATCCCGAGGTTACGCCGATCAATACCCATCGCGGCATGGGCTACAGCCTGGGGCGTGGCTGATGCGTATCGGCATGCGCCTGCTGCTGGGCTATTTTCTTATCGTCGCTATCGCCGCGTGGTTTGTGCTGTCGATCTTTGTCCAGGAAGTGAAGCCAGGCGTGCGCGGGGCGACGGAGGGGACCCTCAACGATACCGCCACGCTGCTGGCGGCGCTGGCGCGTGAGGACTTGCTGGCGGCAAATCCGCAGCAGGGCAGGCTGGCTCAGGCCTTTCAACAGCTCAACCAGCAGCCGATCAACGCCCATATTGGCGGAATTAAAAAGGTGCGTAATGAGTACCGTGTCTATCTGACCGATGCCAGGGGCAAGGTAGTGTTTGACTCCAGCGGACAGGCGACAGGGCAGGACTATTCGCGCTGGAATGACGTCTGGCTCACCCTGCGCGGCCAGTACGGCGCGCGCAGTACGCGCAGCGATCCGCATGATGAAACCAGCTCAGTCATGTATATCGCCGCGCCAGTGATGGATAAGGGGCGGATTATCGGGGTGCTGAGCGTCGGTAAACCCAACCTGGCGATGACGCCGGTCATCAAGCGCAGCGAACGGCGGATCCTCTGGGCCGGCGGCGCCCTGCTGGGCATTGCGTTGTTGATTGGCGTCGGCGTCGTCTGGTGGATCAATTTCTCTATCGGCAAGCTGGTGCGCTATGCGGACTCGGTGACCGCTGAGCGCCCGCTGCCGCTGCCGGAGGTTGGCAGCAGCGAATTGCGCAAGCTGGCCCAGGCCCTGGAGAGCATGCGGGTAAAGCTCGAAGGTAAGAATGCCATCGAAAACTATGTCTATGACCTGACCCATGAACTGAAAAGCCCGCTGGCGGCCATCCGCGGCGCGGCGGAGATCCTGCGCGAAGGGCCGCCGCCTGAGGTAGCGGCGCGGTTTACTGATAATATCCTCGCGCAAAACACCCGGATGCAACTGCTGGTGGAGCGGCTGCTCCACCAGGCGCGACTGGAAAGCCGGCTGGAGATAAAGCCGCAGCCGGTGTCGATAGATGCGCTATACCAACGGCTGACGGAGGAGCGTGACATCGCTCTGGCGGCGAAAGCTATCACCCTGCGCTGGCGGGAGAGTGGGATGCTGGTCAATGGCGATGGCGAGCTGCTGGCCCAGGCGCTGGGTAATCTGCTCGACAACGCGATTGACTTTACCCCCAAGGGCGGCGAGATCGCCCTGGCTGCGGAGAAGCGAAATGAAGAGGTGCAATTGAGCGTTATCGACAACGGGTGCGGTATTCCGGACTATGCCCTGGAACGAATCTTTGAGCGATTCTACTCGCTACCGCGCGAAGACGGCCATAAGAGCAGCGGCCTGGGACTGGCGTTCGTTCGTGAAGTCGCGCGCCTGCATCACGGCGATATCAATCTGCACAATCGGCCCGAAGGCGGCGTGGTCGCCACGCTGCGACTTCACCGTCCCTTCACATAGCTTCAAATTCCCCCCACATAGCCGCTCTACAGTGAGGCCATCACGATAGGGAGAAAGGCTATGTTGAAATCACCGTTATTCTGGAAAATCACCACGTTAATCGGTTGTGTTGTGCTGTTATCTTTGCCGTTAATGATGGTCAGGGAGCTTATTAATGAGCGGGCGGATTATCGTAGCGAAGTGGTGGATGCCATTGAGCAAAGCACCAGCGGCTCGCAAAAACTCGCCGGGCCGCTGATCGCCATTCCGGTGACCGAGACCTTGACCCGCATGGAGAACCAAAAAGAGGTCAACTATCAGCGGAGCTGGGTGTATTACTGGCTGCCGGAGTCGCTGGCGGTCACCGGCAAACAGACCGTGGAGTCGAGGAGGGTGGGCATCTACAGCGGCCAGGTCTGGCATAACGCCTTGCAGATTAAGGCCTCGTTTGATCCGCTGCGTCTGGCGGCGCTGAGAAAAACGAATATCGTCTTAGGCCCGCCGCGGCTGGTGGTGAGCGTCGGCGATGCCCGCGGCATTGGCGCCATCCATGCCCCGGAGGTCAACGGTAACGTATTAAGCGTGGAGCCGGGGCTGGGGATAAGCGGCGATGGCGCAGGTATTCATATGCCAATGCCTGCGCTGGCGGAGGACAACAAGCCGCTTGAGATTGCCTTTTCACTCGATCTGAACGGGACGGGAGAGTTTTCGCTGGTGCCGATCGGGCGTAACAGCGAGCTGCAGTTAACCAGTAACTGGCCGCATCCCGGCTTTCTCGGCAGCTTTCTGCCAACGCAACGGGAAGTGAGTGCTGCCGGCTATCGCGCCCACTGGCAAAGCAGCTGGTTCGCCAACGATATGGGGAGCTATTTTAAGGATGATATGGAGATCCCGTGGTCGCGACTGCCGGCGTTCAGTGCCGATGTGATGTCGCTTGCCGACCAGTACCAGCTAACCGATCGGGCGACAAAATATGCCATCCTGTTAATCGGGCTCACCTTTATGGCCTTTTTCGTGTTCGAGAGCCTGACCCGTCGTCCCCTGCATCCGATGCAATATCTGCTGGTGGGCCTGTCGCTGGTGCTGTTTTACCTGGTGCTGCTGGCGCTCTCGGAGCACGTTGGGTTTACCGCCGCGTGGCTGGCGGCCAGCCTGTCCGGCGCGGTGATGAACGGGGTCTATTTACAGGCAGTGCTCAGGGGATGGCGTAACAGCCTGCTGTTTGTCGCCGCGCTGCTACTGCTGGATGGGGTGATGTGGTTTCTGCTGCATTCCGAGGACAGCGCGCTACTGCTGGGTACCGGGGTACTGGTACTGGCGCTGAGCGTCCTGATGTTTTTGACCCGCCGGGTGGACTGGTATGCGTTATCGTTACCGAAAGGCAGTGCGCCCCCGCCGCCGGCTGCCGATGACGACAAGCTGCGCCTCTGGAAAGAGTGACGACATAAAAAAACGGCGCCCTGAGGCGCCGTTTTCACATCATGGCTGCGGAATAAAACGCATTATTCCTGCAGATCGCCACAGAAACGGTAGCCTTCACCGTGAATGGTGGCGATGATTTCCGGGGTATCCGGAGTGGATTCGAAGTGTTTACGAATCCGACGAATGGTCACGTCAACGGTACGGTCATGCGGCTTCAGCTCACGACCGGTCATTTTCTTCAGCAGCTCGGCGCGAGACTGAATTTTGCCCGGGTTTTCGCAGAAGTGCAGCATCGCGCGGAATTCACTGCGTGGCAGCTTGTACTGCTCGCCGTTCGGGCTCACCAGTGAGCGGCTGTTGATATCGAGTTCCCAACCATTGAACTTGTAGCTCTCCACGCTGCGGCGCTCTTCGCTCACGGTACCGAGATTCATGGTACGGGAGAGCAGGTTGCGCGCGCGGATGGTCAGCTCACGCGGGTTAAACGGTTTAGTGATATAGTCGTCAGCGCCGATTTCGAGGCCAAGGATCTTATCCACTTCGTTGTCGCGGCCAGTTAAGAACATCAGCGCGACGTCAGCCTGCTCACGCAACTCGCGCGCCAGCAGAAGACCATTTTTACCCGGCAGGTTGATATCCATGATTACCAGGTTGATATCATTTTCAGACAGGATCTGATGCATTTCCGCGCCATCGGTCGCTTCGAATACATCGTAACCTTCTGCTTCGAAAATACTTTTTAACGTGTTGCGTGTTACCAACTCGTCTTCAACGATAAGAATGTGCGGGGTCTGCATGTTTGCTACCTAAATTGCCAACTAAATCGAAACAGGAAGTACCAAAGTCCCTGACCTGCCTGCTGCATGTCGCAAATTAACATGCGCGGCGTAACATGACTAAAGTACGTAATTGCGTTCTTGATGCACTTTCCATCAACGTCAACAACATCATTAGCTTGGTCGTGGGTACTTTCCCTCTGGACCCGACGGTGTCAAAAACGGCTGTCATCCTAACCATTTTAACAGCAACATAACAGGCTAAGAGAGGCCGAACACCCAATAAAACTACGCTTCGTTGACATATATCAAGTTCAATTGTAGCACGTTAACAGTCTTGTGAAATCATTGCATCGTCATGCTCTTTATAGTCACAATCCTTACACAGCTCAACTAGTTGCGTGGATAAATTAATAAATACAGTGAATCCAATGCATGGAACGATGGCTCAGATGAAATTTCATTGCCCATCATATGGATAAATGGGTTCTGTTAACATACTCCTCGTCATGGCCTCCTGAGAACAGTTTAGATTTTTTTATGGGTAAGCAAACGCAATTTTAGTGATTTTTGTTGCAAATTTGTAAATTTTCACCGCGTAAAATGGTGGGTCCAGCGCTTCGCCAACGCCTGAGAGAGAGAAAGAAACCGCAATGCGTTTAACGATTATTTTAGTCGCCCCAGCCCGGGCAGAAAACGTCGGTGCCGCTGCCAGAGCAATGAAAACGATGGGATTTCGCGATCTCAGGATCGTGGACAGTGAAGCCCACCTGGCGCCAGCGGCACGCTGGGTGGCGCATGGCTCAGGTGACATCCTCGATGGCGTCACTACCTATCCAACCCTTGCTGCGGCGCTGCACGACGTCGATTTTACCGTCGCCACCACCGCCCGCAGTCGCGCGCGGTTTCACTACTACGCCACGCCGCAGCAACTGTTGCCGCTGCTGGAGGAGAAGGCGCAGTGGATGACGCACGCGGCGCTGGTTTTTGGCCGTGAAGACTCCGGGTTGAGCAATGAGGAGCTGGCCCTGGCCGATGTGCTCACCGGCGTGCCGATGGTAGCGGATTATCCATCGCTCAATCTCGGCCAGTCGGTGATGGTCTACTGTTATCAATTAGCATCGCTTATGCAACAAACGGCTCCCGCCGCCGCCGCGGCAGATCATCATCAGCTGCAGGCATTACGCATCCGCACCGAGGCATTGCTTTCGCGTTTAGGCGTGGAAGAGGATGCCAAACTGGCCGACTGGCTGGCGCAACGAATGGGGCTGCTGCAGCAGCGCGACACGGCAATGTTGCATCGATTGCTGCATGATATTGAAAAAAACCTGCCAGAATAAAGCTCTGTCATATTTTTTTGTTTATAGTTATATGTGCTGTTTTTGTGGGCTGAATTCCGCCGAACTGGATGTTTTTTCTTGCCATGACGGCGCAATACGTAAGCTGGCTGAAATGGGGTTAATTGAGAAATTCATTGACTTAAGAAGGCAGATACTTTAACCAATATAGGCAGGACACACAGACAGATAAAAATACAGAGTACACAACATCCATGAATCGCATCGGCATGATTACCACCATTATCACCACCACCATTACCACAGGTAACGGTGCGGGCTGACGCGTACAGGAAACACAGAAAAAAGCCCGCACCTGAACAGTGCGGGCTTTTTTTTTGACAAGAGATCAAGGGGTAAGAACCATGCGAGTGTTGAAGTTCGGCGGTACATCAGTGGCAAATGCGGAACGTTTTCTGCGGGTTGCCGATATTCTGGAGAGTAATGCCAGGCAGGGGCAGGTAGCGACCGTACTGTCTGCCCCGGCGAAGATCACCAACCACCTGGTGGCGATGATTGAAAAAACGATCGGTGGCCAGGATGCCCTCCCGAATATTGCCGACGCTGAACGCATTTTTGCCGAACTTCTCCAGGGCCTTGCCGATGCCCAGCCCGCTTTCCCGCTTGCCCAACTGAAAGCCTTCGTTGAGCAGGAATTTGCTCAGATTAAGCATGTCCTGCACGGCATCAGCCTGCTGGGCCAATGCCCGGATGGGGTTAATGCCGCGCTGATCTGCCGTGGCGAAAAGCTCTCCATCGCCATCATGGCGGGTCTGCTGGAAGCCCGTGGACATAAAGTCAGTGTGATTAACCCGGTCGAAAAACTGCTCGCCGTGGGCCACTATCTGGAATCCACCGTCGATATCGCCGAATCCACCCGCCGCATTGCCGCCAGCCAGATCCCGGCAGACCATATGATCCTGATGGCCGGATTTACCGCCGGCAATGAGAAGGGAGAACTGGTGGTGCTGGGGCGTAACGGCTCCGACTATTCGGCGGCGGTACTGGCCGCCTGCCTGCGCGCGGACTGTTGCGAAATCTGGACCGATGTCGACGGGGTGTATACCTGCGATCCGCGCCAGGTGCCAGATGCGCGTCTGCTGAAATCAATGTCTTATCAGGAGGCGATGGAGCTCTCCTACTTTGGCGCGAAAGTGCTGCATCCGCGCACCATTGCCCCTATCGCTCAGTTTCAGATCCCATGCCTGATCAAAAATACCGGCAACCCGCAGGCGCCGGGAACGCTCATCGGCGCCAGTCGCGATGAAGACGACCTGCCGGTGAAAGGCATCTCTAACCTCAACAATATGGCGATGTTCAACGTCTCCGGTCCGGGGATGAAAGGTATGGTCGGCATGGCGGCACGCGTCTTCGCCACCATGTCCCGCGCTGGCATCTCGGTGGTATTGATCACCCAATCCTCTTCGGAGTACAGCATCAGTTTCTGCGTGCCGCAGAGCGATTGCGCGCGTGCCAAACGGGCGATGGAAGATGAGTTTTATCTCGAGCTGAAAGAGGGGCTGCTGGAGCCGCTGGCCATTATGGAGCGTCTGGCCATCATCTCCGTGGTGGGCGACGGGATGCGTACCCTGCGCGGTATCTCGGCGAAATTTTTTGCGGCGCTGGCCCGCGCCAATATCAATATCGTGGCGATTGCCCAGGGCTCTTCCGAGCGCTCTATTTCGGTGGTGGTCAGCAATGACGACGCCACCACCGGCGTGCGCGTGACCCATCAGATGCTGTTCAACACCGACCAGGTGATTGAAGTGTTTGTCATCGGCGTCGGCGGCGTCGGCGGCGCGCTGCTGGAGCAGATCAAGCGCCAGCAGGGATGGCTGAAGAACAAACATATCGATCTGCGCGTCTGCGGTGTAGCCAATTCTCAGGCGCTGCTGACCAGCGTTCATGGCCTGAATCTGGAGAACTGGAGTGAAGCGCTGGCTGAGGCGAAAGAGCCGTTTAATCTTGGCCGTCTGATCCGCCTGGTGAAAGAGTACCACCTGCTCAATCCGGTGATCGTCGACTGTACCTCCAGCCAGGCGGTCGCCGATCAGTACGCCGACTTCCTGCGCGAAGGTTTCCATGTGGTGACGCCGAACAAAAAGGCCAATACCTCTTCGCTGGATTACTATCACCAGCTGCGCCATGCGGCCAGCAGCTCGCGCCGTAAGTTCCTCTATGACACTAACGTTGGCGCTGGCCTGCCGGTGATTGAGAACCTGCAGAACCTGCTCAACGCCGGCGATGAGCTGCGCCACTTCTCCGGGATCCTTTCCGGCTCTCTGTCCTTTATCTTCGGCAAGCTGGACGAGGGGGTGAGTTTCTCAGCCGCGACGGCGCTGGCCCGTGAGATGGGGTATACCGAGCCGGATCCGCGCGACGATTTATCCGGGGTGGATGTCGCGCGTAAGCTGTTGATTCTGGCCCGTGAGACCGGGCGTGAACTGGAGCTGTCAGACATTATCGTGGAGTCGGCGCTGCCGGCGGACTTCGACGCCAGCGGCGACGTCGAAACCTTTATGGCCCGTCTGCCCTCGCTGGACGATGGGTTTGCCTCGCGGGTTGCTAAGGCACGTGATGAAGGTAAAGTCTTGCGCTACGTCGGTAACATCGAAGAGGATGGTACCTGCCGCGTGAAAATTGCCGCCGTTGACGGCAACGATCCATTATTCAAAGTCAAAAATGGTGAGAACGCGCTGGCCTTTTACAGCCACTATTATCAGCCACTGCCGCTGGTGCTGCGCGGCTATGGCGCCGGGAACGACGTCACGGCGGCCGGCGTATTTGCCGACCTGCTGCGCACCTTGTCCTGGAAGTTAGGAGTTTAAGATGGTCAAAGTATATGCCCCGGCTTCCAGTGCCAATATGAGCGTCGGGTTTGATGTGTTGGGCGCGGCGGTCACGCCGGTGGATGGCACGCTGCTGGGCGATAACGTCACTGTTGAAGCGGCGGAGCAATTCAGTCTGCACAATCTGGGACGCTTCGCCAGCAAACTGCCGACGGCGCCGCAGGAAAACATTGTTTATCAGTGCTGGGAAAGCTTTTGCCGGGAGATCGGTAAGACGGTACCGGTGACGATGACCCTGGAAAAAAACATGCCGATCGGCTCCGGGCTCGGCTCCAGCGCCTGCTCGGTGGTCGCCGCGCTGGTGGCCATGAACGAGTTCTGCGGTAAGCCGCTCAACGAGACGCGGATGCTGGCGCTGATGGGGGAGATGGAAGGGCGTATCTCCGGCAGCATTCACTACGATAACGTGGCGCCGTGCTATCTTGGCGGCATGCAGTTGATGATCGAAGAGAACGGGATTATCAGCCAGCAGGTGCCGGGGTTTGATGAGTGGCTGTGGGTGTTGGCCTATCCGGGGATTAAAGTATCCACCGCCGAAGCGCGGGCGATTCTGCCGGCACAATACCGCCGCCAGGATTGTATCGCCCATGGTCGCCACCTCGCGGGCTTTATTCATGCCTGCTACACCCGCCAGCCGCAGCTGGCGGCAAAATTGATGAAAGATGTCATTGCCGAACCGTACCGTACCAAACTGTTGCCGGGCTTTAGCGAAGCGCGCCAGGCGACAATGGAGATCGGTGCGCAGGCTTGCGGCATCTCCGGCTCTGGCCCGACGCTGTTTGCGTTGTGTGATAAACCGGACACCGCACAGCGCGTCGCCGACTGGCTTGGCGCGCACTATCTGCAGAATCAGGAAGGCTTTGTTCATATTTGCCGGCTGGACACGGCGGGCGCACGCGTAGTGGGATAACCAATGAAACTGTATAACTTAAAAGATCATAACGAGCAGGTCAGCTTTGCGCAGGCCGTCACCCAGGGACTTGGCAAGCATCAGGGTCTGTTCTTTCCGCACGATCTGCCGGAATTCAGCCTGACTGAAATCGACGACATGCTGGCGCAGGATTTTGTCACCCGCAGCGCCAAAATTTTATCGGCCTTTATCGGCGATGAGATCCCGCAGGATGTCCTGCAGCAGCGGGTGCGCGCAGCGTTTGCGTTTCCGGCGCCAGTAAGCAAGGTTCAGGACGATGTCGGCTGCCTGGAGCTGTTCCACGGCCCGACGCTGGCGTTTAAAGATTTTGGCGGCCGCTTTATGGCGCAGATGCTGACCCATATCGCCGGCGATAAGCCGGTCACCATTCTCACCGCAACCTCCGGCGACACCGGGGCGGCGGTGGCGCATGCCTTCTACGGTCTGCCGAACGTTAAGGTCGTGATCCTCTATCCGCGCGGTAAGATCAGCCCGCTGCAGGAGAAGCTGTTCTGTACCCTCGGCGGCAACATTGAAACCGTGGCGATTGATGGCGACTTTGATGCCTGCCAGGCGCTGGTGAAGCAGGCGTTTGACGATGAAGAGCTGAAGGCCACGCTGGGGCTCAACTCGGCTAACTCCATCAACATCAGCCGCCTGCTGGCGCAGATCTGCTACTACTTCGAAGCGGCGGCGCAGCTGCCGCAGGAAGCTCGCAATCAGCTGGTGATTTCCGTGCCAAGCGGCAACTTCGGCGATCTGACCGCTGGTCTGCTGGCCAAGTCGCTGGGTCTGCCGATTAAGCGCTTTATTGCCGCCACCAACGCGAACGACACCGTTCCCCGTTATCTGCAGGGCGGCGAGTGGGCGCCAAAAGCCACCCAGGCGACGCTGTCTAACGCCATGGACGTCAGCCAGCCGAACAACTGGCCGCGCGTCGAGGAGCTGTTCCGCCGTAAAATCTGGCGCCTGAGCGAGCTGGGTTACGCCGCGGTCGATGATGAGACCACCAAAGCGGCGATGCGCGAGCTGAAGGCCATCGGCTACATCTCTGAGCCGCACGCGGCGATTGCCTGGCGCGCGCTGCGCGATCAGCTGAAGCCGGGAGAGTACGGCCTGTTCCTCGGTACCGCGCATCCGGCGAAATTCAAAGAGAGCGTGGAAGAGATCCTGCAGGAAACCCTGCCGCTGCCGAAGGAGCTGGCTGACCGCGCCGACCTGCCGCTGCTGTCCCACAATCTGCCGGCGGATTTCGCCGCGCTGCGTAAGCTGATGATGGGCTAGTATTGTCGTTCATCCACCAGCTAAACCGGGCCTGGTGCCCGGTTTTTTTACGCTCGAAGATGGAGATATTGTGTACGAACGAGCAATAAATGCGGCGCACTCTAGATTCAGATTGCAGAGAATAATCAGAATAGTTTTGTGGCGTTAATATTTTGCTATCGGCCCATAACGGGGACGGATAGAAGAGGTCACTTATGACAACGCTGAAATCTGCTTTGCTGGCACTTTCTATATTGCTGGTCGCTCCTGCGTTGGTTCATGCCGACGAAATCACCCTGCTCCCGGCGGTGAAGCTGCAAATCGGCGATCGCGATGATTATGGGCACTACTGGGATGGCGATCATTGGCGCGATCGTGACTGGTGGGCTCACCATTATGACTGGCGTGACGATCGCTGGCGCCCGCATGATGATTATCGCCACCATGATCGCGACGATGATGACGATCAAGGCCATCATGGCCATGGGCACGAGCGGCATCACCACGACGACTGATCATCTTTGCCCCCGCTGAGAGGCCGGGGGCATCGAGGCCTACTGCTCGTGGCGTTTAAACACCAGTTCGCCTTTCTCCGAAGCCTCCGCATCAAAGAAATAGCCTTCGCTATTAAAGGCTTTGAGCTGCTCCGGCTGGGTTAAGCGGTTTTCGATAATGTAGCGACTCATCAGACCGCGCGCCTTTTTCGCATAGAAGCTGATCACTTTGAATTTACCGTTTTTCTCATCGAGGAAGACCGGCTTGATCAGCTGACCCTGCAATTTTTGCGTTTTCACCGATTTAAAATACTCATCGGAAGCCAGATTGATGACGATATCGTCGCCCTGAGCCTGCAGCGCCTGATTCAGCTTCTCGGTAATGGTCTCGCCCCAGAACTGGTACAGATCTTTGCCGCGCGGGTTTTCCAGACGGATCCCCATCTCCAGGCGGTAGGGCTGCATCAGGTCCAGCGGGCGCAGCACGCCATACAGGCCGGAGAGCATGCGCAGGTGTCGCTGGGCGAAGTCAAAGTCGTCCTCGGTGAGCGTCTCTGCCTGCAGGCCGGTGTAGACATCGCCCTTAAAGGCAAGGATCGCCTGGCGGGCATTTTGCGGCGTAAAGTCAGGATGCCAGTCGTGGAAACGGGTGGCGTTCAGATCCGCCAGCTTGTCGCTAATGCTCATTAGCTTGCCGATTTGCGGCGCGGTCAGCTTACGAGCGATGCCGATAAGCTGTTGAGAATACTCGAGGAGTTCGGGCTGGGTATAGCGAGTCGTTGCCAGCGGGCTTTGATAATCGAGCGTTTTAGCAGGTGAAATCAGAATCAGCATATCCAGTCCTTGCAGGTAATTTCGACGAATTTTAACAAAAAAAGTGCATGGTGGGATCGATAGCTGCGATTGCCGCGCTATTCGCGCGGCAGTTCATTCCAGGCGCCCGGGGCCAGTTGCTGGTGAATATCCGGGTAGCGGGCGGCATCGAAAGTGGGCTGGATACCCAGCCGCCGCTGGCGCAGATAATCGCTGGCGATAATCCGCACCGTCGGGGAAAGCAGCAGGATGGCCGTCAGGTTGGTCATCGCCATCAGCGCCATGATGATATCCGCGCTCTGCCAGACGACAGGCAGGCTTACCAGGGTCCCCAGCAGCACCATCAGGACGGTGAGTATTCGCAGCCCCCAGATGTAGCGAGGCTTATCCAGACGCAGAAAGACCAGATTATTTTCCGCATACACGTAGTTGGCCACAATAGAGCTAAAGGCGAACAGCAGCACGATGAGGGCGATAAAATCGGCTCCCCAGCCGCCGACCAGCACGCTCATCGCATGTTGCAAGTCCTGAATGCCATTGAGCGTATATTCATTGTCGGGGCGCGGCGCCAGCATGACGATAATCGCGCTGGCAGTACAGATCACGATGGTATCGATAAACACGCCAATCATCTGCACGATCCCCTGCGCTGCCGGGTGCGGCGGCCAGGAGGCGGCGGCCGCGGCGGCGTTAGGCGAAGAACCCATCCCTGCTTCATTGGAGAACATGCCGCGCTGGAAGCCACTGGTCAGTGCCTGGCTGATGGAGTAGCCCACCGCGCCGGCGGCGGCTTCCTGCCAGCCGAAGGCGCAGCGAAAGATGGTGGCAAAAATGGTCGGCAGGGCGGTGACGTGCCACAGGCCGATGAGCAGACTGGTGGCGATCCACAGCAGCGCCATGATGGGCACCAGCCATTGCATCAGGCGCGCCACGCCGCGCAGGCCACGGAGAATGGCCAGGAAAACGAAAATGGCCAGCACGCCGCCGCTGACTGCCGCTGGCAGATCGAACGCATAGTGCAGGGCATGGGCCACCGAGTTGGCCTGCACGGTATTAAAGATAAATCCATAGGCCAGCAGCAGAAGGATCGAAAACAGGACACCCATCCAGCGCATGCCGAGACCGCGCGCCATATACCACGCCGGGCCGCCGCGAAACTGTCCCTGGCTGTCGCGCTCTTTGTATAGTTGCGCAAGAGAACACTCAGCGAAGCTGCTGGCCATGCCGAGCAGGGCGGAAACCCACATCCAGAATACGGCCCCAGGCCCGCCGGCAGCGATCGCTAGCGTCACCCCGGCAAGGTTGCCGCTGCCGACCCGGGCGGCAAGACTGGTACAGAGCGCCTGGAAGGATGTTAAACCGCCCGGCTGCGGGTGCAGGCTTTTTTTCAGACTGCGGCCGAATTTGCGCACGTAACGGAACTGAATACCCCGGGTTTGCCAGCTAAACCAGATCCCCGCCCCCAGTAACAGATAAATCATCACTGAGCCCCAGAGTATTTCATTGATAAATGAGAGAAAATCAGGCATTAAACATCCTCTTGTCCATGCCGGTACGCTTGTGTAAGCGTTACCAATTAAGTGACAATCCTTTCGCTTTCAGCAAATTAAGCGGCACAGTTTATCACACTCTGCGCTCTTCTCTCGTCGGCGGTTGCGCTGACCCGGCAGCGTGTTATCATCTGGGCAGACCGGTTACATCCCCTTAACTGCTGTTTAAGAGAAATATATCATGACGGATAAATTAACTTCTCTGCGTCAGTACACCACTGTCGTCGCTGACACCGGAGATATTGCGGCAATGAAGCTGTATCAGCCTCAGGATGCCACCACCAACCCTTCCCTGATTCTCGGCGCGGCTCAGATCCCTGAGTACCGTAAGCTGATTGATGACGCTGTGGCCTGGGCACGTAGCCAGAGCAGCGATCGCGCGCAGCAGATCCTCGATGCTTCCGACAAGCTGGCGGTGAACATCGGTCTCGAAATCCTGAAACTGATCCCGGGCCGTATTTCCACTGAAGTGGATGCACGCCTCTCCTATGATACTGAAGCGTCTATCGCGAAAGCCAAGCGCATCATCAAGCTGTATAACGACGCGGGCATCAGCAACGATCGTATTCTTATCAAGCTGGCTTCCACCTGGCAGGGCATTCGCGCCGCTGAACAGCTGGAAAAAGAAGGCATCAACTGTAACCTGACGCTGCTGTTCTCCTTCGCTCAGGCTCGCGCTTGCGCCGAAGCGGGCGTCTTCCTGATTTCGCCGTTTGTTGGCCGTATCCTCGACTGGTACAAAGCTAACACCGACAAGAAAGAGTACGCGCCGGCAGAAGATCCGGGCGTGGTTTCCGTCAGCGAAATCTACGAATACTACAAGCAGCACGGCTATGAAACCGTGGTGATGGGCGCCAGCTTCCGTAATGTTGGCGAAATCCTGGAACTGGCCGGCTGTGACCGCCTGACCATCGCCCCGGCGCTGCTGAAAGAGCTGTCTGAAAGCGAAGGCGCCGTTGAGCGTAAACTGGTTTATACCGGCGAAGTGAAAGCGCGTCCGGAACGTATTACCGAATCTGAGTTCCTGTGGCAGCATAACCAGGATCCGATGGCGGTAGACAAACTGGCGGAAGGTATCCGTAAGTTTGCGATCGACCAGGAAAAACTGGAAAAAATGATCGGCGAACTGCTGTAATCCCGCAGGTGGCCGACGCCCGTCGGCCACATTACACTGTCTGTCCCGCCTCCGGCAGTGTATCATTTCGTTTAACGCCACAGTTTGAACGGAATAACCATGAATACCTTACGAATCGGCTTAGTTTCCATCTCCGATCGCGCCTCCAGCGGCGTCTATCAGGATAAAGGCATCCCGGCACTGGAAGAGTGGCTGGCGCGTGCCCTCACCACCCCTTTCGAACTGCAAACCCGCCTGATTCCGGATGAGCAGGTGATCATTGAGCAAACGCTGTGCGAACTGGTTGACGAGATGGGGTGCCATCTGGTGCTGACCACCGGCGGAACCGGCCCTGCACGTCGCGATGTGACGCCTGACGCAACGCTGGCGATTGCCGATCGCGAGATGCCGGGCTTCGGCGAGCAAATGCGCCAGGTTAGCCTACACTTTGTGCCGACGGCTATCCTTTCCCGGCAGGTCGGGGTGATCCGCAAGCAGGCGTTGATCCTCAACCTTCCCGGACAACCGAAAGCGATTCAGGAGACCCTGGAAGGGGTAAAAGATGCTGACGGCAAGGTACTGGTGCACGGTATTTTTGCAAGTGTACCTTATTGTGTACAGTTGCTGGAGGGGCCTTATGTGGAAACCGATGGCCGTGTGGTAGAAGCATTTCGTCCTAAGAGCGCCAGGCGCGAAACTTTATCCTGAATTTAATGCATTTGTGACATAACCTGCATCGCTGATGGTGTGCCGTTTTATTTACGATATAGTGCTGTTTACTTTACACGCTATAAATCACGCTGCACACCTCAGGATGAAATCGCGTTATGTCATATGCAAACCGACCGCTAAACCGCCAGGATTATAAAACGCTGACGCTGGCCGCCCTGGGCGGCGCGCTGGAGTTTTATGACTTTATCATTTTCGTTTTCTTTGCCGCCGTCGTCGGTGAGCTCTTCTTTCCCGCAGATATTCCCGAATGGCTCCGTCAGGTACAAACCTTTGGCATTTTCGCCGCCGGTTATCTGGCGCGCCCGCTGGGGGGGATCATCATGGCCCACTTTGGCGATCTGGTGGGACGCAAGAAAATGTTCACCCTCAGCATCCTGCTGATGGCGCTGCCGACCCTGGCGATTGGCCTGCTGCCAACCTATAGCTCGGTGGGCATCGTCGCGCCGTTGCTGTTACTGCTGATGCGTATTCTGCAGGGGGCGGCGATCGGCGGGGAAGTTCCTGGCGCCTGGGTGTTTGTCGCCGAGCATGTCCCGGAAAAACGCATTGGTATCGCCTGCGGTACTCTGACGGCCGGCCTGACGGTTGGCATTCTGTTGGGGTCGGTGGTGGCGACGCTTATCAACACCAGCCTGACGCCGCAGGGGATCCACGACGGCGGCTGGCGGATCCCCTTCCTGCTGGGCGGTGTATTTGGTCTGATTGCGATGTATCTGCGTCGCTGGCTGCAGGAGACGCCGATTTTTCTTGAGATGCAGCAGCGTAAAGCGCTGGCGCAGGAGCTGCCGGTAAAAGCGGTAGCGCTGAAGCACCAGAAGGCGGTGGTGATCTCTATGCTGCTGACCTGGCTGCTGTCGGCAGGCGTGGTGGTGGTGATCCTGATGTCGCCGGTCTGGCTGCAGAAACACTATGGCTTCGCGCCGGCGATTACCCTGCAGGCCAATAGCATCGCCACGATTATGTTGTGCATCGGCTGTCTGCTCGCCGGGCTGGCGGCGGATCGCTTTGGCGCCAGCCGGACTTTCATCGTCGGCAGCCTGCTGCTGGCGGTTGCCAGCTGGGCATTTTACCACCTGTCCGGCGCCAGCCCGCAGCGGCTGTTTCTGCTCTACGGCACGGTGGGGCTCTGCGTCGGGGTGGTAGGGGCGGTGCCTTATGTCATGGTGCGGGCCTTCCCGGCTGAAGTGCGCTTCACCGGCATCTCATTTTCCTACAACCTGTCGTACGCGATCTTTGGCGGCCTGACGCCGATTGCGGTCACCATGCTGATGGGCGTGTCGCCGATGGCGCCAGCCTGGTATGTGCTGGCCCTCTCGCTGATGGGGCTAGGATTAGGTATCTGGCTGCGTCAGGGGCTGATGGCGTCGGCGGGATTGCCGGAAGGGGAACTGCAGCGTTGAGTCTGGTTTACCGATGATGACCTGCCGCCGCCCTGTGACAGGACGGCGGCGGACGATTAACGTGGTTCGCCGATCGGCAGCACGGTGCGGCCGAACTGCTCGTTCAGCACTTCACCCATCGCCAGGTAAATAGCGCTGGCGCCACAAACCAGGCCGACCCAGCCAGCGACTTTCACAATGCCTTCGTTATCCACCAGATGACCAATCGCCAGCAGCGCGAACAACACGGTCAGGCTCAGGAAGACAAACTGCAGCATGCGGGCTGCTTTCAGGGTGCCAAAGAACATAAACAGGGTAAAGACGCCCCACAGGCCGAGGTACATGCCGAGGAAGTGCGCGTTAGGCGCTTCCGCCAGACCCATTTTCGGCATCAGGAGGATAGCCACCAGCGTCAGCCAGAAGCTGCCGTAGGAGGTAAAAGCGGTTAAGCCAAAGGTGTTGCCTTTCTTGTATTCAAGCAGGCCGGCAAAAATTTGCGCAATGCCGCCGTAAAAAATGCCCATCGCCAGGATAGCTACATCGAATGCGAACAGGCCGCTATTCGCCAGGTTAAGCAGAATAGTGGTCATGCCGAAGCCCATAAGGCCCAGCGGTGCCGGATTAGCCAACTTAGTGTTGCCCATAATTCCTCAAAATTATCATTAAAAGGGAAGCATTACCCCGCGACTTGGCGGCGGGGCGCGGCATAATAATGAGGCGCTGAAGGGCTGTCTATGATCTGGCGGGGTATTTTTCACCAATTTCTGTTGCGCCCGACGGCGGCTGGATCATTTGCCGTAAACAGGCAATATGCAGGACCGCAGGGATGGTGACCCGGTAAGCGCTGCCGCTCACCGCTTTGACGCTGTTCAGCGCGGCGCCGAGCGGCCCGCCCAGCCCGGCGCCGCGCACCAGACCATGACCAATAACGCTTACGGCGGCATGGGTGCGCAGAATGGCGGTTAAGCGCTCGTCCAGCAACAGGGCGACCCCTTCGCTTAGCTTGCGGTGCCTCAGCAGATGGGGCAACAGATTTTCCAGCTCATGGCTCCGGCAATCGACCGCGGCAAGAAATTGTGCCTTTTGCTCCGCATCCAGCTTATTCCAGCTGTGCTGCAGGAAATGTTCCAGTAACTGCTATTCGATCTGCGGCGTCGTCATCTGTTTGTCGACCTTCGCCTTCAGCCGTTTACACACATCCAGCAGGATCGCGCGATAAAATTTGCCGTGGCGGCGTAGGGTGTTGGCGATGCTGTCGCCGCCAAAATGCTGTAGCTCTCCGGCAATCAGCTGCCAGTTGCGGCGATAGCGTTCAGGGTGGCCCTCCATTGCTAAAAAGGTCTCGTTGCGCAGCAGCGTGCTGGAGAGGCGGGGTTTGCCGTTTTCGCCGTGGGTCAGAATACGGGTAAAAGCTTCCAGATGCGCCTCGCTGCACTCAGGAAGAAAGGCCAGATCGTCATCTGCCAGATAGTTAATATGCATAAATCATCCCTCCTCAGGATAACGAGGTTAGTCGTCGCCGACAATTTTTAATGAGGCCATATCTGAGGAGTGGACCGTGTGGCCGGAGAAGGCGATTTTCTTCACACAGCGTTTGCTGTCGTTATCGCTATTGATGTTGATCCAGCCGGAGGTGCTGCCCTCTTTTATCCCGGCGGGGACGTTCAGCGTATGGCTGGCGCCGCGGCTGGCCTTAAAGTAGACCGTCGCCCCGGAGAGCTGTACATCGCCGCGCTCGGCGCTGAGCTGAATGCGTTTGACGACCCGACAGACCGGGAGTTTCAGTGTCAGGTCGTTGGTTTCATTGCGCGGCATGGCTACCACACCGAGGATTTTATGGTCGTTGGTGGCCGCCGAGGTGATAAACGATAAGCCGAGGATAAGCCCCGCGGAAATCCGGAATAGTGGTTTCATCAATCTGTCCCCTGAATAAGTAAAGTGCGACGGCGAGGGATATTATCACCAGGGGCGTAGGGCCATTAGCGCGCAAGTATTGCGGGTTATGTCAATGATATTATGAATATATTTTGTTTTCACATTCATCATTTATATATGTATTTCGCTGCCTCTTTTGGCGCCTGACAATGTCGCTCGGGACGCTTTTCACGACTCAGGTCGGGGCCCGGTGCAAAAAATTTTTAGGCTTGCCCCTTGATGCCGGGGTGGGCGACCCCATCTTGTAGTCAACCGCAGTGAAGAACCTGAAAAAAAATGATGTCTGGGCAGTTGAAACCGCACGTTTCGCCCTTATTACAGGTTCACAACCACATGTTGATCGAATTTTTAGTGGAGACGTTTAGATGGGTAAAATTATTGGTATCGACCTGGGTACTACCAACTCTTGTGTAGCGATTATGGATGGCACTACTGCACGCGTGCTGGAGAACGCCGAAGGCGATCGCACCACGCCTTCTATCATTGCCTATACCCAGGATGGTGAAACTCTGGTTGGTCAGCCGGCTAAACGTCAGGCAGTGACAAACCCGCAAAACACCCTGTTTGCGATTAAACGCCTGATTGGCCGCCGCTTCCAGGACGAAGAAGTTCAGCGTGACGTTTCTATCATGCCATACAAAATTGTTGCCGCAGACAATGGCGACGCATGGCTGGATGTGAAAGGCACCAAAACAGCACCGCCGCAGATCTCTGCTGAAGTGCTGAAAAAAATGAAGAAAACGGCTGAAGATTACCTGGGTGAACCGGTAACTGAAGCGGTTATCACCGTACCGGCTTACTTCAACGATGCGCAGCGTCAGGCAACCAAAGATGCTGGCCGTATCGCCGGTCTGGAAGTCAAACGTATCATCAACGAACCGACCGCGGCGGCGCTGGCTTACGGTCTGGATAAAGAAGTTGGTAACCGCACTATCGCGGTATACGACCTCGGTGGTGGTACTTTCGATATCTCTATTATCGAAATCGACGAAGTTGACGGCGAGAAAACCTTTGAAGTACTGGCGACCAACGGTGACACCCACCTGGGCGGTGAAGACTTCGATACGCGTCTGATCAACTACCTCGTTGATGAGTTCAAGAAAGATCAGGGCATTGACCTGCGTAACGACCCGCTGGCCATGCAGCGCCTGAAAGAAGCCGCTGAGAAAGCGAAGATTGAACTGTCTTCTGCTCAGCAGACCGACGTTAACCTGCCGTATATCACTGCAGATGCGACCGGTCCGAAACACATGAATATCAAAGTGACTCGCGCGAAACTGGAAAGCCTGGTAGAAGACCTGGTTAACCGTTCCATCGAGCCGCTGAAAGTGGCCCTGCAGGATGCTGGTCTGTCCGTTTCCGATATCAACGACGTGATCCTCGTTGGTGGTCAGACTCGTATGCCGATGGTGCAGAAAAAAGTCGCTGAGTTCTTCGGTAAAGAGCCGCGTAAAGACGTTAACCCGGATGAAGCTGTGGCGATCGGCGCAGCGGTTCAGGGTGGTGTACTGACGGGTGATGTGAAAGACGTTCTGCTGCTGGACGTAACCCCGCTGTCGCTGGGTATCGAAACCATGGGCGGCGTGATGACAGCGCTTATCAACAAAAACACCACTATCCCGACCAAGCACAGCCAGGTGTTCTCTACTGCAGAAGACAACCAGTCTGCGGTAACCATCCATGTGCTGCAGGGTGAGCGTAAACGCGCGTCTGATAACAAATCACTGGGTCAGTTCAACCTGGATGGTATTAACCCGGCGCCGCGCGGTATGCCGCAGATCGAAGTCACCTTCGACATCGATGCTGACGGTATCCTGCACGTTTCCGCGAAAGACAAAAACAGCGGTAAAGAGCAGAAGATCACCATCAAGGCGTCTTCCGGTCTGAATGAAGAAGAAATTCAGAAAATGGTTCGCGAAGCAGAAGCTAACGCCGAATCTGACCGTAAGTTCGAAGAGCTGGTACAGACCCGTAACCAGGGTGACCATCTGCTGCACAGCACTCGTAAGCAGGTTGAAGAAGCAGGCGATAAACTGCCGGCTGATGACAAAACCGCTATTGAGTCTGCGCTGACCGCGCTGGAAACTTCCCTGAAAGGCGAAGACAAAGCGGATATCGAAGCGAAAATGCAGGCGCTGGCGCAGGCTTCTCAGAAGCTGATGGAAATTGCTCAGCAGCAGCACGCTCAGCAGCAGGCGGGTTCCGCTGACGCTCAGGCGAGCAACGCGAAAGACGACGATGTTGTCGACGCTGAGTTCGAAGAAGTGAAAGATAAAAAATAATCGCCCTTTGAACGGGTAAAACACTGGCACGGGCGAAGAGGTTTCCTCTCCGCCCGTGCACGCATGTTAAGGGGCTGAAAAACACCGATGGCAAAGCAAGATTACTACGAGATTTTAGGCGTCTCCAAAACAGCGGAAGAGCGTGAAATCAAAAAGGCTTACAAGCGCCTGGCCATGAAGTATCACCCGGACCGCAACCAGGGTGATAAAGAGGCCGAAGCCAAATTTAAAGAAATCAAAGAAGCGTATGAAATCCTGACTGATGCCCAGAAGCGTGCGGCCTACGATCAGTACGGCCACGCGGCCTTCGAACAGGGCGGCATGGGCGGCGGCGGCGGTTTTGGCGGCGGTGCGGATTTCAGCGATATCTTTGGCGATGTTTTCGGCGATATCTTTGGCGGCGGACGTGGTCGTCAGCGCGCGGCGCGCGGCGCCGATCTCCGTTACAACATGGAGCTGACGCTGGAAGAAGCGGTGCGCGGCGTCACCAAAGAGATCCGTATTCCGACGCTGGAAGAGTGCGACGTCTGTCACGGCAGCGGCGCCAAGGCCGGCAGCAAGCCGCAGACCTGTCCGACCTGTCATGGCGCAGGCCAGGTGCAGATGCGTCAGGGCTTCTTTGCGGTACAGCAGACCTGTCCGCACTGTCAGGGACGCGGTACGCTGATTAAAGATCCATGCAACAAATGTCATGGTCATGGGCGTGTAGAGAAAACGAAAACCTTGTCGGTTAAAATTCCGGCAGGTGTGGACACCGGCGATCGGATCCGTCTGGCGGGCGAAGGCGAAGCTGGCGAGCATGGCGCACCGGCAGGCGATCTGTACGTACAGGTCCAGGTGAAGCAGCACGCTATCTTTGAGCGTGAAGGTAATAACCTGTACTGCGAAGTCCCGATCAACTTCACGATGGCGGCGCTGGGTGGTGAGATTGAAGTGCCGACGCTCGACGGTCGCGTCAGTCTGAAAGTGCCGGGTGAAACCCAGACCGGCAAGCTGTTCCGCATGCGCGGCAAAGGTGTGAAATCCGTTCGCGGCGGCGCCCAGGGCGATCTGCTGTGCCGCGTGGTGGTGGAGACGCCGGTAGGGCTGAACGAGAAGCAGAAGCAGCTGCTGAAAGAGCTGCAGGAGAGCTTCGGCGGCCCGACCGGGGAAAACAACAGCCCGCGTTCGAAAAGCTTCTTCGACGGTGTGAAGAAGTTCTTTGACGACCTGACCCGCTAATTCCGCTTTTCCTGATATCCGGCCCGGGCCTTGCTGCCCGGGCTTTTTTTGCCTTACGCCTCCTCTTTTATTCGTAAAAAACGAACTTTAAAGCAATTTAAATCTGATTTTTTCGAGTTATCAGTGTGTGTATTATGCTTTTATCGAGTTATTCACCAACAGGATGAAAGTAAAAGTGAAACATCTGCAACGATTCTTTAGTAGCGATGCTTCCGGCGGCATTGTCTTAATCATTGCCGCCGCGCTGGCGATGGTGATGGCCAATACCAGCGTGACCAGCGGTCTGTATCACTCCTTCCTGGAGACGCCAGTTCAGCTGCGAGTGGGGGCGCTGGAGATCAATAAGAACATGCTGTTATGGATCAATGATGCCCTGATGGCGGTGTTTTTTTTACTGATTGGCCTGGAGGTCAAACGTGAGCTGATTCAGGGGTCGCTGGCGAGCCGTCGTCAGGCGGTGTTTCCAGTGATTGCCGCGCTCGGCGGGATGATTGTGCCGGCCCTGGTCTATCTGGCTTTTAACGCCCAGGATCCTGTCGCCAGAGAGGGGTGGGCGATCCCCGCGGCGACGGATATTGCCTTTGCGCTCGGTGTGCTGGCGCTGTTAGGTAGCCGGGTACCGACGGCGCTGAAGATTTTCCTGATGGCGCTGGCGATTATTGATGACCTCGGGGCTATCGTGATTATCGCGCTGTTTTATACCCACGACCTGTCCATGCTTTCGCTGGGCGTGGCGGCGGCGGCAATTGCGGTGCTGGTGGCCCTGAACCTCAGCGGCGTGCGGCGTACCGGGATCTATATTCTGGTTGGCGCGGTGCTGTGGACGGCGGTGCTGAAGTCTGGCGTTCATGCGACCCTTGCCGGGGTGATCGTCGGCTTTATGATCCCGCTCGAGGAAAAGCATGGCAAGTCACCGGCCAAAGCGCTTGAGCATGTCCTGCACCCGTGGGTCGCGTTTATGATCCTGCCGCTGTTCGCCTTCGCCAACGCTGGCGTTTCTCTGCAGGGAGTCACCCTGGCCGGACTGACGTCGCTTCTGCCGCTGGGCATTATGGCCGGGCTGTTTATCGGCAAGCCGCTGGGGATCAGCCTGTTCTGCTGGCTGGCGCTGAAGCTGAAGTGGGCCTCGCTGCCGGAGGGGACCACCTGCAAGCAGATCATGGCGGTGGGTATTCTGTGTGGGATTGGCTTTACGATGTCGATTTTCATCGCCACTCTGGCCTTCGGCAGCGTCGACCCCGCGTTGATCAACTGGGCCAAGCTTGGCATCCTGATTGGCTCAGTGCTATCAGCAGTCATCGGATATCTCATACTGCGTCAGCGCGTGACGGAGACTCGCCTCGCGGTATAACCTTTCTGCAGGAGAGCCTGCGTGGCTCTCCTGGACATTATCAGGGAGAGAAGCATGTCACATATCAACTACAACCATCTGTACTACTTCTGGCACGTGTATAAAGAAGGGTCCGTCGTTGGCGCGGCGGAGGCGCTGTTTCTGACGCCGCAGACGATTACCGGGCAGATCAAAGCCCTGGAAGAGCGCCTGCAGGGTAAGTTGTTTAAGCGAAAAGGAAGGGGACTGGAGCCGAGTGAGCTGGGCGAGCTGGTCTTCCGCTATGCCGACCGCATGTTTACCCTCAGCCAGGAGATGCTCGACATCGTCAACTACCGCAAAGAGTCGAATCTGCTGTTTGATGTCGGCGTCGCTGATGCGTTATCCAAGCGGCTGGTCAGCGGCGTGCTGGATGCCGCCGTCGTTGAGAGTGAGCAGATCCATCTGCGCTGTTTTGAATCCACCCATGAGCTGCTGCTGGAGCAACTGAGCCAGCATAAGCTCGATATGATTATCTCTGACTGTCCGATCGACTCGACACAGCAGGAAGGGCTATTTTCGGTGAAGATTGGCGAGTGCAGCGTCAGCTTCTGGTGCATGAACCCGGCGCCGACGAAGCCGTTTCCGGCCTGTCTGGAAGAGCGACGGCTGCTGATCCCCGGTCGGCGTTCGATGCTGGGGCGTAAACTGCTGAACTGGATTAACGTGCAGGGCCTGAAGGTGGAGATCCTCGGCGAATTTGACGATGCGGCGCTCATGAAAGCCTTCGGCGCCGCGCATAATGCGATATTTGTCGCGCCGACGCTCTATGCGCATGATTTCTACTATGACGAATCGATTATCGAAATTGGCCGCATGGATAGCGTGATGGAGGAGTATCACGCTATTTTTGCCGAGCGAATGATTCAGCATCCCGCGGTTCAGCGCATCTGTAATCGCGATTACTCGTCACTGTTTACCGAACCCCGATAGCCTGCCGGCGTGGGCTGGCGTGGCGCTGGCCGCGCCAGCGCGCGTTAGCGGGGGAAGATGGCGGGCATAAAAAAACCCGCTTTCGCGGGTTTCTTTAACAAAGTTCAGCAAGCAGGCGATTAAGCCAGTTTGTTGATCTGTGCAGTCAGGTTTGCTTTATGACGCGCAGCTTTGTTTTTGTGGATCAGACCTTTAGCAGCCTGACGGTCCACGATTGGTTGCATTTCGTTAAATGCTTTCTGTGCAGCAGCTTTGTCGCCAGCTTCGATAGCTGCGTATACTTTCTTGATGAAAGTACGCATCATAGAGCGACGGCTTGCGTTGTGCTTGCGAGCCTTTTCAGACTGAACGGCGCGCTTCTTAGCTGATTTGATATTAGCCAAGGTCCAACTCCCAAATGTGTTCTATATGGACAATTCAAAGGCCGAGGAATATGCCCGTTTAGCCTTCTTTTGTCAATGGATTTGTGCAAATAAGCGCCGTTTAACACCACAGCGCTTCATTACGTAGTGATGGCGCAAGATTCTACCAGCTTGTTGCAGGCGAATACAGCTTTTCCACCATAAAAATCGCCGGGCGCGGCCAGTTTTCCCGCTTTCTCGCGCTGAGTGAATGAATTCCTGAGAACTTTCGTTGCCGAGGTGCAATCGCTGGTTAACGTTGACAGTTGTACAAGGTATACTCGGACGATTTTCACTGTTTTGAGCCAGACATGAAGCTGATACGCGGCATACATAATCTCAGTCAGGCGCCGCACGGGTGCGTGCTGACCATTGGTAATTTTGACGGCGTGCATCGTGGGCATCAGGCACTGCTGCAGCGGTTGCGCGAAGAGGGCCGCCAGCGCGGTTTACCGGTGGTGGTGATGATTTTCGAACCCCAGCCGCTGGAGCTCTTTGCCGCCGATAAAGCCCCGGCGCGGTTGACCCGCCTGCGTGAAAAGCTGGGCTATCTGGCTGAAAGCGGGGTCGACTATGTATTGTGCGTTCGCTTTGACCGCCGGTTCGCCGCGCTAACCGCGCAGGATTTTATCAGCGAACTGCTGGTGCGCCGCCTGGGTGTGCAGTTCCTTGCCGTCGGTGATGATTTCCGCTTTGGCGCTGGTCGCCAGGGGGATTTTTTGTTATTGCAAAAGGCCGGAGCGGAATACGGCTTCGACGTGACCAGCACCCAGACTTTCTGCGAAGGTGGGGTGCGTATCAGCAGTACGGCGGTGCGTCAGGCGCTGGCGGATGACGATCTCCTGCTGGCGGAGACGCTGCTGGGCCATCCGTTTAGCATCTCCGGACGCGTCGTTCATGGTGATGAACTGGGCCGTACCATAGGTTTTCCGACGGCGAACTTACCGCTGCGTCGTCAGGTTTCCCCGGTTAAAGGGGTCTATGCGGTAGAAGTGACAGGGCTGGGCGACAAACCCATAGCGGGCGTCGCCAATATTGGCACCCGTCCAACGGTCGCGGGCGTGCGTCAGCAGCTTGAAGTACATCTGTTGGACGTTGTAATGGACCTCTACGGTCGCCATATCAATGTAGTACTGCGTAAAAAGATACGTAACGAGCAGCGGTTTGCGTCGCTGGACGAGCTGAAGGCGCAAATCGCACGTGATGAGTTAACGGCCCGCGAATTATTTGGGCTGACCAGCCAGGCTTGAGCCGCTGGTGTTTATCAAACCGAAATACGGAACCGAGAATCTGATGAGTGACTATAAATCGACCCTGAATTTGCCGGAAACAGGGTTCCCTATGCGTGGCGACCTCGCCAAACGCGAACCGGGAATGCTGGCGCGTTGGACCGATGATGACCTGTACGGCATCATTCGTGCAGCCAAAAAAGGCAAAAAAACCTTCATTCTGCATGATGGCCCTCCTTATGCGAATGGCAGCATTCATATTGGTCACTCGGTTAACAAGATTCTGAAAGACATTATCGTTAAGTCCAAAGGACTGACGGGCTATGACTCGCCGTACGTTCCGGGCTGGGACTGCCACGGTCTGCCGATCGAACTGAAAGTCGAGCAGCAATACGGTAAGCCGGGTGAGAAATTCACCGCCGCTGAATTCCGCGCCAAGTGCCGCGAATATGCCGCGGAGCAGATCGACGGTCAGCGTAAAGACTTTATCCGCCTGGGCGTGCTGGGCGACTGGTCGCGTCCGTACCTGACCATGGACTTCAAAACCGAAGCCAACATCATCCGTGCGCTGGGTAAAATCATCGGCAACGGTCATCTGCATAAAGGCGCTAAGCCGGTGCACTGGTGCGTTGACTGCCGTTCCGCGCTGGCGGAAGCGGAAGTGGAGTATTACGACAAAACCTCTCCGTCTATCGATGTGGCGTTCCACGCGGTAGACAAAGCCGCGGTACTGGCGAAATTCGGCGTAGCCGACGTCAACGGCCCGGTTTCCCTGGTTATCTGGACCACCACGCCGTGGACCCTGCCGGCTAACCGCGCCATCTCTCTGTCGCCGGAATTCGACTACGCGCTGGTGCAGGTTGACGGTCAGGCGCTGATCCTGGCGAAAGACCTGGTTGAGAGCGTAATGAAGCGCCTTGGCGTTACGGATTACCGTATCCTGGCGGCGGTACAAGGTTCAGAACTTGAACTGATGCGCTTCCAGCATCCGTTCCTCGATTTCGACGTGCCGGCGATCCTTGGCGACCACGTGACGCTGGACGCGGGTACCGGTGCGGTGCATACCGCCGGCGGCCACGGTCCGGACGACTACACCATCAGCCAGAAATACGGTCTGGAAATCGCCAACCCGGTTGGCCCGGACGGTGCTTACCTGCCTGGTACCTATCCGTCTCTGGATGGCATCAACGTCTTCAAAGCCAACGACATCATCGTTGAGATGCTGCGTGACAGCGGCGCGCTGCTGCACGTGGAAAAAATGCAGCACAGCTATCCGTGCTGCTGGCGACACAAATCGCCGATCATCTTCCGCGCCACCCCGCAGTGGTTCGTCAGCATGGATCAGAAAGGCCTGCGCGCGCAATCGCTGAAAGAGATCAAAGGCGTGCAGTGGATCCCGGACTGGGGCCAGGCGCGTATCGAATCGATGGTCGCTAACCGCCCTGACTGGTGTATCTCCCGTCAGCGTACCTGGGGCGTGCCGATGTCGCTGTTCGTGCACAAAGAAACCCACGAACTGCACCCGCGTACCCTCGAACTGATGGAAGAAGTGGCGAAACGCGTTGAAGTTGACGGCATCCAGGCGTGGTGGGATCTCGATTCCCGCGACATCCTTGGCGATGACGCCGACAGCTACGAGAAAGTGCCGGATACCCTCGACGTGTGGTTTGACTCCGGGTCGACCCACTCTTCCGTGGTTGATGTGCGTCCGGAATTCGCCGGTCACGCCGCGGACATGTATCTGGAAGGCTCTGACCAGCATCGCGGCTGGTTCATGTCTTCACTGATGATCTCCACGGCGATGAAAGGCAAAGCGCCATATCGCCAGGTACTGACCCACGGCTTCACCGTCGATGGCCAGGGCCGCAAAATGTCCAAGTCTATCGGTAACACCGTTAGCCCGCAGGACGTGATGAACAAGCTGGGCGCCGATATCCTGCGTCTGTGGGTGGCTTCCACCGACTACACCGGCGAAATGGCGGTCTCCGATGAGATCCTCAAACGCGCCGCGGACAGCTATCGTCGTATCCGTAACACCGCCCGCTTCCTGCTGGCGAACCTGAACGGTTTCGATCCAGCGAAAGACATGGTTAAACCGGAAGAGATGGTGGTGCTGGACCGCTGGGCAGTCGGCTGCGCGCAGGCGGCACAGGAAGATATCCTGAAAGCCTACGAATCCTACGACTTCCATGAAGTGGTACAGCGCCTGATGCGCTTCTGCTCCATCGAAATGGGCTCGTTCTACCTCGACATCATCAAAGACCGCCAGTACACCGCGAAAGCGGACAGCGTGGCGCGTCGCAGCTGCCAGACCGCGCTGTTCCATATCGTGGAAGCGCTGGTGCGCTGGATGGCGCCGATCATGTCCTTCACCGCGGACGAAATCTGGGGCTACCTGCCGGGCGATCGTGAGAAATATGTCTTCACCGGCGAGTGGTATGAAGGTCTGTTCGGCCTGGCCGACGATGAAGCGATGAACGACGGTTTCTGGGATGAATTGCTCAAGGTGCGCGGCGAAGTCAACAAGGTGATCGAGCAAGCGCGTGCGGATAAGAAAGTCGGTGGCTCTCTGGAAGCAGCGGTCACGCTGTATGCCGATGCCGACCTGGCGGCCAAGCTCAACGCGCTGGGCGATGAATTACGATTTGTCCTGTTGACCTCCGGCGCCAACGTTGCCGATTATGCGCAGGCGCCGGCTGATGCCTGGCAGAGCGATCTGCTGAAAGGGCTGAAAGTGGTCCTGAGTAAAGCCGAGGGCGAGAAGTGCCCACGCTGCTGGCATTACACCAGTGACGTCGGCAAGGTAGCGGAACACGCAGAAATCTGCGGTCGCTGTGTGAGCAACGTCGCCGGTAACGGCGAGCAACGTAAATTCGCCTGATGAGTAAATCGATCTGTTCAACGGGGCTACGCTGGCTGTGGGTCGTCGTAGCCGTGCTGATTATCGATCTGGGTAGCAAATTCCTGATCCTCCAGAACTTCGCTCTGGGGGAGACGGTTCCGCTGTTCCCGTCGCTTAATCTGCATTATGCCCGCAACTATGGCGCGGCGTTTAGTTTCCTCGCCGACAGCGGCGGCTGGCAGCGCTGGTTCTTTTCCGGGATCGCGATCGGCATTTGTGTGGTGCTGACGGTACTGATGTACCGTTCGAAGGCGACGCAAAAGCTGAACAATATTGCCTACGCCCTGATTATCGGCGGTGCGCTGGGTAACTTGTTCGATCGCCTGTGGCACGGCTTCGTGGTCGATATGATCGACTTCTACGTCGGCGACTGGCATTTCGCCACCTTCAACCTCGCCGATAGTGCGATCTGCATCGGCGCAGCGCTGATTGTGCTGGAAGGTTTCTTGCCGAAACCGACCGCGAAAGAGCAGGCGTAAATGTCAATGCCGGGTGGCGCTACGCTTACCCGGCCTACAGAATTTGTGGCCGCCCGTCGGTCCGGTTAGCATAGCGCCACCGGGCAACCGGTGACCTAAAACAAGCGAGCAATTTGCATGTCTAAATCCGTACAGAGCAACAGCGCGGTACTGGTGCACTTCACACTGAAACTGGACGACGGCTCCACCGCCGAGTCCACCCGCAGCAACGGCAAACCGGCGCTGTTTCGCCTCGGCGACACCTCTCTGTCTGAAGGGCTGGAGCAACAGCTTCTCGGTCTGAAAGAGGGGGAGAAAAAGGCCTTTTCGCTGGAGCCTGACGCCGCCTTTGGCGTACCCAGCCCGGACCTGATTCAGTATTTCTCTCGCCGTGAGTTTATCGACGCTGGCGAACCGGAAATCGGCGCGATTATGCTCTTTACCGCAATGGATGGCAGCGAAATGCCTGGCGTGATCCGCGAAGTGAACGGCGATTCCATCACCGTCGACTTCAACCATCCGCTGGCCGGGCGCACCGTTCATTTTGATATTGAAGTGCTGGAGATCGATCCGGCGCTGGAGGAGTAACATGCAGATCCTGTTGGCTAACCCGCGCGGTTTTTGCGCTGGCGTTGACCGCGCTATCAGCATTGTAGAAAACGCGCTGACGCTGTATGGCGCACCGATTTATGTTCGCCATGAAGTGGTGCACAACCGCTATGTGGTGGATAGCCTGCGCAAGCGCGGCGCCATTTTTATCGAACAGATCAGCGAAGTGCCTGACGGCGCGATCCTGATTTTCTCCGCTCACGGCGTATCGCAGGCGGTACGGAATGAAGCGAAGAGCCGCGACCTGACGGTGTTCGACGCCACCTGTCCGCTGGTGACCAAAGTCCATATGGAAGTCGCCCGCGCCAGCCGCCGCGGCGAAGAGTCGATTCTGATTGGCCATGCCGGCCACCCGGAAGTCGAAGGCACTATGGGGCAGTACAATAACCCGCAAGGGGGCATGTACCTGGTCGAGTCGCCGGAAGACGTTCTCAAGCTGGAAGTCAAAAACGACGCCCGGCTGTCGTTTATGACCCAGACCACGCTCTCCGTCGACGATACGTCTGACGTTATTGACGCCCTGCGCGCGCGTTTCCCGAAAATCGTCGGCCCGCGCAAAGACGACATTTGCTATGCCACCACTAACCGTCAGGAAGCCGTGCGCGCGCTGGCGGAGCAGGCTGACGTGGTGCTGGTGGTCGGGTCGAAAAACTCCTCCAACTCTAACCGCCTCGCCGAGCTGGCGCAGCGGATGGGCAAAGCGGCTTACCTGATTGACGACGCCTCCGATATCCAGGAAGCGTGGGTCAAGGATGCGGCCTGTGTCGGCGTGACGGCGGGCGCATCGGCGCCGGATATTCTGGTGCAGAACGTCATTACCCGCCTGCAGGAGCTGGGCGGCGGCGAAGCCGTGCCACTGGAAGGCCGGGAAGAGAATATCGTCTTTGAAGTGCCGAAAGAGCTGCGTGTGGATGTCCGTGAAGTAGAGTAAGTTCTTTCCTCCAGCAGTATGAGAAGATGCCAGACTTAACGTCTGGCATTTTTTTTAGGGAGAAACCATGCGCTTACCGATCATTCTTGATACTGACCCGGGCATCGACGATGCTGCCGCCATTGCCGCGGCGCTGTTCGCGCCCGAGCTGGAGCTGCAACTGATGACCACCGTGGCGGGCAACGTTTCGGTGGAGAAGACGACCCGTAACGCGCTGCAGCTGCTGCACTTCTGGAATGCCGATGTGCCGCTGGCGCAGGGGGCGTCGATGCCGCTGGTGCGTCCGTTGCGCGACGCCGCCTCGGTGCATGGCGAATCCGGCATGGAGGGGTATGACTTTGTTGAGCATCAACGTCAGCCGCTGGCGAAGCCGGCCTTCCAGGCGATCCGCGATGCATTGATGCACGCTGCCGAGCCGATCACACTGGTGGCGATTGGCCCGCTGACCAATATTGCGCTGCTGCTGACCCAGTATCTGGAATGTGTGTTCAATATTCGCCGACTGGTGATCATGGGCGGTTCCGCGGGCCGCGGCAACTTCACGCCGAATGCGGAATTCAATATCGCTATCGACCCGGAAGCCGCAGCGAAAGTGTTCCACAGCGGGCTGGAGATTGTGATGTGCGGGCTGGACGTCACCAACCGAGCGCTGCTGGCGGCAGATTACCTGGCGACGCTACCGACGCTGAACCAGACCGGTAAAATGCTTCATGCTCTGTTTAGCCACTATCGCAGCGGCAGCATGAGCAGTGGTTTGCGAATGCACGATCTCTGCGCTATTGCGTGGCTGGCGCGCCCGGAACTGTTCACTCTCCAGCCGTGCTTTGTGGCGGTGGAGACGCAGGGGACCTGGACCGCGGGCACCACGGTGGTGGATATCGAAGGGCGACTGGGCCAGCCGGCGAACGCCCAGGTGGCGCTGGATATCGACGTGGAAGGGTTTCAGCGCTGGGCAGCGGAGGTGATTGCCCTGGCGCCGTGATAAATCACTCGATTTTCAAGGAAAGAAGCAATGACCTATGGACAGGCGTATTTGAGCGGCTGGAAAGAGACCTTTAATTTTAGTGGCCGCGCCAGCCGGCAGCAGTTCTGGACGTTTTTTCTCATCAATGTATTGATCGCCACCATGCCGCTGGCGGCCTGGTGTCTGGCAACCAGCGTTAACCCTCAATACGGTATCCTCAGTTTTGTTGTCATTCCCTTTGCCGCGCTCTGGCTGCTGCTGATGGCGCTCCCCTTGCTGGCTGTTGGCTGCCGGCGAATGCATGATATCGGCCGCTCCGGGATCTGGTTTGTGTTGGGGGTTATCATTCCGTGGTTTGCAATTATTTCGCTGGCTCTGTGCTGCCTGCGTTCAACGCCGGCACCGTCTCGCTGAGATAATCAATCATCACCCGCATCCTGGCGGGCATATGCTTATCTCCCGCCCACAGCAGCCACAGGTCGCCGGAGTAGCTGCTGATGAATTCCCACTCGGGCAGCACCTGCACGATATCGCCCTTCGCCAGCGCCTCGCGAGCGGTAAACAGCGGCAGGCTGCCAATGCCCAGATGCTGCTTAACCGCGTCGAGGCGGACGGCGGTATGGTTGGCGGCGTACCGCCCGTAGGTTTGCACTGTTTCGCTTTTCCCTTCCCGGCGGAACTTCCAGCGCGCGTCGGCGGGCGTTTCGCCAAGACTAATGCAGCAATGCGCGCGCAGATCCTGCGGCGTATACGGCGTACCGTGCTGCTGTAAATAGGGCTCAGTGGCGCAGATAACGTGCCTGATTGGCATCAGCGGTTTGCCATGCAGACCAGGGGAAGGGGTATCGGTGATGCGCAGCGCCAAATCAATACCGTCATCGATAAAATCCAGAGGGCGATCTTCCAGCCGCAGGCAGACGTCCACCTGCGGGTAGCGATGGAAAAACGCCATCATCAGCGGGTGGATCACAAAGCGGCCGACGGCTTTCGGTACGCTGAGCGTCAGCTTTCCCTGAGCGACCGTTTGGCGACTGCTGGCGGAATCTATCGCCTGCCGCGCCGCTTCCAGCATCTGCTGGGCATGCTGATACACTGTTTCCCCGGCATCGCTCAGTCGCAGCTTGCGGGTGGTACGATGCAGCAGCTTGCTGCCCATCTCCCGCTCCAGCCGCGACACGCTGCGGCTCACGGCGGAGGGCGTCAGTCCGCTCTGGCGGGCGACGGCGGAAAAGCTGCCCTGGTCGACAATCTGGACGAAGAGGGCGAGGTCCGGCAGGAGGTTTAGATTCATTTGTGCTCCCGGGGCAAAAGTGCATTGGCGGGTGGTGGGATTATCGCTGTCGATATTATCAATATACTGGTCGGACAGAGAGGAGAATCACCATGACTGAACGAGTTTATTACACCAGCGATGCTACCGACGGGCGCGCCCAGATCATCGCCTGCACCGCAGAAGTGGATGGCCGTTACGCCATCGAACTGGATCGGACGTTGTTTCACCCGCAAGGAGGCGGTCAACCGGCAGACCGCGGCTGGATAGCTGGGCAGGTGGTTGAGACGGTTATTGTGCGCGGCGACAGCGTGCTGCATATCCTGTCGCAAGCGCTTCCCCTCGGTGACGTGGAGATGAAAATTGATGCCTCCGCGAGACAGCTGCATGCCCGTCTGCATTCTGCCGGCCACCTGCTTGGCCTGGCGGGCGAACAGCTTGGCTGGCAACCGGTGAAAGCGCACCACTGGCCCGGAGAAGGGCGGATAACCTTTACCAGCAGGAACAATGCCGCGCTGCCGGACGCCAGTGCGCTACTGGCGCCGGTGAAGGCCTGGCAGGCGCAGGACTTACCGCGTCAGGTGACGTTCGCTGATGGCTTGCGCCAGGTGGGCTTCGGCGAACTGCCCGCTTATCCCTGCGGTGGCACCCACGTCGCCCGTCTGGCGGAGCTGGGCGACATTGTTATCAGTCAGATAAAGATGAAGAAGGGGCAGCTGGTGGTCAGCTATATCCTGGCATAAGGCTTTCTGCTCTACCGAAAGTATAATGTTTCCACAGCATTTCAATGCTGGTCGGTCGAGTTTGCCAGATTTAGTGCATCTTATTTCTTGAAACCGACAGATGACGAAAACGTCGATTATTGTCTCCGAGAGAGCACCCGCAAAGCACGCATTTCAGCACAATCGTATAGTTTTTACTGATATCGTCCGCCGTTTGTCATAAATTTCTAATTATCGGCGTTTTTGAGTAGCGGCCCGCTGACGGGCTGGTTACTCTGAAAACAATTTACGTAATGTTAACAAAAGAGAATAGCTATGCATGATGCACAAATCCGCGTGGCCATCGCCGGCGCGGGCGGCCGGATGGGACGCCAGTTAATTCAGGCTGCATTGCAGATGGAAGGCGTGGCGCTGGGCGCGGCGCTGGAGCGCGAAGGGTCAAGCCTGGTGGGCAGCGACGCCGGGGAGCTGGCGGGCGCCGGCAAAGCGGGCGTCGCGGTGCAGAGCAGCCTGACGGCGGTAAAAGATGATTTCGACGTGTTGATCGATTTTACCCGCCCGGAAGGCACGCTGAACCATCTGGCGTTTTGCCGTGAGCACGGCAAAGGGATGGTCATCGGCACCACCGGTTTTGACGACGCTGGCAAGCAGGCGATTCGCGACGCCGCGCAGGAGATTGCCATTGTCTTCGCCGCTAACTTTAGCGTCGGCGTCAACGTCCTGTTAAAGCTGCTGGAGAAGGCGGCAAAGGTGATGGGCGACTACACCGACATCGAAATTATCGAAGCGCACCACCGGCATAAAGTGGATGCGCCGTCAGGCACCGCGCTGGCGATGGGCGAAGCGATCGCCGGAGCATTGAACAAAGATCTGAAGGAATGCGCCGTCTACAGTCGTGAAGGTCATACCGGCGAACGCGTTCCGGGCACCATTGGCTTCGCCACCGTCCGTGCGGGCGATATCGTCGGGGAGCATACGGCGATGTTTGCTGATATCGGTGAGCGTATTGAAATCACCCATAAAGCCTCCAGCCGGATGACCTTTGCTAATGGCGCGGTTCGCTCTGCATTGTGGCTGAAAGACAAGAAAAATGGTCTGTTTGACATGCGTGATGTGCTGGATTTGAACAGTTTATAACGATTATTACCCATCGTGATGTGGTTATTGCAATCAATAAGTTATTGATGCAAGGGGCAATATATTGTTGCCCTTTTTTATTTTTATGGATTTGGTGTGTGTTTTACGTTGTGATAGCTATAAATAATAATCTTCATGCTGTTTTTGGTGAATGAAATGTAAATTTTGACCATTTGGTCCACTTTTTAGCGCTTCGTCGCCAGGTTTTACACTCTTTCCCGTCCGCAAGCGTTTTCTCAGCCAGGTTTGTTGATCTTTTTGGCGTAAAAATCACATGTAATGCGCCAGTGGCGTAAAATGACATTAAAAATCTCCGCTTTAAGTTGACTTTTATCCGACATCTCTCCAGAATGCCGCCGTTTGCCAAAAATCTGCGGGCAACAGATTTGCATTGATTCAGATCGTGTTTATGAATTAATATGCAAATAAAGTGAGTGGATATTCTCTGGAGGGTGTTTTGATTAAGTCAGCGCTATTGGTTCTGGAAGACGGAACCCAGTTTCACGGTCGGGCCATCGGGGCAACCGGCACGGCGGTTGGGGAAGTCGTTTTCAATACTTCAATGACCGGTTATCAAGAAATCCTCACTGATCCTTCCTATTCCCGCCAAATCGTCACTCTTACTTATCCTCATATTGGTAATGTCGGCACCAACGCCGCCGATGAAGAATCTTCTCAGGTACACGCGCAGGGTCTGGTGATCCGCGATCTGCCGCTGATTGCCAGCAACTTCCGCAATACTGAAGATCTTTCTTCTTATCTGAAGCGCCATAACATCGTGGCGATTGCCGATATCGATACCCGCAAGCTGACGCGTCTGCTGCGTGAGAAAGGGGCGCAGAACGGCTGCATCATCGCGGGCGACAGCCCGGATGCTCAGCTGGCGCTGGAGAAAGCGAAAGCGTTCCCGGGTCTGAACGGCATGGATCTGGCGAAGGAAGTGACCACCGCAGAAACCTACAGCTGGACGCAGGGCAGCTGGACTCTGGCGGGCGACCTGCCGGAAGCGAAAGCGGAAAGCGAGCTGCCGTTCCACGTTGTGGCGTATGACTTCGGCGCGAAACGCAACATCCTGCGCATGCTGGTGGACCGCGGCTGCCGCCTGACGGTGGTGCCGGCGCAGACCTCTGCCGAAGACGTGCTGAAAATGAATCCGGACGGTATTTTCCTCTCTAACGGCCCAGGCGACCCGGCGCCGTGCGATTACGCTATCGACGCGATTGAAAAATTCCTTGAGACCGATATTCCGGTATTCGGTATCTGCCTTGGCCATCAGCTGCTGGCGCTGGCGAGCGGTGCGAAGACCATTAAGATGAAGTTCGGCCACCACGGCGGCAACCATCCGGTGAAAGATATTGATAACAATGTGGTGATGATCACCGCGCAGAACCACGGTTTTGCGGTTGACGAAGCCACCTTGCCGGCCAACCTGCGCGTGACCCACAAGTCGCTGTTCGACGGCACCCTGCAGGGCATTCATCGTACCGACAAACCGGCGTTTAGCTTCCAGGGGCACCCTGAAGCGAGCCCGGGGCCGCATGATGCCGCGCCGCTGTTCGACCACTTTATCGAGTTAATTGAGCTCTACCGTCAGTCCGCGAAATAATCAGGAGTAAAAGAGCAATGCCAAAACGTACAGACATAAAAAGTATCCTGATTCTGGGCGCGGGCCCGATTGTTATCGGTCAGGCGTGTGAGTTTGACTACTCCGGCGCGCAGGCCTGTAAAGCCCTGCGTGAAGAGGGCTACCGCGTTATTCTGGTGAACTCCAACCCGGCGACCATCATGACCGACCCGGAAATGGCTGATGCGACCTACATCGAGCCGATTCACTGGGAAGTGGTACGTAAAATTATCGAAAAAGAGCGCCCGGATGCCGTGCTGCCGACCATGGGCGGCCAGACCGCGCTGAACTGTGCGCTGGAGCTGGAACGTCAGGGCGTGCTGGCAGAGTTCGGCGTGACCATGATCGGCGCCACTGCGGACGCGATTGATAAAGCGGAAGACCGTCGTCGCTTCGACGTGGCGATGAAGAAAATCGGCCTCGACACCGCGCGCTCCGGCATCGCCCACACCATGGAAGAAGCGCTGGCGGTTGCCGCCGACGTTGGCTTCCCGTGCATTATCCGTCCGTCCTTTACGATGGGCGGCACCGGCGGCGGTATCGCCTATAACCGCGAAGAGTTCGAAGAAATCTGCGAACGCGGCCTGGATCTCTCTCCGACCAACGAACTGCTGATCGATGAATCGCTGATCGGCTGGAAAGAGTACGAGATGGAAGTGGTGCGCGATAAGAACGACAACTGCATCATCGTCTGCTCGATTGAAAACTTCGATGCCATGGGGATCCATACCGGCGACTCCATCACCGTTGCCCCGGCGCAGACCCTGACCGACAAAGAATACCAAATCATGCGTAACGCCTCGATGGCGGTCCTGCGTGAAATCGGTGTGGAAACCGGCGGCTCTAACGTGCAGTTCTCGGTGAACCCGAAAGACGGTCGCCTGATCGTTATCGAAATGAACCCGCGCGTCTCCCGCTCTTCGGCGCTGGCCTCGAAAGCCACCGGCTTCCCGATTGCTAAAGTGGCGGCCAAGCTGGCAGTGGGCTACACCCTTGACGAGCTGATGAACGACATCACCGGCGGCCGCACTCCGGCTTCCTTCGAGCCGTCCATCGACTACGTGGTCACCAAAATTCCACGCTTCAACTTCGAAAAATTCGCTGGCGCGAACGACCGTCTGACCACCCAGATGAAATCCGTCGGCGAAGTGATGGCCATTGGCCGCACCCAGCAGGAATCGCTGCAGAAAGCGCTGCGCGGCCTGGAAGTGGGCGCCACCGGCTTCGACCCGAAAGTGAGCCTCGACGACCCGGAAGCGCTGACTAAAATTCGCCGCGAGCTGAAAGACGCTGGCGCCGAGCGTATCTGGTACATCGCGGATGCCTTCCGCGCCGGCCTCTCGGTAGACGGCGTCTTCAACCTGACCAATATCGACCGCTGGTTCCTGGTGCAGATTGAAGAGCTGGTGCGTCTGGAAGAGAAAGTGGTGGAAGTGGGCATCAACGGCCTCGACGCCGACTTCCTGCGTACCCTGAAGCGTAAAGGCTTTGCCGATGCGCGTCTGGCGAAACTGGCGGGCGTGCGGGAAGCGGAAATTCGCAAGCTGCGCGACCAGTATGACCTGCATCCGGTCTACAAGCGCGTGGACACCTGCGCCGCCGAATTCGCTACCGATACCGCCTACATGTACTCCACTTATGAAGAAGAGTGTGAGTCCAACCCGTCCGTTGACCGCGATAAAATCATGGTCCTCGGCGGCGGCCCGAACCGTATCGGCCAGGGTATCGAATTTGACTACTGCTGCGTACACGCCTCTCTGGCGCTGCGCGAAGACGGTTACGAGACCATCATGGTCAACTGTAACCCGGAAACCGTGTCTACCGACTATGACACCTCCGACCGTCTGTACTTCGAGCCGGTGACCCTGGAAGACGTGCTGGAAATCGTGCGCATCGAGAAGCCGAAGGGCGTTATCGTCCAGTACGGCGGCCAGACGCCGCTGAAGCTGGCGCGCGCCCTGGAAGCCGCAGGCGTACCGGTTATCGGCACCAGCCCGGACGCTATCGACCGCGCGGAAGACCGTGAGCGCTTCCAGCATGCGGTTGACCGTCTGAAGCTGAAGCAGCCGGCGAATGCCACCGTCACTGCCATTGAGCAGGCGGTAGAGAGAGCGAAAGAGATTGGCTACCCACTGGTGGTTCGTCCATCTTACGTGCTTGGCGGCCGGGCGATGGAAATTGTTTACGACGAGCAGGATCTGCGCCGCTACTTCCAGACCGCGGTTAGCGTCTCCAACGATGCACCGGTACTGCTGGATCGCTTCCTCGACGACGCGATTGAAGTGGATGTCGATGCCATCTGCGACGGCGAAATGGTGCTGATTGGCGGCATCATGGAGCATATCGAGCAGGCGGGCGTACACTCCGGCGACTCAGCCTGTTCCCTGCCAGCGTATACGCTGAGCCAGGAAATTCAGGATGTGATGCGCGAGCAGGTGCAGAAGCTGGCTTTCGAGCTGCAGGTTCGTGGTCTGATGAACGTCCAGTTCGCGGTGAAAGATAACGAAGTTTATCTGATTGAAGTGAACCCGCGTGCGGCGCGTACCGTGCCGTTCGTCTCCAAAGCCACCGGTGTCCCGCTGGCGAAAGTCGCGGCGCGCGTAATGGCCGGTAAGACGCTGGCGCAGCAGGGCGTGACCAAAGAGATCATCCCGCCGTACTACTCGGTGAAAGAGGTGGTTCTGCCGTTCAACAAATTCCCGGGCGTTGACCCGCTGTTAGGGCCTGAAATGCGCTCTACCGGGGAAGTGATGGGCGTGGGTCGTACCTTCGCGGAAGCGTTCGCCAAAGCGCAGCTGGGCAGCAACTCAACCATGAAGAAACAGGGCCGCGCGCTGCTCTCCGTCCGCGAAGGCGATAAAGAGCGCGTGGTCGACCTGGCGGCGAAGCTGCTGAAGTTTGGCTTTGAGCTGGATGCGACCCACGGTACGGCGATTGTGCTGGGCGAAGCCGGTATCAACCCGCGTCTGGTGAACAAGGTGCATGAAGGTCGTCCGCACATTCAGGACCGTATCAAGAATGGCGAATACACCTACATCATCAACACCACCGCAGGTCGCCAGGCGATTGAAGACTCCAAGCTGATTCGCCGCAGCGCGCTGCAGTACAAGGTGCATTACGACACCACCCTGAACGGCGGCTTTGCCACCGCGATGGCGCTGAACGCTGACGCCACCGAGAAGGTGATTTCGGTTCAGGAAATGCACGCGCAAATCACCAAATAAGCGCGCCGGCCTGGCCGGAGAGCAACAAACCAGGGCTGACGACATCGTCAGCCCTTTTTTTGGCTGCAGTCATCTTCGGAGAGTTCTGCTTTTAACCACCTGTCGGGTCAGGCTAACTATAGTGAGCACCATAACGATACCTATTGATGAAAAGACAGGAGGATACAATGCGGAACAATATTCTGGTGGCATCCGCACTGGCAGCGACGGCAATCATGTTCGTGGCCGGCTGCTCATCGAATCAGTCGATCAAAACCACCGATGGCAAGACCATTGTCACCAGCGGCAAACCGCAGGTGGATGATGACACCGGCCTCGTCTCATACAAAAATGCCGAAACCGGCCGCGTGGAGCAGATTAACCGCGACCAGGTGAAGTCCATGGATGAGCTGGATAACTAATGGTTATCCCAGGCCCCGCGGGGAGTGTGCGGGGCCGAACGATCGCGTTACAGTAGCGCGCGATCGATTTTAACCACGATTTTACGCAACGCTGCGCCTTGTTCGAGGCAGGCCATCGGGCGGTGTAATTCGCCAGGGAAGAGGATCGCCAGCTCTTCCGGGTAGAGATGAATCAGCGTTTCGCTGTCGATAGCCTGACAGAAACCGATATCCTGCGTCGTGTTGAAGTGACCATCTTCAACGACCGGCAGCCCTTTATTCCCGGCACCGATGATCTCTTCACCTTTCAGCACAATGTGAATGTCGAGATATTGACGATGATATTCCGGGCGTTGCTCGCTCAGCGGCCGGGTATGGCCTTCGACGACGGTAAAAAACACATTATCACTCTCGACGGTATATTTCCCCGGCGGCAGCGCGTGCGGTTGTTGCTGTAACACGGCCTGCAGCGCCTGGCGGATCACCGGCGGATAGAGCTCATTTTCGGCGGCGGCGGTTAAGGTATCGATAATCATGCCGGGATCCTCTGCGGTTGTTGCGAATGAAGTAACGTTAATGAGTGAGCGACAATACTGGCGACGTCGGGGGTAATATCGACGGCCAGAACATCGCTTTCACTGGCGTCTGGCGTCTCCAGGGCGGCAAACTGGCTACGCAGTAACGCTTCTGGCATAAAGTGGCCTTTACGCTGGCGCATTCGCTGCAAAATGCAGTCATAATCCCCGGTCAACCACAGGAAGCGTAGCTTCGCGTTCCCCTCACGCAGGCGGTCGCGATAGCGCTTTTTTAATGCGGAACAGACCAATACACCTGACTCGTTTTTCTGCTCAAGACTGAAAATGACGTCGGCGATACGCGTCAGCCACGGCTGACGATCCTCATCATTCAGCGGCTGGCTGGTGGCCATTTTGACGATATTGTTGCGTGGATGAAGGTCGTCGCCGTCGATAAATTTCGCTCCCAGCGCGTGGGCCAATGCCTGACCGACGGTGGATTTGCCGGTTCCGGAGACGCCCATCAAAATAATGCATTGTCCTGCCATCATGCGCTCCTTCTCTCAGACCGCGACCAGCATGCCGCCGTCAACGAACAGCAGATGGCCGTTGACGAAATTCGACGCGTTTGACGATAAAAAGACGGCAGCGCCGACCAGCTCCTGCGGATCGCCCCAGCGGGCGGCAGGGGTGCGTTTGCATAACCAGTCGGTAAACGCCTTATCCTCAACCAGCGTCCGGGTCATCGCCGTATTAAAGTAGCCCGGGGCAATGCCGTTGACCTGAATGTTGTGCCGCGCCAGCTCAACGCACATTCCGCGGGTTAGCATCTTCACCGCGCCTTTGGCGGCGGCGTAGGGGGTGATGGTGTCGCGCCCCAGCTCGCTCTGCATGGAGCAGATATTGATGATTTTTCCCTGCTGGCGGTCAACCATGCGCTTCGCGACGGCCTGAGAGACGAGAAATACCGCCGTCTGGTTAACTGAAATCACGTCATTCCATTCCTGCACCGGGAATTCGGTAAACGGGTGGCGGCGCTGGATCCCGGCGTTATTGAATAACACGTCAATCGGGCCAAGATGCGCTTCGATATTGGCAATGGCTTCTTCAACGGCCTCGGCATCGGTCACGTTAAATACCGCAGCATGGGCGGTGGCGCCTTCGTCGCGGAGCTTCATCACCGCATCGTCCGCTCGCGGGGCAGAAAGGTCATTAATAATGATTTCTGCGCCATATTGCGCCAGACCCTGAGCCATGACAAAACCGATCCCCTGTCCTGCGCCCGTAATTAAAATGCGTTTACCTTGTAAGCTGAAAAGATCGTTCATCTCGATATCCTGATTAGCGGCTGAAGAAAACCTGTGCCCTATCTCACGGATTTTTACCGGGGGAAACTGTGATGAAGATCACTCGGAACCGTGTTACAAAAAGGGGTTACTTTAAACGTGACGCTGCCGGTAAATCTCGCTGACTCAACAGGTTAACGGCTACGGACTGGCATTCTCTTTTGCCCCCCCGACAGGCATAATGGCCTGAAGCAGTCAGGTATTTGGCGGACACACAGATGAAAGCACAACGCATTACTCTCCATGATATTGCCGAGCTGGCTGGCGTAACCAAGATGACCGTTAGCCGCTATTTGCGCACCCCGGAAAAGGTGAAACCGGAGACGGCGGAGCGTATTGCCAGCGTGATAGCGGAGATCGGCTATCAGCCCGACCCGGATAATCCGGCGATGACCAGCGTCGCCGTGCCGCGGATTGGCGTACTCATTCCCTCCTTTCATAATCAAATTTTTGCCGATCTGCTGGCCGGCATCGAATCTGTCGCCGCCGGGCATGGTTACCAGACGCTGGTGGTGAATTACGACTACGATCGCCAGCGTGAAGAGGAGCAGATTGCCGCCGTGCTGGCATTTAATGTGAAAGGACTGCTGCTGACCGAGTCGGTGCACTCCCTGCGGGCGGACAAGTATCTGAATGCCGCGAAGATCCCGATCGCCGAAGTGATGGGGCTGGCGGAGAATCCAGGACGCATCAACGTCGGATTCGATAACTTCCAGGCCGGCTTCGATATGACCACCATGCTGCTGGCCAGCGGTAAACGACGGATCATCTACTTCGGCTCGATGTCCGACGTCCGCGACGAGCAGCGTTATCTGGGCTACTGTCGGGCGATGGAGAATGCCGGGCTGGCGGTGGGGCGCATTGCGCCGAATAAAGTCTCGTCGGTTTCCATTGGCACCGGCATGATGACCCTGGCGCGGCAAATGTACGCCGATATGGACGGTATCCTGTGCACTAATGACGACCTGGCGGTGGGCGTGTTACAGGAGTGCCTGGCGTCCGGTATCAGCGTGCCCCAGGAGCTGGCTATCGCGGGCTTTCATGGCCTGGAGATCGGCCAGATCGTCTCTCCCCGGCTGGCCAGCGTCCTGACGCCGCGCTTCGAGATGGGGAAGGTGGCGACAGAGATTTTAATAAAGAAAATCAAAGGACTGCCCACCATTGAAAAAGTGGATCTCCACTACCGCCTGTCGATGGGCGAAACGATTTAACGTCCATCAGCCAGCGCCTGCCGCGTGTTAGCGAAAGGTTAATGCGCGCGCGGTCCATCGCCTGTCTGGTCGCCGTTTTGTATTCACGATCACGCGTCCGGTAACACGCATTTTTAACACGATTCAGCGTGATACAGATCGCAAAATCCCCCGATAAAAACCCGTTTGATAGTGGCTACCGTCGTAACCAAACGTCAAACAGGTGATCTGATGAAGAGTGTTATTCCCCGCGCCGTCCTTTTAGTGGCCCCCGTAATTGAAACCCTGCAGCGGCAGCTGGCGGAGCATTTCCCGCTGCTGCGTCTCTACGAGCAGGACGATCCGATCGCCTTTCTGCGTGAGCAAGGAGAGAACATTGCCGTCGTGGTCACTCGCGGCGACGTCGGCGTAGCAAACAGCGTCCTTGAGTTGCTGCCTCAGGCTGGGCTGATTGCCATCTTCGGCGTCGGTACCGATGCGGTGGATCTGGCGTATGCCCGCTCGCGGCAAATTGCCGTCACCATCACCTCCGGGGTGTTGACGAATGATGTCGCTGACCTGGCGATGGGGCTGCTGCTGGCCGGTTCCCGTCAGCTCTGTCAGGGCGATCGCTTTGTCCGCGAGGGACGCTGGCTGAGCGGTGGTATGCCGTTGGCGACTCAGGTCAGCGGGAAGCGTATTGGCCTGCTGGGTATGGGGAATATTGGCCAGGCGATCGCCCGCCGGGCGCGGGGTTTTGATATGCAGGTGCTGTATACCGACCGTAAAAAGATAGCGGGCCTCGATTATCAGTGGTGTGCCGACCTGCATACCCTGGCGCATGAGAGCGATTTTCTGGTGATTGCCGCATCCGGCGGCGAGGCGAACCGCGGCATCATCGACGCCTCGGTGTTTAACGTGATGCCGGCGCATGCCTGGCTTATCAATATTGCCCGCGGTTCGCTGGTGGATGAAAAGGCGTTGATCCACGCGTTACAAAACGGCGTTATCGCCGGGGCCGGGCTCGATGTTTTCGAACAGGAACCCCAGGTCCCGGCGGCGCTGATCGCCCTCGATAACGTGGTGCTGCAGCCGCATGTCGCCAGCGCCACGCAGGAAACACGACAGAAAATGAGCGAAGTGGTTTTTGCTAACGTCGCCGCCTGGTTTGCCGGCGCAGCGCTGCCAAACGCTATCGATTAATTAGCTTTTTATTTCTGTACCCGCGCGATCTCAATCAAAACAATAACCTCTGCATAGAGAGTGCAAATATATGAACGAGAAAATTCCCAGCACCCGTTGGCTGCGTATCATTGTGCCGGTGTTAATTGCCTGCATTATGTCATTTATGGACCGGGTTAATATTAGCTTTGCCCTGCCAGGCGGCATGGAGGCCGATTTAGGCATTACCAGCCAAATGGCCGGCGTGGCCAGTGGTATCTTTTTTATTGGTTATTTATTTTTGCAAATTCCCGGTGGGCGAATTGCGGTTAACGGCAGCGGTAAAAAATTTATTGCCTGGTCGCTGGTAGCCTGGGCTATCGTTTCCGTGGCGACAGGGTTTGTGACTCATCAATATCAACTGCTGGTGCTGCGATTTATTCTCGGGGTTTCGGAAGGGGGAATGCTGCCGGTAGTGCTGACCATGGTCAGCAATTGGTTTCCGGAAAAAGAGCTGGGTCGCGCGAACGCGTTTGTGATGATGTTTGCCCCGCTCGGCGGCATGCTCACCGCGCCGGTCTCCGGCGCCATTATTGCGGCGCTTGACTGGCGCTGGCTGTTTATCATCGAAGGGCTGTTGTCGCTGGTGGTGCTGGTCGTGTGGTGGTTTATGATCAGCGACCGTCCGCAAGAGGCCCACTGGTTGCCCGCCCGCGAGCGTGACTATCTGGTGACCACCCTGGCCGCCGAGCGTGCGGCGAAGCAGGCCGAAGCCCCAGTCAGCAAGGCCCCGGTGAAGGATGTGTTTGGTAATGCCGGACTGATGAAGCTGGTGATCCTCAATTTTTTCTACCAGACCGGGGATTATGGCTACACGTTGTGGCTGCCGACCATTCTGAAGGGGTTAACCGGCGGCAACATGGCCAGCGTTGGCTTCCTGGCGGTGCTGCCGTTTGTCGCCACGCTGGCCGGGATCTATGTGATTTCGTTGTTCAGCGACCACAGCGGTAAGCGTCGTCTGTGGGTTCGCTTCTCGCTCTACAGTTTTGCGGCAGCGCTGGTGGCGTCGGTGGTGCTGCGCGACCACATGGTGGCGGCCTATATCGCGCTGGTGATCTGCGGCTTCTTTCTCAAATCGGCTACCAGTCCGTTCTGGTCGATGCCGGGGCGTATCGCTTCGCCGGAGGTGGCGGGCAGCGCACGCGGGGTGATCAATGGCCTGGGCAACCTCGGCGGATTCTGTGGCCCCTATCTGGTGGGCGTGATGATGTATCTCTACGGACAGAATGTGGCGGTCTGCGCCCTGGCCGGTTCGTTGATTATCGCCGGCACAATGACCTTTCTGCTACCGAAGCAATGCGATCTGGTCGACAGCGATTCTGATGTGGCGATCAAGAAGCAACCCCGAAATGCGTAAACCCCCGCGACATAAATCACAGTTATCATTGTAAGCGGTTCGCTTAACTGTCTACACTCTTGCTGATTACGACAAGAGCAAACGCAGGCCAATCAATGATTCTGATAATTTATGCGCATCCTTATCCGCAGCATTCTCATGCGAATAAGCGAATGCTTGAACAGGCAGGGACGCTTGAAGGCGTAGAGATACGCTCCCTCTATCAACTCTATCCCGACTTTAATATCGATGTCGCCGCCGAGCAGGCGGCGCTGGCCCGTGCCGATCTGGTTATCTGGCAGCACCCTATGCAGTGGTATAGCGTACCGCCGCTGCTGAAGCTGTGGATGGACAAAGTGTTGGCGCACGGCTGGGCCTATGGTCACAACGGTATTGCCCTGCGCGGTAAATCGCTGATGTGGGCGGTGACCACCGGCGGCGGTGAAAGCCACTTCGACATCGGCTCATTCCCCGGTTTTCCGGTGCTGGCGCAGCCGTTGCAGGCAACCGCGCTTTACTGCGGAATGAAATGGCTGCCGCCGTTCGCCATGCACTGCACTTTTATCTGCGATGACGAAACGCTGCAGGCGCAGGCCCGCCATTATCGTCAACGCTTAATCGACTGGCAGGAGGCACACCAGAATGGATAGCCATACGCTGATACAAGCGCTGATTTACCTGGGCGCCGCGGCGCTGATTGTGCCCATCGCCGTCCGCCTGGGGCTGGGGTCGGTGCTGGGCTATCTGATCGCTGGCTGTATTATCGGCCCGTGGGGGCTGCGGCTGGTGACTGACGCCGAGGCGATTCTGCACTTTGCCGAGATCGGCGTGGTGCTGATGCTGTTCGTGATTGGTCTGGAGCTGGATCCGCAGCGGCTGTGGAAGCTACGCGCCTCGGTGTTCGGCGGCGGCGCGCTGCAGATGGTAGCCTGCGGGGTATTGATCGGTCTGTTCTGCATGCTGCTGGGCCTGCGCTGGCAGGTGGCCGAGCTGATAGGCATGACCCTGGCGCTCTCTTCCACAGCCATTGCGATGCAGGCGATGAATGAGCGCAATCTGACGGTGTCGCAGATGGGGCGGAGCGCCTTCGCGGTGCTGCTGTTCCAGGATATCGCGGCGATCCCATTGGTGGCGATGATCCCCCTGCTGGCGGCCAGCGGCGGCGCCACCTCGCTGGTGGCGTTTGCCCTCTCCGCGCTGAAGGTGGCCGCGGCGCTGGCGCTGGTGGTGGCCCTGGGGCGCTATCTGACCCGTCCGCTGCTGCGCTTTGTCGCCCGTTCCGGCCTGCGCGAAGTGTTCAGCGCCGTGGCGCTGTTCCTGATCTTCGGCTTTGGATTGCTGCTGGAGGAAGTCGGGCTGTCGATGGCGATGGGGGCGTTTCTCGCCGGGGTGCTGCTGGCCAGCTCCGAGTATCGTCATGCGCTGGAGAGCGATATCGAGCCGTTTAAAGGGCTGCTGCTGGGGCTGTTCTTTATCGGCGTCGGCATGTCGATTGACTTCGGCACTCTCGTGACCCATCCGCTGCGTATCGTTATTTTGCTGGTCGGTTTCCTGGCGATAAAAATGCTGATGCTGTGGCTTATCGCCAGGCCGCTGGGCGTGCCACGCGCCCAGCGCCGCTGGTTTGCGGTGCTGCTGGGGCAGGGAAGCGAGTTCGCGTTTGTGGTCTTTGGCGCCGCGCGGATGGCGGATGTGCTGGACGGCGAATGGGCTAAGGCGCTGACCCTGGCGGTGGCGCTGTCGATGGCGGCAACGCCGGTCTTGCTGGTCCTGCTGACCCGTCTGGAGAAATCGGCCAGCGGCCAGGCGCGGGATGCTGACGAGATTGATGAAGAGCAGCCGCGGGTGATTGTTGCCGGCTTTGGCCGCTTCGGGCAGATTGCCGGGCGACTGTTGCTCTCCAGCGGGGTGAAGATGGTTATCCTCGATCACGACCCGGATCATGTTGATACCTTGCGCAAATTTGATATGAAGGTTTTCTACGGCGATGCCACCCGGGTCGACCTGCTGGAATCGGCCGGCGCCGAAAAGGCGGAAGTACTGATCAATGCCATAGACGATCCGCACGTCAGCCTTGAGCTGGTGGAAAGGGTAAAAGAGCATTTTCCGCATCTGCAGATCATCTCCCGCGCCCGCGATGTCGATCATTACATCAAGCTGCGCCAGGCTGGCGTCGAGGCGCCGGAGCGTGAAACCTTCGAGGCGGCGCTGAAGTCCGGCCGAATGACGCTGGAGGCGCTGGGACTCGGCGCCTATGAAGCCCGCGAGCGGGCCGATCTGTTCCGTCGCTTCAACCTGCAGATGGTCGAAGAGATGGTGGCGATGGCGGAAAACGACGCGGCGTCGCGGGTGGCGGTCTTCAAGCGGACCAGCGATATGCTCACCGGCATCATCAACGAAGATCGTCATCATCTGTCGCTGGTGCAGCGTCACGGCTGGCAGGGGACGGAAGAGGGCAGGCACACCGGGGATATTGCCGATGAGCCGGAAAATAAGCCCTCAGCCTGACGCTCGTCAGTAACATTTTGTTTTCCGTTTAGAACCGGTTCTGGCGGCCCACGGTGTGAACGTGGGCTTGCCAGCAAATCAGAAAATTTTCTTATTCTTTACCTTCCGGCCAGTCGACGAAGTAGTACGCTTTCCGTATAGTGGCGACAATTTTTTGCACTCGGGAATGAATGAATGATCAGTCTGATTGCGGCGTTAGCGGTAGATCGCGTCATTGGTATGGAAAACGCCATGCCATGGAACCTGCCTGCCGATCTCGCCTGGTTCAAACGCAACACGTTAAATAAGCCGGTGGTGATGGGGCGTCTGACCTGGGAATCCATTGGGCGCCCGTTGCCGGGGCGTAAAAATATCGTGATCAGCAGCAAACCCGGCAGCGACGATCGCGTGCAGTGGGTCTCCTCAGTGGAGGAAGCGATTGCTGCCTGCGGCGATGTGGAAGAGATTATGGTGATTGGCGGCGGCCGCGTTTATGAGCAGTTCCTGCCGAAAGCGCATAAGCTCTATCTGACGCACATTGATGCGGAAGTGGAAGGCGATACCCATTTCCCGGATTACGACCCGGACGAGTGGGAGTCGGTGTTCAGCGAGTTTCATGACGCTGACGCGCAGAACTCCCACAGCTACTGCTTTGAGATCCTCGAACGCCGTTAAGCGGGAAGGATAGCAATGAAAAAACCCCGGTCGCGCCTGGCGTGACCGGGGTTTTCTTTTGCGTGAATTCCGCGACGAAGGCGCACTCAGTATCTCGTCATGTTCCCCGTCGCGGGCCTCGTCTTTCGGGAGCGCTGTCCGGGCGACAAATCGCAAGGAAATGTAGGTCGGGTAAGGCGTTAGCCGCCACCCGACACAAAAGTGGCTCCGCGCCCGCCGTTCTTGCCCGGGGCGACAAATCGCAAGGCAATGTAGCCCGGATAAGGCGCAACGCGCCGCCATCCGGGAAGACTCAGGACGCGACGGCTTCGCCTTCGTCGAGGCTTTTCTGGCGGTTCGACGGCTGGGTGAAGTACTGCTTATCTTCCCAGCGCAGGCAGGTGAGTTCTCCGCCCCAGCAGCAGCCCGTATCCAGGGCGTAAATCCCCTCCGGCGTACCGCGTCCCTCCAGTGAAGCCCAGTGGCCAAAGGCAATGCTGTAGGCATTGCTGACCGGGCCAGGAATGGCAAACCATGGCTTAAGCGGCGCCGGGGCGTCCTCGGGCGCCTCTTTCGAATACATATCCAGCTGGCCGTTGGGGAAGCAGTAGCGCATGCGGGTAAAAGCATTAGAGATAAAGCGCAGGCGCGCCAGACCGCTCAGCTCGTTGCTCCAGTGATTCGGCATATCGCCATACATGGCATCGAGGAAGAAAGGGTAGGAGTCGCTGGAGAGCACCGCTTCTACATCGCGCGCGCACTGCTGGGCGGTCTCCAGATCCCACTGCGGCGTGATGCCCGCGTGGGCCATCACCAGCTTTTTCTCTTCATCCACCTGCAGCAGCGGCTGGCGACGCAACCAGTTGAGCAGCTCGTCGGCATCCGGGGCTTCCAGCAGGGATTTCAGACGATCCTTCGGCTTGTTACGGCTGATACCGGCGAAGACGGCCAGCAGGTGGAGATCATGGTTGCCCAGCACCAGTCGCACACTGTCGCCCAGAGATTTGACATAGCGCAGGACCTCCAGCGACCCCGGGCCACGGGCCACCAGATCGCCGGTCAGCCATAGCGTATCGGTGCTCGGGTCGAATTCAACCTGCGCTAATAATGCGATCAGTTCATCGTAGCAACCGTGAACGTCGCCAATAAGGTATGTTGACATTGTTTTAATGAATGAGCGTTGGAACTGCGAGACGGAACACAGGGATCTCGATACGGAACGGCGCGCCGTCGATATCGATCATCTCATAATGACCCTGCATGGTTCCCAGCGGCGTTTCGATGACCGCGCCGCTGGTATATTGATATTCACCGCCAGCGGGAATATGTGGTTGCTCGCCGACCACCCCTTCACCCTGAACTTCAGTCTCACGACCGTGGCCGTTAGTGATGAGCCAGTAGCGGCCAAGCAGCTGAACCTGACTCCGCCCCAGATTGCGAATGGTGACGGTATAAGCGAAGACGTAACGCTCTTCTTCCGGAGAAGACTGCGATTCGATATAGACGCTTTGCACCTGAACGCAAACACGAGGCGAATTAATCATGGTTAGCTCTCCTTCGAAGGCAGATTGTTGGATAACCAGTTGGCCATCTTACAGTACTGCTCTACAGAAATATTTTCCGCACGCACTGCCGGGTCGACGCCCAGCTCGGTCAACACTTCAACGCTAAACAGATTGCCGAGACTATTGCGGATGGTCTTACGGCGCTGGTTGAAGGCTTCGGTGGTGATGCGGCTCAGTACCCGGACCTCTTTTACCGGATACGGCATGGTGCGGTGCGGCACCAGGCGAACCACCGCGGAGTCAACCTTAGGCGGCGGGGTAAACGCGCTCGGCGGCACTTCGAGTACCGGGATAACCTGGCAATAATATTGCGCCATCACGCTTAACCGACCATACGCCTTACTGTTCGGCCCGGCAACCAGACGATTGACCACTTCTTTCTGCAGCATAAAGTGCATATCGGCAATGGCATCAGTATAGCTGAACAGATGGAACATTAGCGGCGTCGAGATATTGTACGGCAGGTTGCCGAAGACGCGCAGCGGCTGGCCCATTTTCTCCGCCAGTTCGCCGAAGTTCATGGTCATCGCATCCTGCTGATAGATGGTCAGCTTCGGTCCGAGGAACGGGTGCGTCTGCAGGCGAGCCGCCAGATCGCGGTCCAGTTCGATAACGGTCAGCTGGTCAAGACGTTCGCCGACCGGTTCGGTCAGCGCGGCGAGACCCGGGCCGATTTCAACCATCGCCTGGCCTTTCTGCGGATTAATCGCCGAGACGATGCTGTCGATCACAAACTGATCGTTGAGGAAGTTCTGCCCGAAGCGTTTACGGGCTAAATGGCCCTGATGGACTCGATTATTCATTGGGTATTAACAATCATTTTGATGGCGAGATTAAGCGCCGTGATAAAACTGCCGACGTCCGCTTTTCCCTGACCCGCTAATTCCAGTGCGGTGCCGTGGTCGACGGAGGTACGAATAAAAGGTAAACCGAGCGTAATGTTCACGCCGCGGCCAAAGCCCTGGTATTTTAGCACGGGCAGGCCCTGATCGTGGTACATCGCGAGTACCGCATCGGCATGGTCAAGGTATTTGGGCTGAAAGAGGGTGTCTGCCGGCAGCGGACCGCTGAGGTTCATCCCCTTCGCGCGCATCTCTTCCAGCACCGGAATAATGGTGTCTATCTCTTCCGTTCCCATATGGCCGCCTTCGCCAGCGTGCGGGTTAAGCCCGCAAACCAGCACATGCGGCTGGGCAATGCCAAATTTCGTGCGCAGATCGTGATCGAGAATGGTGATGATCTCGCGCAGCAGCTCGGGCGTTATTGCTTCGCTGATGGCTTTCAACGGCAGATGGGTCGTCACCAGCGCCACCCGCAGCTCCTCGGTCGCCAGCATCATCACCACTTTGCTGGCCTTCGCGCGCTCTTCGAAGAACTCGGTATGACCGGTGAAGGCGATGCCGGCGTCGTTGATGTTGCCTTTGTGCACCGGGCCGGTCACTAACGCCGCAAATTCGCCGCTAAGGCAGCCGTCGCAGGCGCGCGCCAGCGTATCCACGACATAGGCGCCGTTTTGCACGTTCAGCACGCCGGGTTCCGCCGGGACGTTCAGCGGTACATTAAGCAGCGTCAGCGTACCAGCGCGTTGCGGAACGGGCGGTTGCGCAGGATCGTATGGGAGGAGAGATAAAGGAAGACCGAGCCGCTGGGCTCGGTCAGTTAACAGGGCGCCGTCGGCGCAGATCACCAGCTCAACTGGCCAGTCGCGCTGGGCAAGCTGCACGACCAGGTCAGGGCCAATCCCGGCGGGTTCGCCGGGAGTGATGACAACTTTACGGATTTCAGGCATCGATATTAGTTGCTCAGAATTTTAACATACGCACTGGCGCGCTGTTCCTGCATCCAGGTTGCCGCTTCTTCAGAGAATTTGCGGTTCATCAGCATGCGGTATGCACGATCTTTCTGCGCGGCGTCGGTTCTGTCGACCTGACGGCTATCCAGCAGTTCGATCAGATGCCAGCCGAAGGAGGAGTGCACCGGTCCGCTGGTCTGCCCTTTGTTCAGACGCATCAGCGCATCGCGGAATGCCGGATCGAAGATGTCCGGCGTCGCCCAACCTAAATCACCGCCCTGGTTTGCTGAACCCGGATCTTCAGAGAACGCTTTCGCCGCTTTGGCGAAGGTGGTTTTCCCGCTCTTAATGTCAGCCGCGATCTGTTCCAGTTTGGCCTGGGCCTGGGCATCATTCATGATCGGCGACGGCTTAAGCAGAATATGACGGGCATGCACTTCGGTGACGGAGATGTTCTGAGTCCCGCCGCGCAGGTCGTTGACTTTCAGAATGTGGAAGCCGACGCCAGAGCGGATCGGGCCGACGATATCCCCTTTTTTGGCGGTGCTTAACGCCTGGGCGAAAATACCTGGCAGCTCCTGGATACGACCCCAGCCCATCTGGCCTCCCTTCAGCGCCTGTTGGTCAGCGGAGTAGGTGATGGCCAGTTTACCGAAGTTAGCGCCGTTGCGCGCTTGTTCAACGATGGCATTTGCTTGCTCCTGAGCTGCGGCAACTTCATCCGCGGTCGGGTTTTCCGCCAGCGGGATCAGGATGTGGCTCAGGTTAAGCTCGGTGCTGGCATCGTTCTGGTCGCCAATCTGTTTTGCCAGCGCTTCGACTTCCTGCGGCAGCACGGTGATACGGCGACGCACTTCATTGTTACGCACTTCCGAAATCAGCATCTCTTTGCGGATCTGGCTACGGTAGGTGTTGTAGTTGATGCCTTCATAGGCCAGACGGCTGCGCATCTGATCCATGGTCATGTTGTTTTGTTTGGCGATGTTGGCGATGGCCTGATCGAGCTGGTCGTCAGAGACCTTCACGCCCATCTTCTGCCCCAACTGCAATACGATCTGGTCCATGATCAGTCTTTCGAGGATTTGATGGCGCAGTGTCGCGTCATCCGGCAGCTGTTGGCCAGCCTGACCCGCATTGAGCTTAACTGATTGCATCAAACCATCGACGTCGCTTTCCAGCACGACGCCATTATTGACGACGGCCGCTACTTTATCGACCACCTGAGGGGCAGCGAAACTGGTATTCGCGATCATGGCGATACCGAGAAGCAGCGTTTTCCAGTTCTTCATACTTTTTCCATTTCAATTAACCGCAAATGCGGACGATGTTGTAAACCAGCCGCATCACAGGGAGCTCTGGTACGGTAAAATGTTCGAACGCAGCATCTGCTGGGTGCCGAGGCCGTAGTTAGAGCTCAGACCGCGCAATTCAATATTGATTCCGAAGGTGTTGTCGTATTTGCTCTCGCCGCCGTTGTTGTTGCTATCCCAGCCGTTGACTTTACGTTCGTAGCCAAGACGGATGGCGTAGCAGCAGGAGTTATACTGAACACCCAACATCTGGTTTGCTGCTTTCCGGGTATTGGTATCGAAGTAGTATGCCCCGACCACGGACCAGCGATCGACGATCGGCCAACTGGCGGTCATCCCCACCTGCGAAATACCCTGTTTATATTGTGCCGCCGTGGAATATGAAGGCAGTGTAGCCTGAATATATTCCGGGCTGGCGTAACGATAGTTAAGCTGGACTAAGCGGTTTTCATCGCGACGGTATTCAATGGTGCCGTTACCGGTGGCGACGTTATCCAGACGGGTGTCGTACTGGATCCCTCCGCGTAAACCCCAGTCATCGGCGATGCGCCAGTAGGTATCGCCGGCCCATACCAGTGAACCCGTGGTGTCGTTGTTCTCCCAGTTGATGTTGTCATCACCGGTGCGTGACTCGGTGAAATAGTAGATTTGACCAACGGAAATATTAAAACGTTCCACGGCGGCGGCATCATACACGCGAGAGGTGATGCCGGTAGTGACCTGGTTGGCTGACGCGATGCGGTCCAGACCGCTATAGGTACGGTCGCGGAACAGGCCGGTGTAGTCCGACTGCAATAGCGTGGAGTCGTAGCTACCGATTTCACTCTGATCGCGGTACGGCACGTACAGATACTGCATGCGCGGTTCCAGCGTTTGGGTGAATCCCTCCTGCAGGTCGCGTTCAAAGACCATTTTACCGTCGATTTTAAACTGCGGCATTACGCGGCTGACAGACTCTTTGTAGTCAGTGCCGTTGGCGGCGTTGTACTTATCGAGGTTACTCTGCTGGTAGTGGGTCGCCAGCAGCTTGGCTTCAGTATTCAGACTGCCCCAGGCGTTGGACAGCGGCAGGTTGATCGTCGGTTCGAGGTGAACGCGGGTCGCTTCCGGCATGTTGTTATTCGAGTTAACAAAATGGGCGACCTGACCGTACAGATGGGTATCGAACGGGCCGACATCGTTCTGGTAGTAGTTGATGTCGAGCTGCGGCTCAGCCGAGTAGGAGTTGCTCGATTCCCGGTCAAAGACCTGGAACTGCTTGGTCGATACCGTCGCGTCAAAGTTCTGATTGACGTAACCGGCGCTGAATTTCTGCGTCGCATAGCCGTCGGTACTGGAACCATATTTCGAGCTGAAATCGTTGAAGTAGTCAGGATCGCTGACCTTGGTGTAGTCAGCGTTCAGACGCCATACCTGATCGATAACCCCGGAGTGGTTCCAGTAGAACAGCCAGCGGCGGCTGTTGCTGTCGCTCGAGTGATCGTCTTCGTAGACTTTATCCGATGGCAGGTAGTCGAATTCAGTTAAGCCGCTGCCGAGCTGGGTCAGGTAGCGGAATTCGTTTTCCCACATCACGCCGCCGCGTTTGTTCATATAGTGCGGGGTGATGGTGGCATCGAAGTTCGGCGCAATGTTCCAGTAGTACGGCAGGGAGAATTCCACACCGTTTTTGGTACTGTATTTGGCGTTCGGGATCAGGAAACCGGAACGACGTTTGTCGCCCACCGGCAACTGCAGGTAAGGGCTGTAGAAAATCGGTACTGAGCCCAGCTTAAAGCGGGCGTTCCAGATCTCGGCAACCTGCTCTTCACGGTCGTGGATGACTTCGCTGCCCACGACGCTCCAGGTGTCGGAGCCCGGCAGACAGGAGGTAAAGCTGCCGTTTTCCAGAATGGTATAGCGGTTTTCGCCGCGCTGTTTCATCAGGTCCGCCGTGCCGCGTCCCTGGCGTCCGACCATTTGATAATCGCCCTGCCAAACGTTGGTATCTTTGGTGTTCAGGTTTGACCAGGCTTTAGGCCCTTTGAGGATCACCTGGTTATCGTCGTAATGGACGTTGCCCAGCGCATCCACCGTTCGCACCGGTTGCGCCTGGCCCGCGGCCTGCTGCTGATGCAGCTGCACTTCGTCGGCACGCAGGCGGCTGTTCCCCTGGTTAATATCGACGTTGCCGGTGAAGACGGCATTATCCGGGTAGTTGCCCTTCGCATGATCGGCGTTAATCGTCACCGGCAGATCGCCAGGCCGCCCTTCCACGAGCGGACGATCAAAGCTTGGCACGCCAAGCATACATTGCGTTGCGAGATCGGCAGCGAGGCCTTGTTGGCTATACAAGGCGCTGGCAATCATCGTAGCCAGGAGGCTGGGAATACGTTTTTTCATACGTTGTATTTATTGTTCCATCATCTTGTGGCAGCGGCTTGCAAACGGTCAGAGCCTAACTTACTCAACATTATCACGCTAGTGTTAATCCTGCCCGTTTCGAGCCCGAGCGTTAGGCACCCTGTTGAATGACGAGTATGATAAAGCAAATTATAGGCTATGTCCCACAATTGACCGAGGCGCGAGTGCCGGGTAACGTGCGGTCATATTCGAGCTTAACGGCGATAAACAGTTGGGGAGTCTATGCAGTATTTGGGTAAAGTGATTGGCGTGGCAGTGGCTTTGCTGATGGGCGGTGGGTTTTGGGGTGTCGTGCTCGGCTTCCTGGTGGGCCATATGTTTGACCGGGCGCGCAGTCGCCGGTTGAATCTCTTCGCCAATCAACAGGAACGCCAGTCGCTCTTCTTTTCCACCACCTTTGAAGTGATGGGGCATCTGACCAAATCCAAGGGTCGCGTCACCGAAGCTGATATTCATGTCGCCAATGTGCTGATGGATCGCATGAACCTGCACGGCGCATCGCGTACGGCGGCGCAGCAGGCGTTTCGCGACGGCAAGGCCGACAACTATCCGCTGCGCGAGAAGATGCGTCAGCTGCGCAGCGTCTGCTTTGGGCGCTTCGATCTGATTCGGATGTTTCTGGAAATTCAGCTGCAGGCGGCGTTCGCTGACGGCGAATTGCACCCCAACGAACGTGAAGTGCTGTTCGTCATCGCTGACGAGCTTGGCATCTCCCGCGCCCAGTTCGATCAATTCCTGCGGATGATGCAGGGCGGCGCCCAGTTTGGCGGCGGTTCGCAGCAGCAATCGTATGGTCAGCACGGCGGCAATGCCGGCTGGCAGCAGGCGCAGCGCGGGCCAACCCTCGAAGATGCCTGCAATGTGCTGGGGGTGAAACCGACCGATGACGCGGCGACGGTGAAGCGCGCCTATCGTAAGCTGATGAACGAACATCATCCGGACAAGCTAGTGGCGAAAGGGCTGCCGCCGGAGATGATGGAGATGGCCAAACAGAAAGCTCAGGAGATCCAGAAGGCCTGGGAGCTGATCAAAGAGCAGCGCGGCTTCTGAGTTTTCCCGCCCCTCCCGTCCGGCGAGGGGTTTTAGTTTTTAGGCTGTGCGCGTCGGTACAGCCGCCGCGGATGGCCGATTTTTCCATACAGCATCTCCACTTCCAGAAAGCCGGTCTCGACACCGTGTTCCAGATAGCGCCGGGCGGTGGTTTTGCTGAGCCCGGCGGCGCTGACCACCTCATCGACGGAAAAACAGTGTGCTTCCCGGCCGCTAAACAATCCCTGCACCAGCGCCAGCGTCTTCTCTTCAATGCCCTTACTGCCGCTATCCACGCGGAAGTTCTTCGCCTGCAGTTGGTAGAGAGAATCGACGTTCTGCTGATCGACGATTTTCCATTCCCGCTGCTGATCGTAAAACTGGATAAAGCGCTCAAGCGACTGGCTCAGCCGCTTCCAGGAGACGGGCTTAAGGATATAGTCGAAGGCGCCGTTGCGGATGGCCAGGCTGCAGGTTTCCATATCGCTGGCGGCGGTGATAAAGATCACTGAGCAATGGGTGGTTGCCAGCACCGGGTCGGTCATCAGCGTGACGCCTTTGCCGTCCGGTAAATAGTTATCCAGCAGCACCAGCTGCGGCGGACTGGCGTGGAGCAACTGCCGCGCCTGAGCGAGGGAGGCCGCCATGCCTGCCAGCCGCAGTCGCGGGTGTTTTTGCACAAGCTCGGCGTGCAGGCGCGCCAGCTCGCTCTCATCTTCAATGATCAGCACATCGACCAGGTCATGATGCATCGTGGGCCTCCGTTTGCGGACAGGCGGGGGCGTCGGCCGGGATAAACAGGGTGAAGATGGTTCCCCGCGGCGCGTTGTCGGCGACTTCGATGGTGCCGCCCGCCTGAGTGACATAATGTTCAATAAGATACAGACCAATGCCGTGATCGCCACGGGTTTTGGTGGTCACGCCGCGTTCAAAAATACGGTCGCGAATATCGGGACGAATGCCGACGCCGCGGTCAGCCACTTCGATGATCAGTTCCCGGGCGTTGAGCTGAATCAGCACTTCCACCGGCTCGTGCGGCAGCTCGGCGCGCTGCGTGGCTTCGATGGCGTTATCCAGCAGGTTGCCGATGATGGAGATCAGTTCGGATTCCTTTAACGACGGCAGCGGACGATCGATACGACAGGCCGGGTCGAAGCTCAGGGCCACGCCTTTTTCGCGGGCGCGGGTCGCTTTGCCCAACAGCAGGCCGCACAGCGTCGGCGAGTGGAAGTGCGAGGAGATGAAGTCCAGCAGCTCCTGGGCATGCTCCGACTGGGCCTGAATATAGCGGATCGCTTCGTCATAGTGACCCATATGCAGCAGACCGGAGAGGGTGGTCATCCGGTTGAGCTGTTCGTGGCGCATGATGCGCAGGTTGTCGACATAGCGCTTCACCTGGCTGAGCTGGGCGGTGAGGGCATTGATTTCGTTGCGGTCGCGGAAGGTGATCACCCAGCCCTGCAGCGTATTCTCCAGCATAATGCGCACCCGGCTGGCGAGCACGGTCAGCTGGTTGAAGCGGCACAGCTCGTCATGAGTGTCACGCTCGAGCATGTCGCCGCTGGCGAAAAACGGCTGCGGCGAAATGACGCTGTCGATTGACTGGCCGCGCAGCTGACGGGCAGGCTGGCTGAGCCCCAGCAGGCTGCGGGCGGCATGGTTAATCACCTCAATGCGCCGCTGGTGATCGATGACGATCACCCCTTCAAAGATCGACTCCATCATTGCCTTTTGCTGACGTACCAGCAGGCCGATCTCCCGCGGCTCGAGCGAAAAAATCTGCTTCTTGATGCTGCGGGTAAAGTACCAGGAGAAGATAAACAGGGCGATGAGCAGCAGGATGGCGGCGATAAAAATATTGATCACTTTGGTCAGCGTGATGCTGTCGAGATAGCTGGTGAGGTAGCCAACGGAGACAATGCCGATCACCTGCCCCTCGTCATCGACGATGGGCGTTTTGCTGCGCAGTGAGACGCCGAGGCCGCCTTTGCGAATGGTGGTGATGGAGTGCCCCTCCAGCACCGCCTGATTGTCGCCGCCGACCAGCCGCGTGCCAACCCACTCCGGATGGACGGAGTGAAACAGATGCACGCCCTGCCGATCGCCGATGACGATAAAACTGGCGTCGCTATGGGCGGCGATTTGCTGCATAAACGCCCGGATCGCCTGCGGATCGTGCTGGCTGACCTGCTGACGCAAATTTGGCATCAGGGCTATCTCTTCAGCCTGAATTTTGGCCCGGCCACTCATCTCCTGATACAGCTGGCGGCTGGCGTCAAAATAATAATAAATGCCCAGCGCTATAAAGAGGACCGAGAAAAAGGCGACCAGCGAAATAAACAGCTTATATTGAAAAGAGAGCTTCATAGGTCCCGTACTGCGTATTCACCATACCGGCACTCTATCATTTTTCTGTCACGTGACGTAAATGTTAAGAAGAAGTTGTGATCGCCTGCGCAGGCGCTGGCTGTCGGCGGGGGACTCAGCGGAAATAACGCGTCAGGGAGAATAAAAACCATAAAAACCACAATAATAAATCAGAGATATATCACCCCTTAGCGGTTCCGTGAATAGAAACCATAAAAACCATAGTGACCATTAAAACTTCTTTTTTAATCTGGGGAGCTTCACATTAACGACGCCGCTGTCCCTTTACGCTGAAAATGAATAATAACGACAGGGCTGAATTTATGAGCACCACAGACAATGCATTCTCTGCAACCCTTGAACCGATCAATACGCCGAAAACCACGCTGAAGCAGCGCTGGTGGCACATCATGGATAACTGGAAGGTAGGGATCGTCCCGCTGCCGCTGTTTTTACTGGCCGGGGGGCTGATTGCCCTCGACTGCCTTGGCGGTAAACTGCCGAGCGATATCGTGGTGATGGTGGCCACCCTGGCTTTCTTTGGCTTCGCCTGCGGCGAGTTTGGTAAGCGCCTGCCGGTGCTGGGAAAACTCGGCGCGGCGGCGATCTGCGCCACTTTTATTCCTTCCGCGCTGGTCCACTACGGTCTGCTGCCGGATGTGGTCGTGGAATCCACCACCAAATTCTATAAATCCACCAATATCCTCTATCTCTACATCTGCTGCATCATCGTCGGCAGCATCATGAGTATGAACCGCACCACGCTGATTCAGGGCTTTCTGAAGATCTTCTTCCCGATGCTGTGCGGCGAAGTGGTCGGCATGCTGGTGGGCATCGGCGTCGGCACGCTGCTGGGCATGGAGCCGTTCCAGGTGTTCTTCTTTATCGTGCTGCCGATCATGGCCGGTGGCGTGGGGGAAGGGGCGATCCCGCTGTCAATGGGTTACGCCGCGCTGATGCATATGGAGCAGGGCGTGGCGCTGGGCCGGATATTGCCGATGGTGATGCTCGGCAGTCTGACGGCGATCGTTATCTCCGGCTGCCTCAACCAGCTCGGCAAGCGTTCTCCGCATCTCACCGGTGAAGGGCAACTGATGCCGAACCGCAGCAATGAAACCCGTAGCCTCGGCGAGAGCGAAGGTGTGAGCGGCAAAACCGACGTCGGGACCCTGGCCTCCGGCGCGCTGCTGGCGGTGCTGCTGTATATGATGGGGATGCTTGGCCACAAACTGATTGGCCTGCCGGCGCCGGTGGGCATGCTGTTCCTCGCGGTGCTGTTAAAGCTGGCTAACGTGGTTTCTCCACGCCTGCAGGAGGGATCGCAGATGGTGTATAAATTCTTCCGCACCGCGGTGACTTACCCGATCCTCTTTGCCGTCGGCGTGGCGATCACCCCGTGGCAGGAACTGGTAAACGCCTTCACGCTGACCAACCTGCTGGTGATTGTCAGTACCGTCTCGGCGCTGGTGGCGACCGGGTTCTTTGTGGGTAAAAAAATAGGGATGCACCCGATCGATGTGGCGATTGTCTCCTGTTGCCAGAGCGGGCAGGGCGGCACCGGCGATGTGGCGATCCTGACCGCCGGTAACCGCATGAGCCTGATGCCGTTCGCGCAGATCGCTACCCGCATCGGCGGGGCGATAAATGTCTCGCTGGGACTGCTGTTCCTCAGCCACTATCTGGCGTGATTAAACGCTGCGCTAAGCGATAAATCTGCCATTTTCCGCTACAGAACGCAGAAAATATCTGCGTTCTGTATCCTAAATGCTCCGCATTTAGCGTTACAATCAGCGCGCGATCGGCTATCGCATCCATCATCATGACAGCCCAGGCGCTGTCGCATTTATCATATGTAGGAGAGGAATTAATGTCAGTGGATACTCCCGCCCAGGCGGGCGTCAGCATCGATGCATTGCTGGCGGCGAAAGAGCAGCGTGCAGCCCGCCAGGCTGACTGGCTGGCCCATTATCAGCAGCCTGTTATTTCCCTGACCCTGGTGACCCCGGGGGCGGTGAAAGACAGCATTCGCTATCGCAACATGATGGGCGTTGCCCTCCAGGCCTGCGACCAGCTGCTGTGGAAGCACCGCTGGCAAGCGCTGGATCGTCAGGTGCTGTGGTTGCCGACCGGGCCCGAAGCGCTGTGGTGCGTGGCGCACCCGGCCAGCGAAATCAAAGCGATGTGCAGCACGCTGGAGCAGAGCCATCCGCTGGGACGCCTGTGGGATATCGATGTGATCTGTCCACAGAACGGGCAGGTGGGACGTCAGTCGCTGGGTGAGTCGCAGCGCCGCTGTCTGCTGTGTGATGAGCCGGCGCACGCCTGCGCGCGCAGCCGTCGCCACGACACCGATCTCGTCGTGGCGCGCGTTGAGCAGATGATTGATGCGTGGTTTGCCCGCGACTAACGGGTCAGTATTCCCCGGCGGCAAGGCGCTACCGGGGACATCCTAAAAATCGACCGGCGCGCGAAAGGTCATCGCGTTGCCGTAGGCAGGGTGGGTGATGGTGAGCGTCTCGGCGTGCAGCAGCAGACGCGGGGCCATCGCCAGCGCCTCCGGCGTGGCATAAAAGCGGTCGCCAAGGATCGGATGCCCCAGCGCCAGCATATGCACGCGCAGCTGATGCGAGCGCCCGGTAATCGGCTTCAGGCGCACGCGGGCGGTGTTGTCCTCCGCGTACTCCAGCACCTCATACTCGGTTTGCGCCGCTTTGCCGGTTTCGTAGCACACCTTCTGCTTTGGCCGGTTCGGCCAGTCGCAAATCAGCGGTAAATCCACCAGACCTTCCGCCGGCTGCGGATGGCCCCAGACGCGGGCGACGTACTGTTTTTTCGGCTCGCGCTCGCGGAACTGACGTTTCAGCTCACGCTCTGCGGCCTTATTCAGCGCCACCACAATCACGCCGCTGGTGGCCATATCAAGGCGATGCACCGATTCGGCCTGCGGGAAGTCGCGCTGAATGCGCGTCATCACGCTGTCTTTATGCTCCTCAAGACGACCGGGTACGGACAACAAGCCGCTCGGCTTGTTGACCACCATGATGTGCTCATCCTGATACAGGATCACCAGCCAGGGATCCTGCGGCGGATTGTAGTTTTCCATCGCCATTTTCGCGTTCCGTTACTGGTGAGTAACGACGATCAGACGCAGCGCGTCCAGACGCCATCCGGCCTGTCCTAACGCCTCCAGCACCTGCTGGCGATTGCTTTCGATGGCCGCCAGTTCGTCGTCACGGATGTTCGGGTTCACCGCCTTCAGCGCTTCGAGACGCGACAGTTCCGCCGTCAGCTTTTCATCGGCTTCGTTACGCGCTGCGTCGATCAGCCCCTGCGCCGCTTTGGCGATCTGCGCTTCGCCCTGTTGCAGAATGGCGTGAACGTCCTGCTGCACCGCGTTGACCAGTTTGCTGCCGGTGTGGCGGTTGACCGCGCTCAGCTGGCGGTTGAAGCTTTCAAATTCCACCTGGCCGGCGAGGTTGTTGCCGTTTTTATCCAGCAGCAGGCGAACCGGGGTCGCCGGCAGGAAGCGGTTAAGCTGCAGCTGCTTCGGCGCCTGCGCTTCGACGACGTAGATCAGCTCCAGCAGCAGGGTGCCGACCGGCAGCGCCTTATTCTTCAGCAGGGAAATGGTGCTGCTGCCGGTATCGCCGGAGAGGATCAGATCCAGACCGTTGCGGATCAGCGGATGTTCCCAGGTGATGAACTGCGCATCTTCACGCGACAGCGCCACGTCACGCTCGAAGGTGATGGTGCAGCCGTCTTCCGGCAGGCCCGGGAAATCCGGGACCAGCATATGGTCGGACGGGGTGAGGACGATCAGGTTTTCACCGCGGTCGTCCTGGTTGATGCCGACGATATCGAACAGGTTCATCGAGAAGGCGATCAGACTGGTGTCGTCATCCTGCTCTTCGATGCTCTCCGCCAGCGCCTGCGCTTTCTCGCCGCCGTTGGAGTGGATCTCCAGCAGACGGTCGCGGCCCTGCTCCAGCTGCGCCTTCAGGGCGTCATGCTGTTGGCGGCAGGATTTGATCAGATCGTCAAAGCCGTCGGTGGATTCTGGCGCCGCAAGATAGTTGATCAGTTCATCATGGACGCTGTCGTAGACGGTGCGGCCGGTCGGGCAGGTATGTTCGAAGGCATCGAGCCCTTCGTGATACCAGCGCACCAGCACCGACTGCGCGGTCTTTTCCAGGTATGGAACGTGGATCTGGATATCGTGCGCCTGACCGATACGGTCGAGACGGCCGATACGCTGCTCCAGCAGATCCGGGTTAAACGGCAGGTCGAACATCACCAGGTTGCTGGCGAACTGGAAGTTACGTCCTTCGGAGCCGATTTCGGAGCACAGCAACACCTGCGCGCCGGTGTCTTCTTCGGCAAACCACGCCGCGGCGCGGTCGCGTTCGATAATCGACATCCCTTCATGGAACACCGCGGCGCGGATGCCTTCGCGCTCGCGCAGCACCTGCTCCAGCTGTAGCGCGGTGGCGGCTTTGGCGCAAATCACCAGGACCTTCTGCGAGCGATGGCTGGTCAGGTAGCCCATCAGCCACTCGACGCGCGGGTCGAAGTTCCACCAGGTGCCGGTATCGCCTTCAAATTCCTGATAGATCTGCTCCGGATAGAGCATGTCGCGCGCGCGCTCTTCCGCGGTTTTGCGGGCGCCCATGATGCCAGAGACCTTGATGGCCGTCTGGTACTGGGTCGGCAGCGGCAGACGAATGGTGTGCAGCTCGCGCTTCGGGAAGCCTTTCACGCCGTTACGGGTGTTTCGGAACAGCACGCGGCTGGTGCCGTGGCGGTCCATCAGCATCGAGACCAGCTCCTGGCGCGCGGCCTGAGCGTCTTCGCGGTCGCTGTTGGCAGCCTGCAGCAGCGGCTCGATATCCTGCTCGCCGATCAGATCGCCAAGGGTATTGAGTTCGCTATCGCTCAGCGTGTTGCCCGCCAGCAGCAGGGCGACGGCATCGGCGACCGGGCGGTAGTTTTGTTGTTCTTCAACAAACTGGGCAAAATCGTGGAAGCGGTTTGGATCCAGCAGACGCAGGCGCGCAAAGTGGCTCTCCATCCCCAACTGTTCCGGCGTCGCGGTCAGCAGCAGGATGCCCGGCACGCGCTCGGCCAGCTGTTCAATGGCCTGATATTCACGGCTCGGCGCCTCTTCGCTCCACACCAGGTGGTGCGCTTCGTCGACCACCATCAGGTCCCATTCGGCGTCGCACAGATGCTCCAGGCGCTGTTTGCTGCGGCGCACGAAGTCTAAAGAGCAGATCACCAGCTGTTCGGTTTCGAACGGGTTGTAGGCATCGTGCTGCGCTTCGGCGTAACGTTCGTCGTCGAACAGTGAGAAACGCAGGTTGAAACGGCGCAGCATTTCCACCAGCCACTGGTGCTGGAGGGTTTCCGGGACCACAATCAGCACGCGCTCGGCGGCGCCGGAGAGCAGCTGCTGGTGGAGGATCATCCCGGCTTCGATGGTTTTACCTAAGCCCACTTCATCGGCCAGCAGGACGCGCGGCGCGTGACGACGGCCCACGTCGTGGGCGATGTTCAGCTGATGCGGGATCAGGCTGGTGCGCTGGCCGCGCAGGCCGCTCCACGGCATGCGGTACTGCTCGCTCTGGAACTTACGCGCACGGTAGCGCAGGGCAAAGCGGTCCATACGGTCAATTTGACCGGCAAACAGGCGGTCCTGCGGCTTGCTGAACACCAGTTTGCTGTCGAGCAGCACTTCACGCAGAGTCACGTTCGCTTCCTGGGTGTCCAGGCGAGTGCCGGTGTAGGACAGCAGCCCGTTCTCTTCATTCACTTTGTCAACGTGGAGCTGCCAGCCTTCATGGCTGGTAATGGTGTCGCCCGGGTTAAACATCACGCGGGTGATCGGGGAATCGTTGCGAGAGTACAGACGGTTTTCGCCGATGGCGGGGAAAAGGAGAGTGACCATGCGCGCATCCAGCGCTACCACCGTCCCTAATCCTAGTTCGCTCTCTGTGTCGCTAATCCAGCGTTGACCAAGTGTAAAAGGCATATGTGTTCGGCTCTTTGTTCTTTAATTGCAGGCAATAGTTGATCATCTCCATGAATAATCGGAGATGCGTCAAAATTGGGGCCAGGAATGGAAAGGGCGCTATATTACTGGATGGAGGAACGTTCGTCACCTCCTCCGCACCCTTCATTTTTCGGCTTTTGTGCCTGCGGAATGAGTAAGAAAAAATTAAAATAGCCCCAGCTGTCCTGTCACTATTGTAGCAAAGTCATCGTTGACGAAGGGCAGGATCCCTTCCGCCACCGGCTGCAACTGCTTTGTTAAATAGTGATCGTAATCGAGCGGCGACTGCTGGTAATCCACCGGCTCCGGGCCGCTGGTGGTCCAGACGTATTTGATGGTGCCGCGCTGCTGATACTGCTGCGCCCGCCCAAGCTTCACGTTGTGTTCATCCGCCAGCCTCGCGGCGCGCACGTGCGGCGGCACGTTACGTTGATACTCGGCCAGCGGTCGGCGCAGGCGCTTGCGATAAACCAGCTGCTCGTCGAGTTCGCCATTCATCAGCCTGGCGATAGTCTCCCGCACATAATCCTGATACGGCTGGTTGCGGAAGATGCGCAGGTATAACTCCTGTTGAAACTGCTGGGCTAGCGGCGTCCAGTCGGTGCGTACCGTCTCCAGCCCCTTGAACACCATGCGCTGGGCATCGCCCTCCTGAATCATCCCGGCATAGCGCTTCTTGCTGCCGGTATCGGCGCCGCGGATCGTCGGCATTAAAAAGCGGCAGAAGTGGGTTTCATACTCCAGCTCCAGGGCGCTGGTCAGCTGGCTTTTACCAAGCTCCTGCGCCCACCAGGCATTGACGTCGCTGACCAGCTCGCGGCCGATCTCCGCTGCCTGTGCTTCGCTGTGCGGGCGTTTCAGCCAGACGAAGGTGGAATCGGTATCGCCGTAGATAACGTCGTAGCCTTTGGCTTCAATTAGCGCTTTGGTCTGGCGCATGATCGCGTGACCGCGCATGGTAATCGACGAGGCGAGACGCGGGTCGAAGAAGCGGCAGGCGCTGGTGCCCAGCACGCCGTAGAAGGCGTTCATGATAATCTTCAGCGCCTGGGAGAGCGGCTTATTATGCTGGCGTTTGGCTTCATCGCGGCCGTGCCAGATCTGGCTGACAATGCCGGGCAGGCAGTGTTTGTCGCGCGAAAAGCGGGCGCCAAGGAAGCCCTCGATGCTGTGCTGATCATCGGGCTGCGCCAGGCCTTCCACCAGGCCGACCGGATCGATTAGAAAGGTACGAATAATCGACGGATACAGGCTTTTATAGTCCAGCACCAGCACCGAGTCATACAGACCGGGGCGGGAGTCCATCACGTAGCCGCCGGGGCTGGCCTGCGGGGGGACGTCGCCGAGGTTCGGCGCCACGTAGCCCAGGCGGTGCATGCGTGGGAAATAGAGATGGCTGAAGGCGGCCACCGATCCGCCGTGGCGATCGGCGGGCAGACCGTTAACCGTCGCCCGTTCGAGCAGAAACGGCATGATCTCCGTTTTGTGGAAGATCCGCGTGACCAGCTCGCAATCCTGCAGGTTATAGATCGCCAGCGCCGGTTTGTCTTCATGGAAGCGGCGATCGATCTCGTCCATCCGATCCCACGGGTTGTCAATGGCTTTACCTTCACCCAGCAGTTCGCGGGCCACGGCCTCCAGTGAAAAGGAGGAGAAGTTCCAGAACGCGGATTTTAGCGCGTCGATGCCGTCGATAATTAGCCGCCCGTTGGCCTGGGCGAAAAAGACGCCGTTCTTAAAACCGTGCTCACGCCACTCCAGCTCGCTGTTGCCGCGGCCGAGACGCAGCGGGATACGATAGCGCTCGGCGTGCTTTTGCAGGACCCGCAGATCGAACTGCACCACGTTCCAGCCGATCAGCACGTCAGGGTCGTGTTCGGCAAACCAGGCGTTGAGCTTTTCCAGCAGCAGGGGACGGCTGGCGATGAAGACCAGCTCGAAGTCGACGTCTGGCGGCGTTTCCGGTTCGGGGCCCAGCATGTAGACCACCCGCTGGCCGCAGCCTTCCAGACCGATGCAGTACAGCTCGCCGTGGCGGCTGGTTTCGATATCCAGCGACACCCATTTCAGCGGCGGGCGATAGTCAGGGTTCGGTTTCATGCGCGCGTTGACCAGCTGTGAGCCGCGCGTTTCGCCTTCTACCCACACCGGGGCGGTGATAAAGCGCTCCATCAGGTAGCGCTCCGGCGGACGGATGTCACCCTCGTAGACGGTGACGCCGCTGTCGCGGAGCATCTTCTCCAGACGCATCAATTGACGATGGGCGCGACAGTAAAGGCCGACAACCGGCTGCCGGTGGAAATCTCTCAGGGTCAGTGGAGCGAAGCGGAAGCCTTTCTCCCCCTGCAGCAGCTGTTCAGCCTGCGCCTGCTGCGCTTCGGGGATAAAGGCAACGGACTCCTGCGGCGGCAGCGTGACCTGCAGCGGGCCGTCGTCGGTGGCCAGCCAGAAGGAGAGCTCGCTGCCCTGCGGGGTGTCCCGCCAGTGACGGGTGAGTAGAAAACCTGCTCGTGGCTGGGTCACGGGTATTCTCGCCGATAAAAAACCAGGCCTGATTATAGCCTGGTTTCATGATGGATGCTGGGGTTTTATACAGGTATTCGGCGCTAAGGTGGCGAGCAGGGTGATTATTGGCCGTAGTAGGCTTTGGCCCCGTGCTTACGCAGATAGTGCTTATCGAGCAGCGTCTGCTGCATATCCGGCAGCTGCGGCGCCAGCTGGCGACAGAAGATGCCCATATAGGCGATCTCTTCCAGCACGATGGCGTTATGCACCGCGTCTTCGGCATTCTTACCCCAGGCAAACGGGCCGTGGGAATGCACCAGCACGCCGGGCATCTGCGCCGGGTCGATTCCCTGCTGACGGAAAGTTTCGACAATCACGTTGCCGGTTTCCCTCTCATATTCGCCGTTGATCTCCGCATCGGTCATCAACCGGGTGCAGGGAACCGGGCCATAGAAATAGTCAGCGTGGGTGGTGCCGGTCGCTGGAATGGATTGCCCGGCCTGCGCCCAGATGGTGGCGTGGCGCGAATGGGTATGCACAATACCGCCCAGCGTCGGGAAGGCCTGATACAGCAGGCGATGAGTAGGGGTATCCGACGAGGGCTTCTTGTTGCCTTCCACCACCTCGCCAGTCTCCAGACTGACCACCACCATATCGTCGGCGGTCATCACGCGGTAATCCACGCCGGAGGGTTTGATAACCAGTACGCCCTGGCCGCGGTCGACGGCGCTGACGTTGCCCCAGGTTAAGGTCACCAGATTATGCTGCGGCAGCGCTAAGTTGGCTTCCAGAACCTGGCGTTTAAGATCTTCTAACATAGTGTGCTCCGAATAGCAGGCGAGTCGGGTATCCCTCACCCCGACCCTCTCCCGGCGGGAGAGGGAAAAAGGCGGCATGGCGCCCTGACGGTATCCTCTCCCCAACGGGGAGAGGGAAAGGGTGAGGGGACGGCCTCTTAGCGTTTTGAACCGTAATACACTTCATTCCAGCGCAGCGCGTCCTTGAAGGACGGCAGACGGGTATCGTTGTCGATGACCGTCAGCTCGATATTGTGCAGCTCGGCGAACTGGCGCATATCGTCGAGGTTCAGCGCATGGCTGAAGACGGTATGGTGCGCGCCACCGGCGATGATCCAGGCTTCCGAAGCGGTACGCAGATCCGGCTGCGCTTTCCACAGAGCGTTGGCCACCGGCAGCTTCGGCAGATCGTGCGGCGTCGGGACGGTTTCAATGGTGTTGACCAGCAGACGGAAGCGATCTCCCAGATCGATCAGGCTGGCGACAATCGCCGGGCCGGTCTGGGTATTGAAGATCAAACGTGCCGGATCCGCTTTGCCGCCGATACCCAGCGGCTGGACGTCGAGGATCGGTTTCTCAGCGGTAGCGATCGTCGGGCACACTTCCAGCATATGCGAACCGAGCACCAGGTCGTTGCCGTTGTCGAAGTGGTAGGTGTAATCCTCCATAAAGGAGGTGCCGCCCTGCAGACCGGTTGACATCACCTTCATGATGCGAAGCAGAGCGGCGGTTTTCCAGTCGCCTTCACCGGCAAAGCCGTAGCCCTGCTGCATCAGGCGCTGCACGGCGAGACCCGGAAGCTGTTTCAGGCCGTGGAGATCTTCAAAGGTGGTGGTAAAGGCGTGGAACCCGCCCTGCTCGAGAAAGCGTTTCATCCCCAGCTCAATGCGCGCGGCGTCCAGCACGTTCTGGCGCTTCTCGCCGTGAACCTGCGCTGCCGGGGTCAGACGGTAGCTGCTTTCATATTCATCGACCAGCGCGCTGATATCGCCGTCGCTGATGCTGTTGACCACCTGCACCAGATCGCCGACCGCCCAGGTGTTCACTGAGAAGCCAAACTTGATCTGCGCCGCGACTTTATCGCCGTCGGTCACTGCCACTTCGCGCATGTTATCGCCGAAACGGCACACTTTCAGATGGCGAGTATCCTGTTTGGAGACCGCCTGGCGCATCCAGCCGCCGATGCGCTGGTGGGCTTCTTTATCCTGCCAGTGGCCGGTGACCACGCTGTGTTGCTGGCGCATACGGGCGCCGATGAAACCGAACTCGCGGCCGCCGTGCGCGGTCTGGTTCAGGTTCATAAAGTCCATATCGATGCTGTCCCACGGCAGCGCGGCATTGTATTGCGTATGGAACTGCAGCAGCGGCTTGTTGAGGATGGTCAGGCCGTTGATCCACATTTTTGCCGGCGAGAAGGTATGCAACCAGACCACTAACCCGGCGCATTTGTCATCGTAGTTGGCGTCGCGGCAGATATGGGTGATCTCGTCCGGAGTGGTGCCCAGCGGCTTAAGGACCAGTTTGCACGGCAGTTTGGCTTCCGCATTCAGGCTGTTCACCACATGTTCGGCATGCTTCGTCACCTGGCGCAGGGCTTCCGGGCCGTACAGATGTTGGCTGCCAATAACGAACCATACTTCATAGTTATCAAAAATCGTCATTTTCGTATCCTTAATGGGTGAGCGCTGCCTGAGATTGCGGGGCTTTTTCCGCCTTTGCAGCCGAAGGGAGATAGTGTTGTTCAGCGCTGACCGACCACTGCTGGTAGCGCTGATAGAGTTGTTCGAAACGTTGCGCCTGCGCCGGGCGTGGCTGCAGGGTGGTTTCCACCTGGCTTGCCATCCGCTGCTGGGCGGCGGGAATATCGTCATAGACGCCGGCGGCGACGGCGGCGAAGATAGCCGCCCCCAGCGCACAGCACTGATCGGAGGCGACAATCTGCAGCGGGCGGTTCAGCACATCGCAGCAGGCCTGCATGATGACCTGGTTTTTCCGTGCGATACCGCCGAGGGCCATCACGTTGTTAACCGGGATCCCCTGCTCGGTGAAGCACTCCATAATGGCGCGGGCGCCAAAGGCGGTGGCGGCGATGAGGCCACCGAACAGCGCCGGCGCGTCGGTCGCCAGGTTAAGATCGGTGATCACCCCTTTCAGACGCTGGTTGGCATTCGGCGTGCGGCGGCCGTTGAACCAGTCGAGCACCACCGGCAGGTGATCGAGGGACGGATTATTGGCCCAGGCTTCGGTGAGCGCCGGCAGTAACTGTTTTTGGCTGGCTTTGATTTGCTCGCGCAACGCCGGCTGCTGCTGAGCCAGTTGTTCCAGCGGCCAGCCGAGAATGCGGCCAAACCAGGCGTAAATATCGCCGAAGGCGGACTGGCCTGCCTCCATGCCGATAAAGTGCGGAACCACGCTGCCGTCAACCTGCCCGCAGATGCCTTTTACCGTGCGCTCGCCGACGCTCTCTTTATCGGCAATCAGGATGTCGCAGGTGGAGGTGCCGATGACTTTCACCAGCGCGTTAGGTTGCGCCCCGGCGCCAACGGCGCCCATATGGCAGTCGAAGGCGCCGCCGGAGATGGCCACGGTCTGCGACAGACCCAGACGCTGGGCCCACTCTGCGCTCAGCGTGCCGACCGGCACATCGGCCGTCCAGGTATCGGTGAACAGCGGCCAGGCCAGATGCTGGTTAATGATGGGATCAAGCTCATCGAAGAAGCTGGCCGGCGGCAGACCGCCCCAGCTTTCGTGCCACAGCGATTTATGTCCGGCGCTGCAGCGGCCGCGGCGCAGATCCTGCGGACGGGTGGTGCCGGAGAGCAGGGCGGGTACCCAGTCGCAAAGCTCTACCCACGAGGCGGCAGCCTGGGCGACGGCGCTATCTTCGCGGGTGACGTGAAGGATTTTGGCCCAGAACCATTCGCTGGAGTAGATACCGCCGATATAGCGCGAGTAATCCTCTTTGCCCGGCTGGTGACACAGGCGGGTGATCGCCTCGGCTTCCTCGACCGCGGTGTGATCCTTCCACAGGACAAACATGGCGTTAGGGTTGTCAGCGAATTCTTCGCGCAGCGCCAGCACGTTGCCCTCGGCATCAACGGGAGCCGGGGTTGAGCCGGTGCTGTCGACGCCAATGCCCACGACGTCGGCGCGCTGTTCGGCGCTCAGCGAAGCGAGCACGCTTTTCAGCGCCGCTTCCATGGACTCGATGTAATCTCGCGGGTGGTGGCGGAACCGGTTGTTAGCCCCATCGCAATACTGTCCTTCCCGCCAGCGCGGATACCACTCTACGCTTGCCGCCAGCTCTGCGCCGGACGCACATTCCACCGCCAGGGCGCGGACTGAGTCACTACCAAAGTCGAGGCCAATCGCAATTGCCATCTTGTTACTCCATGCAGAAATCATTCATGCAGCAACAGTAGATATCCCCGGCAAAATCCGTCAGGCCGGATTCGCTAATCTTATGGATTATTTTGCTGTCACCTCGCAAAGTGTGACGCCGTGCAAATATTCGATGTGGACTTTCCTGCCGTATTTATAGACACTTTTGTTACCCGGTATATCACGGTGGAATGCACGCTGCTGGCGATTTTTCGCTTACCGTGCGGCTTTTTAGCGAAATTCCCACCGCCGTCGCAGTCGCGACAGGGCCGAGAGCGATAAAATGATGAATATGGACAATTGGTGTCACTAATACCTTCGGGGAGAACCACGCGTATGGCCGAAACGCAAAACGATCCGCTGCTGCCGGGCTACTCTTTTAACGCTCATCTGGTCACCGGCCTCACGCCGATTGAGGCGCAGGGATACCTGGATTTCTTTATCGACCGCCCGCTGGGCATGAAAGGCTATATTCTCAACCTGACGATCCGCGGCGAGGGTGTTATCAACAACCACGGCGAGCAGTTCGTCTGCCGGCCGGGTGATATGCTGCTGTTCCCGCCAGGGGAAATCCATCACTACGGCCGCCATCCCGACGCCAGCGAGTGGTATCACCAGTGGGTCTACTTCCGGCCACGCGCCTACTGGCACGAGTGGCTCAACTGGCCGACGATCTTCGCCCAGACCGGCTTTTTCCGTCCGGATGAACAGTGGCAGGCGCGCTTTGGCGAACTGTTCGGCCAGATCGTCGATGCCGGGCAGGGGGCGGGGCGCTATTCCGAACTGCTGGCGATAAATCTGCTGGAACAGCTGCTGCTGCGGCGCATGGAGGCGATCAACGAATCGCTGCATCCGCCGCTGGATAACCGGGTGCGCGACGCCTGCCAGTACATCAGCGACCATCTGGCGGACAGCCATTTTGATATTGCCAGCGTCGCCCAGCACGTCTGCCTGTCGCCCTCGCGTCTGTCGCACCTGTTCCGCCAGCAGTTGGGGATCAGCGTGCTCGGCTGGCGGGAAGATCAGCGCATCAGCCAGGCCAAACTGCTGCTGAGCACGACACGGATGCCGATCGCCACCGTCGGGCGCAACGTTGGCTTTGAAGATCAGCTCTATTTTTCGCGCGTATTTAAAAAATGCACCGGCGCCAGCCCGAGCGAATTCCGTGCAGGATGTGAATAAAAAGTAAAGAAAGTGAAATGATGACCCGCTTAAATATCACAGCCAGTAAACTATTAAGACAATTGGTGGCTTGACGAGGGCGCGATGGCTCCGGAGAATCCGGGCTTCGTTTTTTAACCGGGTACATTATGCAAGCATTGCTGGAACACTTTATCACCCAATCCACGGTCTACTCGTTGTTAGCCGTGATGCTGGTGGCCTTTCTCGAGTCGCTGGCGCTGGTGGGGCTTATCTTACCCGGAACGGTGATGATGGCCGGCCTTGGGGCGCTTATCGGCAGCGGTGAGGTTAACTTCTGGCAGGCGTGGCTGGCGGGGATTGTCGGCTGTCTGCTGGGCGACTGGATCTCATTCTGGCTCGGCTGGCGCTTTAAAAAGCCGCTGCACCGCTGGTCGTTTATGAAGAAAAACCGTGCCCTGTTGGAGAAGACCGAGCATGCGTTGCATCAGCACAGCATGATCACCATTCTGATCGGCCGCTTTGTTGGGCCGACGCGACCGCTGGTGCCGATGGTCGCCGGGATGCTCGATCTGCCGGTGGCGAAGTTTGTGCTACCGAATATTATCGGCTGCCTGCTCTGGCCGCCGCTCTATTTCCTGCCCGGCATTCTCGCCGGGGCGGCGATTGATATTCCGGCCGATGAAAACAGCGCCAGCTTTAAATGGCTGCTGTTGGGGGCGGCGCTGCTGGCCTGGCTGGCAGGGTGGCTGTGCTGGCGGCTGTGGCGGAGCGCGAAAACCTCAGGCGATCGCCTGACCCGCTGGCTGCCGCGCGGCCGACTACTGTGGCTGTCACCGCTGATGGTGGTGGTCGCCGCGACGGCGCTGACTCTGGTCTGCCGCCATCCGCTGATGCCGGTCTATCTGGCGATCCTGCACAAGGTTATTGCGCGCTGATGCCCATCAGATGTGAGGCGCTGCTGTTGCCGCTTAACAGCTCGGCGGTGGCGCCATCCCAGACAATCCGCCCTTCGGCGACCACTATCGAGCGCGGCGCGATGCGCGCGGCATCTTCCACGCTGTGGGAGACCATCAGCAGAGTGAGCTGCTGCTGCTCGCAGACATCGGCGACCAGGGACAGCATTTCCTGACGCAGCGCCGGGTCAAGCGCTGAGAAGGGTTCATCCAGTAACAGCACCGGCTGCTGGCGCACCAGACAGCGGGCCAGCGCCGCGCGCTGCCGCTGACCGCCGGAAAGCTCGCCCGGCAGGCGTTCCAGCAGCGCATCAATTCCCATCTGTCCGGCCATTGCCGCCACCTGCGCCTGCTGCTCGCGGCTCAGTTTCAGGCCCGGGTGGATCCCGAGGCTGATATTCTGCCGAACCGTGAGATGGTTAAACAGGTTATTCTCCTGGAACAGCATCGAGACCGGACGCTGCGCCGGCGGCGTCGCGTTATGCGCCTCGCCATTGATCCGCAGGCTGCCGCTGGCGGGCGGTAGAAAACCGGCGATCAGATTCAGCAGGGTGCTCTTTCCGGCGCCGCTGGGGCCGAGCACCGCGATGCGCTCGCCGCGCGCGACGTCAAGGGTAAAACGCATCGGCAGATGCTGGTACAGCCAGGTCACATCATTGAGTTTTAGCATCACGCCCCGGAAGTTTTTCAATCAGCGTAAATAATAAGAAACAGAGCAGCAGCAGGAGCAGGGCGGTGACGGCGCCGTCCTGGCTGCGGTAGGCGCCTATCTGCTGGTAGAGATAGAAAGGCAGGGTGCGGAACGCCTCGTTGCCGAACAGGGCCACCACGCCGAAGTCACCAATCGACAGCACGCAGGCAAAGGCGAGCGCCTGGGCCAGCGGGCGCCGGAGGGCGCGAAGCTCAACCACCCGCAGCCGCGTGAAGCCTTCAATACCCAGCGACTGGCACAGCATACTGTAGCGAGCGGTCACGTCGCGCATCGGGTTTTCCAGCACTTTAAGCGCGTAGGGGATCGCCATCAGGGCATTGGTGAAGATGACGATGCCGTCGGCGGACTCCGGCAGTCCGACGCTGTTACTGAGCAGCAGAAAAAAGCCAGTGGCCAGCACAATCCCCGGCATGGCAAGGATTAACATGCCGCTCAGCTCCATCGCCTGCCCGGCCAGCGGCCGCTGGCGGGCGCGCAGCTCCCGGCTGCTCCACAGCAGCATCATCGTCAGGGTTACGCTCAACAGCCCGGCGGCGATGGCGATGCGCAGAGAGGTACTCAATGCCTGCCAGAGCGCCGGCTGCGCCAGCACGTTCAGCATGTTGCGGTTGATCCCGTCGACGATGACCGCCAGCAGAGGCGGGAGCAGCAGCAGCAGGGCGGCGCCGATCAAGAGTCCGTCGCTCAGGCGGCTGTGCAGACGATCGTCAGGGTCGCGCCAGCCGCGGACATGGCTGACGCCGATAGCCACCGCTTTACTCAGACGCTGGCTGAGCAGTACCAGCGCGAGGCAGCAAAGCATCTGGATCAGCGCCAGCATTGCCGCTCGCGCCGGATCGTAGTCAAAGCTCAGCGCCTGGTAGATAGCCAGCTCAATCGTGGTGGCCTTCGGGCCGCCGCCCAGCGACAGCACGGTGGCGAAGCTGGCGAAGCAGAGCATAAAAATCAGCGCAGCGACGGCGGGAATGTGCCGGCGCATCCACGGCCATTCGACGAGGCGGAAGAAGGCATAGCCGCGCATGCCAAGCTGGGCGGCAATTTGCCGCTGTTCACCAGGGATACTCTCCAGCGCCTGCAGCAGCAGGCGGGTGGCCATCGGCATATTGAAAAAGACGTGCGCCAGCAGGATGCCCTGCAGACCGTAGGGCGAGAAATCCCACTGCCAGCCGAGCGCGTGGAACAGCGCGGCGATCCACCCCTGGCGGCCATAGACGCTGAGGATGCCGAACACCGCCACCAGCACCGGCAGGATTAGGGTCATCGCGCACAGGCGCAGCAGCAGTGTGCGGCCCGGGAAGCGACGCCGGTAAAGGGCGCGGGCGAGAAAGATCGCCGGCACCACCGAGAACAGCGCTGACAGCGACGCCTGCCAGAAGGAGAAGCGCACCACGTGCCACAGGTAGCTATCGCTGAAGACCGATTGCCAGCCCGCGCCGGGGGCGCTAAACCACAGCGCCAGAAACGCCGCCAGCGCGACGGCGCAGAGCAGGGTGGCGGCAAAAAGGCCCGGCAATAGCCCGCGAAGGTTTAGCGGCTGACGGCGCGTTGCCATGCATTAATCCAGGTCTGACGCTCGCTGGCGACCTGCTGCGGGGTAAACGCCAGGGTGGTCTGCGGCTTCACCAGGGTATCAAACCCGGCCGGCAGCGCGACCTGAGTCACCGGATACATCCAGTTCCCGGTGGGGATGGCGTTCTGGAAGCCAGGCGAGACCATAAATTTGAGGAACTTCTCCGCCAGTTCCGGCTGCTTGCTGGCGGCGGTACGCGCGGCAACTTCGACCTGCAGATAATGGCCTTCGGCGAAGCTCGCCGCCGCATAGTTGTCTTTCTTCTCTTCAATAATGTGGTAAGCCGGCGAGGTGGTGTAGCTTAAGACCAGGTCGCTTTCCCCTTTCAGGAACAGACCGTAGGCTTCACTCCAGCCCTTGGTGACGGTGACCGTTTTCGCCGCCAGCTTCTGCCAGGCCTCGGGTGCTTTATCGCCATAGACCTTTTGCATCCACAGCAGCAGGCCCAGCCCCGGGGTACTGGTGCGGGGATCTTCGTAGATGACGCGCCATTTCTGCGGGCTCTCAACCAGCTCTTTCAGGCTTTTCGGCGGGTTAGCCAGTTTGTTTTTGTCATAGACGAAGGCGAAATAGCCGTAATCGTAGGGGACAAAGGTGTCATTATCCCAGCCGCCCGGCACGCTGACCGCGCTGGCAGGTACGTGGCTTTTGGCGAACAGTTTACTCTGCGCCGCGGCTTCCAGCAGGTTGTTATCCAGGCCAAGCACGATGTCGGCCTTGCTGTTCTTGCCTTCCATGCGCAGGCGATTCAGTAGCGAAACGCCATCTTCCAGGGCGACGAACTTCAGTTCGCAGCCGCAGTCCGCTTCAAAGGCTTTTTTGACCGCCGGGCCGGGGCCCCAGTCGGCAGAGAAGGAGTCATAGGTATAGACGGTGAGGACAGGCTTAGCCAGAGCGGGCATGGCGACCAGCGCCAGCAGCGGGAGTAATTTTTTCAACACTTTGCACCTCAGAAAAAAGGGGTGGCAAAGGATTTTGAGTGAGCCTCAAATCCCTTCGCCGGCGTTATCCGGATCAGGTTCGACGGGTATTTTCTCAGCCCATACGCTTCATCCTTCAAGCCGCATCTGCGTTAGCTTCGCGCGTTCACCCCAGTCACATAGTTATCTATGCTCCAGGGGATTCACCCGCTTGCTGCCTTGATGCAACGTGAATGATATTGCGTATGTTTATTAGCACCCCGTTGAGAACGGCCTTAGTGTAATGATTTTGTCAGATGACGGAAAGCGCTTACGGCTCCGGCGGCGCAAACCACGCGGATTTAAAGTCGAACCAGCCGAGGGTGTTCATCCGTACGCCGCGCATACTGCGCTGCCCCTGAATCATCAGCCAGTGGTGGATCAGCGGCACGATATGTTGCCCGGCCAGCAGCCGCTGGCTCCAGGTGGCCGGATTAAACTCTCCCGCGCGCCAGCGGCAGGCGTCTGCCTGCCAGTCAATGGGGATGCAGCGCTGAATGAGCGGGACTTCGTACAGATAGGCGAAGAGTGAGAATTCGATCGGTAAGGTGAAGTTAACGCTGTTAAGCCAGATATCGCTGACCACCTCGCCGCGATGCCAGGCATCATACTCCAGCTCCTGGATCTCCAGTTTTACCTGATGCGCTGCCAGCAGGTCGCGCATAATCCCGCCGATCACCCGATGTTCGACGTGATCGCGGTAATAGGTGAGGGTGACGGTCTCCAGCCCCGCCGGCTTCTCGCAGGCGTGGTTGCTGGCGTGATGCCAGCGCGGCAGCAGGCCGTAGGCGGGAAACCAGTTGCCCTGGTAGTGTTCGCCCGCATGGTAGAGCAGGTTGGCGGGCTGAAACAGATAGCTTAACCAGCGACGCACCGCGTCGTTGGCCCCCAGCGGGCTTCGCGAGTCGAACAGCAGGTAATAGCAGCCCTCTTCCAGGCGACTCTCCACCGCTTTTTCGCTTTCGGTATTGCCCTGCAGCGTCAGGCCGCCATTGGGCTCTTCACTAATTTCCGGCAGCACCCAGACGTTCACCTCATCGATCAGCGCCCGGTAGCCAAAATAGTCTTCAAAGGCATGGATCTTGAGCTGGTTCTGATTGTTACGCACCACAGCATAAGGGCCGGTGCCGACCGGCATGGAGGAAAAGTGGTTCATGGTCTGCCACTCCTGCGGCAGCACCATCGCCGGCACCTGGCCCAGCAGCCAGGGCAGCCAGCGGTCGGGCTGGCACAGATGAATATCCAGGGTCCAGGCGGTGGGCGATTCGATGCGTTCGATATGTGAATAGAGCGGCAGGGCATTGCTGCGCTGCAGAGAGGCGATCACATCCGCCATCTCCAGCTCACGGCCGTGGTGAAAATGGATGCCCGGGCGGAGGAAAAAGCGCCAGTGGGTGGGGGTCAGCTGCTGCCAATGGTGGGCAATATCGGCTTCCAGTTCCCCATTTTCCTCATTTACCCGCGTCAGGGCGCTGAAAATTTGCCGGGCAATATGCGTTTCCGAACGCCGCAGCGCACTGCCGGGCAGTAAATTCTTCATCGGACGATAGTAGAGCACGCGCAGGATATGGCGTCCCTGGCGAAAGCTGCGGCCAAGATGAGAGATCAGCATCTGGCGGACGGCGGCCTTATCGCCGACCAGCTGCACCAGCTGATCGATGCGATCCTGCTCGAGGAGATCTTCGGCACGCTGCTGCTGCAGGGCGAGGCCGGTATAGAGAAAGGTTAGCCGCGAACGCTTGCCGCGGCCTGCCTCCGCCTCCCAGGCCAGCCAGCCGCGGGACTCCATCATATTGAGCAGGGTGCGCATATGGCGACGCGAGCAGCTCAGCATTTCCGCCAGCTCGTTGAGGGTGGTCTCCTGCGACTTGCCGTCGCAGCACTGCCATAAGCGGATGAACTGTTGTTGCAGACGGCTGGAAGACATAAAAGGGGAACTCCTGCGCAAAACTCAGCAATTTATTACTCCCCATATTAAGCCAATAATGAATCCCGATGAAGCGAGGAGGTGAATATGATGAGGTCTACCGCAAAATCGTTCTACCAGCGCTATTTTTCTGCGACGCAGGATGCGTCCTGGCTGGCCCGCCTGATGGCAGGACGACAACAGGAAATCCTGGGAGAACTGATGCAGTGGGGAGTGACGTCAAAGGCCTCTGATCATTGACTTGCAGACATCATGTGTGACTGAGTATTGGTGTTATACTCGTCGTTTTTCACGCTGCAGGGGCGTTGGCCGCGACCGCTCGTTTCGCTGTCGATGCGCTCAGGGTCTGACGTTCTGGCCACGCTCACCCTTTCAGGGCCAGCACAAGCGCTGTGCAAAACGGTTAACCGTTTTGTCCTGCAACATGAAACCCATAGAGTATAGAATCACCCGCCAGCAGAAATCCTCTGCTGGCTTTTTTCGTTTACTTCGCGTGTGTTAAGGACATTCCATGCTGTGGTTGATGACGATGGGACGACGGCTAAACGGCGTGTATGCCGCCTTTATGCTGGTTGCTTTTATGATGGGCGTGGCGGGCGCGTTGCAGGCGCCGACGTTGAGTTTGTTTCTCAGCCGCGAAGTAGGGGCGCAGCCGTTCTGGGTGGGCCTGTTCTACACGGTAAATGCCATTGCCGGGATCCTGGTGAGTCTGGCGTTGGCTAAGCGCTCTGATAGCCGCGGCGATCGGCGGCGGTTAATTATGCTCTGCTGCCTGATGGCGGTGGGCAATGCGCTGCTGTTTGCCTTCAACCGTCACTACCTGACGTTAATTACCTGCGGGGTGATGCTGGCGTCCATCGCCAATGCCGCCATGCCGCAGCTCTTCGCCCTGGCCCGGGAGTATGCCGACAGCTCGGCGCGGGAAGTGGTGATGTTCAGTTCGATCATGCGTGCGCAGCTGTCGCTGGCGTGGGTGATTGGCCCGCCGCTGGCCTTTATGCTGGCCCTCAATTATGGCTTTACCACCATGTTTTCCATTGCGGCGGGCATCTTTGTGATTAGTCTGGCGCTGATTGCCATTAAACTGCCCTCGGTCCCGCGGGTGGAACAGCCTTCGGAAGAGGCGGCGGCGCTGGTGCAGGCCGGCGGCTGGCAGGATAAGAACGTGCGCATGCTGTTTATCGCCTCCACGCTGATGTGGACCTGCAACACGATGTATATCATTGATATGCCGCTGTGGATCAGTAACGATCTCGGTCTTCCCGACAGCCTGGCCGGGATCCTGATGGGCACCGCCGCCGGACTGGAAATACCGGCGATGATCCTCGCCGGTTACTACGTGAAGCGCTTTGGTAAACGTAAAATGATGGTGGCGGCGGTCGCGGCCGGTGTGCTGTTTTATGCCGGGTTGATTCTGTTTCATGGCCGTACGGCGCTGCTGGCCCTGCAGCTATTTAACGCGGTCTTTATCGGTATTATCGCCGGGATCGGTATGCTGTGGTTCCAGGACTTAATGCCGGGTCGGGCGGGGGCGGCGACCACCCTGTTCACCAACAGTATTTCCACCGGCGTGATCCTCGCCGGCGTGATGCAGGGGGCGCTGTCGCAAAGTTATGGCCACGCCAGCGTCTACTGGGCAATCGCCGCGATTTCGCTGGTGACACTGTTTTTGACCAGCAGGGTGAAGGATATCTGACAATCTGCCTTGCCCCGGCGAGCCGCGTCGCCGGGGCAAGCTGACTACTCCAGGACGATACGCTTGATATCGCCGATGATAAAAATGTAGGCAATCACGCCGATCAGCGCCGTCAGGCCGACATAGATCAGCGCGTAAAAGAAATTACCCGTTGCGGAGATAATCACGCCAATTATCAGTGGCGCAATAATAGATGCCATATTGGCGCAAAAGTTAAATATGCCGCCGGTGAGGCCTGCCATATTTTCCGGGGCAATATCAGAAATTAAGGTCCAGCCCAGACCGACCATCCCCTGGCCAAAAAATGCCACCGACATAATAATGATTACGGTGCTGTTAGCGCTTACCCAGTTTGCCGCAATAATACAGCTGGACAGTAGTAAACCGGAAATTATTGGTAACTTTCGACTGATGTTGACGGAGCCGGTTCGCTTCAGCAACCGGTCCGAGATCCAGCCGCCGAAGAGGATGCCGATCGCGGCGGCGAGGAAGGGCCAGGTGGCGAAAAATCCGACGTGAAGCCAGGGAAGATGGCGCTCGTTGGCAAGATAGCTGGGAAACCACGTCAGAAAAAACACCAGCGTGGTGTTCCCGGCAAACTGGCCCAGACTGGCGCCTACGATCTGACGACAGCCCAGCAGACGCCTGGCGTCACGCCAGTTAAATGGAACGTTCTGGATTTTATTGTTAATGTTGTTTGCGCCGATGTAATCCAACTCTGCTTTATTAGCCGTGCGTGATTCATGCGGTTCGTGATAAAAACGCCACCACACCAACGTAAATAAAATACCTAATCCGCCGGTGAGAAAAAACAGCGTTCTCCAGCCATGGTGTTCGAGGATTAAAAATAACAGCGGCGAGAAAGCGGCCAGCCCTATATATTCGCCAACTGTATATGTTGCCGTCGCCCGCGCGCGCTCATGCTGGGGAAACCAGGTGCTGACGATGCGGCTGTTGGCCGGAAAGCAGGGCGCTTCGCTGACGCCAAGCCCCAGGCGCAGGAGGAGCAGGGTTTTCAGCCCGAGGGTAAAACTTTGCAGCAGAGTAAACAGCGACCAGAAGAAAATAGACAGGGCATAGGTGAGCTTGTTACCAAAACGGTCTAAAAATACCCCGCCAGGGATCTGCGCCAGCGCATAGGTCCAGGCAAAGGCGGAGAAAATGATGCCCATCATCGCTGGATCGATATGAATTTCCTGGGTTAATTGTGGGGCGACAATACCCAGGATGGTGCGATCGAGATAATTGATCATCGTTCCGACGGACAACAGCAGTAAAATAACTATCCGAACGCGGCTTCTTTTTTTCGTCCCCGATGAGGAAGTGAGGACTTCCTGAGAGTTTGACATACTCATAGCGAGTTCCTTTAAAGTTTAAAATATTTTTGCATATATTCGCACATGCAAAAACATCTCCAGGAACTATAGATAGTATCTATGAATGGCAACGCTTTGTTGCACATTCATACGCTTCACAAAAGAATATTTGATGTAACGCCGATATTTACCCGCTCCCGCACATTATTGGTGGCTTGCATGGTATATTAGCGTCAGTGCATTTATTCTTATATTATACGGGCAAAAATAATGAACCTAAAGCAACTTTATTATTTTAAACGTCTGTCTGAAACCGAACATTACACCGAAGCCGCCTCCAGTCTGTGCATCACCCAGCCCTCGCTAAGCCATGCGATATCGGAGCTGGAGAAGGAGTTAGGGGTCGCGCTGTTCGCCAGACAGGGACGGAACGTTAAAATTACGCAAAACGGCAAGCGTTTTTTGCCGTATGTCGAAGATGCGCTGGCCTCGCTGGAGAATGGCCGGATGACATTACAAAAAAATGGCGCCGAGAATAAAGAGAATATTCGCATCGCCTTTATTTACACGATGGGCGAATATGTTGTTCCGCAGTTAATTAATCAATATTCTCTTTCACCTGAATGTCACAACGTTACTTTTTCTTTTACTCAGGGGACATCGCTGACCCTATTGCAGGAGCTGAAAGCAGGCAAAGTCGATCTGGCGATTTGCTCTTATATTGCGGATGAGCCGGATATCGATTTTATTCCTGTTATTCAGCAGGAGCTGGTGGTGGTCACGGCGAAGGATCATCCGTTGGCCCGCCTGTATGAACATGAGGTCGATCTGGTAGAGACGATTCATTATCCCTATATCTATTTTTCAGAGAATAGCGGTTTACGTCCGTTTATCGATAATGTGTTTATGCAGCAAAAGCTGGTGCCGGAGATCGCCTGCTACGTGGATGAGGATACCGCGATGGCCGGGTTGGTCAGTATTGACTATGGGATCGCGATTATGCCGCGGATCTCCGCGCTCTCCTATTACAACGTTCATATCCTGAAGATTAAAAACACCATCCCCCCACGCTATATCTATCTGGCGACAATGAAAGATCGGTTACTTTCCCCGGCGCTACAGTCATTTAAAAATGTGGTTATCCACGACAGCCAGAATCTCTGTTAGCGGATGGCCCGGAGATCGCCTCCGGGCCATTCGGGCATCAGGAGAGAATATCCATCACTTCACGTAGTTTGGCGATGGCGATCTGTCCTGGCGCAGAAGCCTGTCCTACGGTACCGAAGGTCATCGCCGAGCCGAATAAGCGCCCGGTCACCCGGCTAACGCCACCGGATTTGCCCATCGACATGGTAATCAGCGGGCGAGTGGCATATTTTTCTTTCATGGTCAGCGTAGCGGCAAGCAAGGTCAGAACGTCCTGCGGCGACTGCGGCATCACCGCGATCTTCGGCAGGTCGGCGCCCAGATCCTGCATGCGGCGCAGGCGATAGATAATATCTTCCTGAGCGGGAGTCTTGTGGAAATCATGGTTACTCATGATCACCTTGACGCCCGCGGCATGCGCATCGTTAATCAGCGCGCGGATCTGCGCTTCATCATTGAATAGCTCGATATCGATAACATCAACCAGTCCGCTGCGCGCGGCTTCGCGATTGAGCGCGAAGTACGCTTCGTCGCTGATCTCGGTTTCGCCACCTTCTTTCTTGCTGCGGAAGGTGAACAGCAGCGGGAGCGCTTTCAGCGCGCCACGGATTTCCGCCAGCGCGGCCATCACCTGGGTCATGTCTCTGACCTGGGTAAAGTGGTCAACGCGCCATTCGATAATATCGGCGCCGGCATCGACCAGACTATGGGCGTTACCCAGTATCTCATCGAGGGTTTTGCCGATCAGCGGTACACAAATGAGGGTTTCCCCTTCCTGAAAGGTGATGTTCTTTACGGTTACTGCATTTGTCATGTAGGTATCCATTATTGTTCGCGTTGAACCTCAGGCGGTGACTGCGGTGCGGGACACTTTTTGCGCCGCCCGAGCCTGCAGTTGACGATAGCCGATGTACAGGGCGATCACAAAGCCGATCACGGCGATTGCAAAATCAAACCACATAATGCTGGCAATACTGATCTGCGAAAGCTTTGCGGTGATCAGGGGGATCGTGAAGCTGGCGATACTGCCGGCGGTGTAGAAGATCCCGGTTGCTTTACCTTTTCCGTCCGGGAAACTCATCGCCATGATTGTTGCTCCCAACTGCAGTACCCCGCCGGCGGCGGCAAAGCCGATGATAAAGGCGAAGCCGGTGACCATCATCGGCGTCGGGAACAGGCACACCAGCAGCAGCGAAATCATCGACAGGCCAGTATAGATGATCATGGCGATGGCCGAGCTGAACACCTCTTTGACGAAGGCGGCGGTCACGAAGACGCAGACCAGCGAACCGACGGTATAGATGCTAAGCAGTTTAATCGCCGAGGCGTAGGGCAGACCGACCACGAATTGACCGTACTGCGCCAGCCACTGGCTGACCAGATAGAAGGTTGCCATGCCAATGTAGCCGTACAGGGTGAAGATCACCATATCCAGCTTATTAGCCTGCGGCCGGGCAGTTGCTTCCGCCTGCGCCGTAGGGGCCTCCTCTTTTTTCGCCGACTGGCTATCCGGGAATGGCATTTTGAGCAGGTAGATGCCGCTCAGGACAAACAGTCCCGCCGCAATGACGAACGACCAGCCGAACCACAGATTCGCCCAGATCAGGAAGCTGATAATGAACGGCAGCAGGAACTGTCCGGCGGAAACGAAGGCTTTGATCAGCACGTTGGCCCGGCTGGCGGAGTGCGGGAAAGACTCCATTAGCGCCGGATAGGTTCCGGAGTCGAGGAAGCTATTCGCCAGGCCCGCCATAATGCCGAAGACGTAGGCCAGATAGATATTTTTAGTCAGCAGGATGCCGACGAAGAAGATCAGATAGCTGAGGATCCCCAGATAAATAAAAGGCTTACGGCCAAAGCGATCCGACAAAAAGCCGGTCACAATGGTCGCCAGCTTGCCGATACCTAACGAGGAGATAACGATGGATACGCCAGCAGCGTCTGTTCCCCACTGTTCCTGAAGATGGGCCATGTTGAGGGTGATTAAGAGCACCCCCATGCCGTGAATCAGGTAGTTGAGATACAGCCCTGCCGCAGTAGGGATGTATTTATTTTTCATCATTCGCCTCTTAGAACAGAATGCTCTTGATGTAATCAACCGGCATCTGTTTACCCGTCCAGATTTCGAACGCGCGCGCGCCTTGCCACAGCATCATCCCCAGACCGTTCAGGGTGCGGCAACCTTTTTTCTCCGCCACTTCCAGCAGGTGGGTTTTACGCGGGTTGTAGACGACGTCAGAGACGATCAGATCCGGGCGCAGGAAGCTGTCGTTCGGCAGCAACATTTGGCCTTCGAACGGCTTCATGCCAACGCCGGTGGCATTGGTCAGGATCACGCTGCTGTCGATTTCGGCGCGCAGCTTGTCATGATCGTCGAGATCGAACAGATGGATCTCGCAGTTGGTGTTGTTGCGGATCTTAGCTACCGTTTCTTCGGCGTTGGCGAAGAATTTATCGCGGCGGTTAAAGATGGAGATCGCCTTCACGCCATCCAGCGCCGCCTGGACGCAGAGGGCGGTCGCCGCGCCGCCGGCGCCGAGGACGGTCATCTTCTTGCCGATGATATCGATACCCGCTTCGCTAAGGGCGCGCATATAGCCGGTGCCGTCGGTGATATGTCCGGTCAGTACGCCATCGTCGTTGACCACGGTGTTGACCGCCCCGACCAGCTGCGCCGCCGGCGACAGCTTATCGAGATACTGGCAAATTTCGGTTTTGTTCGGCATAGAGACATTAAAGCCGCGCAGCTTCATTGCCCGAAAGCCCTGCACAACGTCCTTCAGCTCCTGATTACCGACTTCAAAAGCCAGATAAACATAGTCCAGCCCGAGATGGGCGAAAGCCTCGTTATGCATGGTGGGTGACATGCTGTGGCGAATCGGGGTGGCGATCAGGCCAATCAGCTCAGTGTGTCCAGTAATACGTTCTGCCATGACAAAAATCCTCAATAAGTTAGAAAGGGAATTCGTTGTGCTTCGCGACTGCCCAGCGCACCCATGTCTTCCAGGGTATCCAGCACGTTGCGGCCTTCGCGGATGCCGTCGATAATGCGCCGCGCCATCAGGCTGTCGCCGATATTCATGATTTTGACGTTATTGGCATTGGCCCAGCGCTCGATCTCGTCGAGACCCGTCCGGTTGGCGCGCATCCCCAGGCAGACAAAGCCGTAGTCAAAGGGGATATCGAAGGTTTGCTGTGTATTTTTCACCCGGAAATGGTCGGCAGCGACTGCCATCAGTTGGGTATTCATGTGCTGTTCGACCTGGTGCTCGTCGAGCATGGTCAACATGGCATTTTTGGTAATGATGTCGAGATCGCGACCGGCGGCGTCCTGCATTTCGATTAATACCGCTTGCGCGCCGCGCGCCGTAAAGTATTCGATAACGTCGAGGCCAACGGCGCCAGCGCCGACGACGGCGATGCGTTTACCCTCGATATTGGTAAATTTCGCCAGGTTGTCGATCATGCCGGTAATGGAAAAGACTTTGCCGTCCGCGGTATCAATGTTTTCCCGCAAGCCCTCAATGGGCGGCAGCAGCGGCGTTGAGCCGGTGGCGTTGACAATCAGATGCGGATGCAGGGCGGAAACTGAGGCCACGTCGGCACGTTTGCCGACCTGCAGCATCAGGTTGTCCAGCGAGGCGATGCGATTTTTCATAAACTGCGGGAAATCGGCGATACGCTTTTTCTCCGGCAGACGGGAGATATCGCTGGCGAGGCCGCCGACGTGGTTTTTCGCCTCCAGCAGCCAGGTATGGCAACCGACTTCCGCCGCCGTGCAGGCGGCTTCCATCCCGGCGGTGCCAGCGCCGATGACCACCACGTTCGTTTCGCGACTGACGCGGCGCATTTTGTAGGCATCGCCGTGGATGATGTCCGGGTTAATCGAACAGCGCAGCGGGCGCGAGCGGGCGATACGATGGTCAGCGCAACCGATATTGCAGGAGATGCATTTGCGCATCAGGCGCTCTTTACCGCCTTGCACCTTCTGCACCCACTCCGGCTCGGCAATCAGGCCGCGGCCAATGGCAATAAGGTCGGCATCGCCGCTGGCGAGAATATCCTCGGCCACCTGTGGTGAGCGAATATTGCCGGCGATGACCGTGGGCTTATGGAATTTATCGCGCACCGCGCGGGAGAGGTAGCGCTTCCAGCCATCCTCCAGCGACATCTGGTCGATTTGCAGATTCAGGTTGTCATTCTGCGCCGCAGAGACGTTGATGATATCGACCTTATCCTGGCAGAGTTCAAGGATGCGCAGGGAATCTTCGAGGGTATTGCCCCCCTTGAGGAAGTCGTCGGCGCTGATGCGCAGGCTGACCGGAAAACGCGGCCCCACGCAGGCGCGCACTTTATCGATAATCAGACTTAATATCCGGGTGCGATTTTCGACGGTGCCGCCAAATTCATCGGTGCGTTTGTTAAATAACGGCGATAAAAACTGGCTAATTAAATAGGAATGACCGGCATGAATTTCGACGCTGTCAAAACCCGCACGACGAACGCGCTCCGCGGCATCACCAAACTTTTCAACGGCATGATAAATTTCCTCATGCGTCATTGGGCGTGGAATATTTCCGTGCTTTTTCGAGGGCGTCGTGGAGGAAGAGAGTGGCGTCTGACCGTCAAGGCGGTAGGCGTACGCCGAAGCGCCAGCATGATTTAACTGAATGGATACGCAGGCGCCATGTTTATGCAGGGTCTCGGTTAATTTAAACAGCCGCGGAATATATTGATCGTTATCGATGCGTAACTGCGTGGTGCCGTTGGAAGCAAAGGGAAAATCAATACAGATGTTTTCGATGGTGATAAGTCCGGTGCCGCCTTTGGCCCGCAGTTCATAGTATTCCAGCTGTTCCTGCGACACCTCGCCGTTGAGCGTGGCCATATTGGTGCCCATAGGGGGCATGATAATGCGGTTTTTTAGCGTCATGCCGTTGATGGTCAACGGACTGAAAAGGTGCGGATAGTGGCTCATCTCTTCTCTCCACAGGAGGCCGGGAGGCCGATATGCGGGGGCCCGGGCGTGTCCTTAGTTAATATTTCTCTGTGGGCAAAGATAGCGAGGGGAAAAATCGAAAAATAATGTTTTTTTTTGTTCTGAGCTATAGGGGTTCTCTATGAGATTAACGCTTCTTTCACATTCTTATATTTTTATATTAAACACTCGTGCCTTATTTTTACTTGCAGTGAAGGGATAATACATAAACAACGAAGAGGAAGAGAAGGAAAGCGGAATGATTCTTCTTTATGGTGTGGGGCAGGGTGGGGTCAAGGCCTGACAATCAGCGAATCAATATTGGTTTTTGTGCGTGAGATCGCAATTTCCGCCGCGATAAAATTAAAAAGCCCGGTCAAATGACCGGGCCCGAAGGTTAATTCATAAACGCCGGCAGCTTGCGTTCATAGTCGGAAATCGCCTCTCCGTGCTGCAGCGTCAGGCCGATGCTATCCAGGCCGTTGAGCATACAGTGGCGGCGGAAGTCGTCGATCTTAAAGCTGTAGGTTTTATCCCCAGCTTTAACTACCTGCGCTTCCAGATCCACTTCAAACGTCATGCCCGGGTTGGCCTGCACCAGCTTGAACAGCTCGTCGACCTGCTCGTCGCTCAGGGTCACCGGCAGCAGCTGGTTATTGAAGCTGTTGCCGTAAAAGATATCGGCAAAGCTTGGCGCAATCACGACCTTAAAGCCGTAATCGGTCAACGCCCACGGCGCGTGCTCGCGCGAGGAGCCGCAGCCGAAGTTTTCACGTGCCAGCAGGATTGACGCCCCTTTGTATTGCGGGAAATTCAGCACAAAATCCGGGTTCGGCTGCTGGCCTTTATCGTCGAGAAAGCGCCAGTCGTTAAACAGGTGGGCGCCGAAGCCGGTGCGAGTCACTTTCTGCAAAAACTGCTTGGGAATAATCGCGTCGGTATCGACGTTTGCAGCATCCAGCGGAACCACCAGGCCGGTATGTTGGGTAAATTTCTCTGCCATGATGGTCTCCTTACTTCAGATTACGGATATCGGCGAAATGACCGGTAACAGCTGCCGCTGCGGCCATTGCCGGGCTCACCAGGTGCGTGCGTCCGCCGCGGCCCTGACGGCCTTCAAAATTACGGTTGCTGGTGGAGGCACAGCGCTCGCCCGGATTCAGGCGGTCATTGTTCATTGCCAGACACATCGAGCAACCCGGTAAGCGCCACTCAAAGCCGGCTTCGATGAAGATCTTATCCAGGCCTTCCGCTTCCGCCTGCGCTTTCACCGGACCGGAACCCGGCACCACCAGCGCCTGGACACCCGGCGCCACTTTACGCCCTTTAGCGATTTCCGCCGCGGCGCGTAAATCTTCGATTCGCGAGTTGGTGCAGGAGCCAATAAACACTTTATCGATAGCCACATCCGTCAGCGGGATCCCGGATTTCAGGCCCATGTAGGCCAGCGCTTTTTCGGCGCTGGCGCGTTCCACGGGATCGCTGAATGACGCCGGATCGGGGATATTATCCGTCACTGAGATCACCTGGCCCGGGTTGGTGCCCCAGGTCACCTGCGGGGCAATCTCCGCCGCCTGCAGCGTCACCACGGTATCAAACGTCGCGCCATCGTCGGTTTTCAGGGTTTTCCAGTACGCGACGGCATCGTCAAAATCTTTGCCTTTCGGCGCATGCAGACGGCCGCGTACGTAATTGAAGGTGGTTTCGTCCGGCGCGACCAGGCCCGCTTTGGCGCCCATCTCGATCGCCATGTTGCACAGGGTCATACGCCCTTCCATGCTCAGATCGCGGATCGCTTCGCCGCAGAACTCAACCACATGGCCGGTGCCGCCGGCGCTACCGGTTTTACCAATGATGGCCAGCACGATATCTTTAGCGGTAATACCCGGCGCCGCTTTGCCTTGCACGTCGATTTTCATGGTCTTCGCGCGGCCCTGTTTCAGGGTCTGGGTCGCCAGCACATGCTCCACTTCGGAGGTGCCGATACCGAACGCCAGCGCCCCGAACGCGCCGTGGGTGGCGGTATGGGAGTCACCGCAAACAATGGTCATCCCCGGCAGGGTGACGCCCTGCTCCGGGCCCATGACGTGGACGATACCCTGGTATGGGTGATTTAAGTCATACAGCTCAACGCCAAACTCTTTACAGTTCTTAATCAGCTCCTGCATCTGGATACGGGCCATCTCGCCGGACGCGTTGATATCTTTGGTCTGCGTCGAGACGTTGTGATCCATGGTCGCGAAGGTTTTACCCGGTTGGCGCACCTGGCGGCCATGCGCGCGCAGGCCGTCAAACGCCTGCGGGGAGGTCACTTCGTGCACCAGATGGCGGTCGATGTACAGCAGCGGGGTTTCGTTCTGCGCCTCATACACTACGTGCGCATCAAATAATTTTTCGTATAACGTCTTCGCCATGATTACACCCCTTCTGCGACATAGCGGGCAATGATATCGCCCATTTCATCAGTACTGACCGCCGCCGTTCCGCGCGCCAGGTCGCCGGTACGAACCCCTTCCTCTAAAGCACGGTTGATGGCGCTTTCAATGGCGGTCGCCGCTTCGTCAGCGTCGAGGCTGTAGCGCAGCAGCAGGGCCAGAGAGAGGATCTGCGCGATCGGGTTAGCGATATTTTTGCCCGCGATGTCCGGCGCCGAGCCGCCCGCTGGTTCATACAGGCCAAAACCTTGCTCGTTGAGGCTGGCGGACGGCAACATGCCCATAGAGCCGGTGATCATCGCGCACTCGTCGGAGAGGATGTCGCCAAACAGGTTGGAGCACAGCAGCACGTCGAACTGGGACGGATCTTTAATCAGTTGCATGGTGGCGTTATCGATATACATATGCGCCAGCTCAACGTCCGGATACTCCTTGCCGATCTCGGTGACGATTTCGCGCCACAGAATGGACGACTGCAGGACGTTGGCCTTATCGATGGAGGTCACTTTGTGACGACGCTTACGAGCGGATTCAAAAGCGATGCGCGCGATACGTTCGATTTCAAAGCGGTGATACACCTCGGTATCAAAGGCTTTCTCATGCTGACCGCTGCCTTCGCGGCCTTTTGGCTGGCCGAAGTAGATGCCGCCGGTCAGTTCGCGAACGCAGAGAATGTCGAAGCCGTTGGCAGCGATGTCGGCGCGCAGCGGGCAGAACTCCTCCAGCCCCTGGTACAGTTTGGCCGGACGCAGGTTGCTGAACAGTTTGAAGTGCTTACGCAGCGGCAGCAGCGCACCGCGCTCTGGCTGCTCGGCGGGCGGCAGGTGTTCCCATTTCGGACCACCGACGGAGCCGAACAGGATCGCATCCGCCTGTTCGCATCCGGCGACGGTCGCCTGCGGCAGGGGAGTCCCCTGACGGTCAATAGCCGCCCCACCGACGTCATACTGGCTGGTGGTAATGTGCATGGCAAAACGTTGGCGCACGGCTTCCAGTACTTTCATCGCCTGGTTCATCACTTCCGGGCCAATGCCATCACCCGGCAAAACGGCAATATGGTAATTCTTCGACATTACACGGTTTCCTTATTGTTCTCTTTATTCTGAGCTTTGCGTTGCAATTCTTTTTCGACTTCGGCGGCGCGCCAGATGTTGTTCAGCACGTGAACCATGGCTTTTGCTGACGACTCAACGATATCTGTGGCCAGACCAACACCGTGGAAACGGCGGCCGTTGTAGTCAACGACGATATCCACCTGGCCCAGGGCGTCTTTGCCGTGGCCTTTCGCACTTAAGCCATACTTCACTAAATCAATGTTGTAGTTTGTCACGCGGTTAATAGCCTGGTAGATGGCGTCGACCGGACCGTTGCCATTAGCGGCTTCGGTTTTGATTTCATCCCCGCAGACCAGCTTGATTGAAGCAGTGGCGATATCGCTGGAGCCAGACTGGACGCTGAAGTAGTCCAGGCGGAAATGCTCCGGCTCTTCCTGCTGCTTGTTGATAAACGCCAGCGCTTCCAGATCGTAATCGAAGACCTGGCCTTTTTTGTCCGCCAGCTTCAGGAACGCGTCGTACAGATGATCCAGGTTGTAATCGCTCTCCTGGTAACCCATCTCTTCCATCCGGTGTTTCACCGCCGCGCGACCGGAGCGGGAAGTCAGGTTCAGCTGTACCTGGTTCAGGCCGATGGATTCCGGAGTCATGATTTCGTAGTTTTCGCGGTTCTTCAGTACGCCGTCCTGGTGGATGCCGGAGGAGTGGGCGAAGGCGCCGGTGCCGACGATGGCTTTGTTGGCCGGGATAGGCATATTGCAGATCTGGCTGACGGTCTGGCTGGTGCGCCAGATTTCATGATGATTAATGTTGGTGTGCACGTTCATGATGTCTTTGCGCACTTTGATCGCCATGATCACTTCTTCCAGCGCACAGTTGCCAGCGCGTTCGCCGATACCGTTCATCGCGCCTTCTACCTGGCGCGCACCGGCGTGGACCGCGGCGAGGGCGTTACCGACGGCGATGCCCAGGTCATCATGGGTGTGGACGGAAATAATCGCTTTGTCGATATTCGGCACGCGATCATACAGGCCGCTGATAATGTTGGCGTATTCGAACGGCATGGTGTAGCCGACGGTGTCCGGGATATTAATGGTGGTGGCGCCAGCGTTGATCGCCGCTTCCACGACGCGAGCCAGATCGGCAATCGGCGTGCGGCCGGCGTCTTCACAGGAGAATTCGACATCGTCAGTGTAGTTGCGCGCCCGCTTCACCATATAGATCGCGCGCTCAATCACTTCATCCAGCGTGCTGCGCAGTTTGGTGGCGATATGCATCGGCGAGGTCGCAATAAAGGTATGGATGCGGAAAGCTTCAGCCACCTTTAAGGATTCTGCTGCCACATCGATATCTTTCTCAACGCAGCGCGCCAGAGCGCAAACACGGCTGTTTTTGATGGTGCGTGCGATGCTTTGCACCGATTCAAAATCGCCCGGGGAAGAGACCGGGAAACCGACTTCCATTACGTCGACCCCCATACGCTCAAGGGCCAGAGCGATCTGCAGCTTCTCTTTGACACTCAGGCTTGCCTGTAACGCTTGTTCGCCATCACGTAAGGTCGTATCGAAAATAATGACTTGCTGGCTCATGGTTTGGATCCTTAGTCTGTGTCCTGGCGCCTTGTTGACGAGCATAAAAAAACCCGCGCCAAGGCGCGGGTTTTATAGTCTTGCTGGAAGATGACTTAACGCTGAACGTCGCCCAACAGCCTACCGCGCAAATGGCATGCGTTTAGTAGTAGTAGGCTGGTGATACGAGCGGTGCGAATCATTGCGTCAAACTCCAGATGAAATCGTTATGCTTTTAGAGTTACTGGATAGCCGTTTTAAAGTCAACCCCTGGCACGGAAAAAGCGTTATTGGCTCACGATGTGAATTAGCAAATTGTGCTGATGTAAGCCCCGTTTTGCCGAAGATCCTATTTTGGACAAAGGGAGGCGCACCCTCATTTGTTTCATTTGAAAAAGTGCTTTGCATTCAACGCCTCGGTCACGATGAACCGTGAACGAGGCGGCAAAAAAAGCTATCTGAATGAAAATATTATATTTATTTTCCTTATGAATGTATTTGCTCATTAGCGGATTATTTTTCAATGATAAGCAGTTGTTAATTTTATGAGGTTAAAAATAAAATACTTTATTATTGCTTAAGTTACAGTTAACTATTAGTGTTGTTTTTATTTTTACGGATTATGGTTACACTCACCATCATTAAGTAACCGGTATGGTTTGAGTGGTTCATTTTCCTGGTAGTCCCGCTTTTTCACTGCCACTCATAGCCTTGATATATTCCTAAAAATCTCCTTTGCTATTTTGCAAATGTCATTTGCATGATAAATGATATTTTCGACGCTAATTATAGCGGTTTAGTAAAGGGAATTCATCGTGACGGCGGAATTAGATATGTTAATTGACACTCCAGAATATAAATCAGCCCCCGGACAGGAAGTCGTTAAACCTCAACTACGGATGGTTGATCTCAATCTGCTCACCGTTTTTGATGCGGTTATGCAAGAGCAGAATATCACCCGTGCCGCCCATACGCTCGGCATGTCTCAACCCGCGGTGAGTAACGCGGTTTCACGTCTGAAAGTGATGTTTAATGATGAGCTGTTTGTGCGCTATGGCCGCGGTATTCAGCCGACGGCGCGGGCCTATCAGCTTTTTGGTTCTGTGCGCCAGGCTCTGCAGCTGGTCCAAAACGAATTGCCGGGCTCCGGTTTTGAACCGCTAAGCAGTGAGCGCGTTTTCCATCTGTGCGTCTGCAGCCCGCTGGATAACATCCTGACGTCGGTTATTTTTAATAAAGTTGCGGAGATCGCACCCAATATTCATTTGGTCTTTAAATCCGCGCTGAATCAAAATACGGAACATCAGTTACGTTATCAGGAAACGGAATTTGTGATCGGTTATGAAGAGTTCCGTCGCCCTGAGTTTGCCTGCGTCCCGTTATTCAAAGACGAAATGGTTTTGGTGGCCAGTCGCAACCACCCCCGTATTTCCGGGCCGGTGATGGAGGCGGATATTTATCGTGAGGAGCATGCTACGGTGGCTCTCGATCGGTATGCCTCATTCAGTTTACCGTGGTATGACACGGCCGATAAACAGGCGCGTATCGCCTATCAGGGTAATGCGATGGTCAGCGTATTAAACGTGGTATCGCAAACTCAGATGGTGGCGATTGCCCCGCGCTGGCTGGCCAATGAGTTTGCCGATAAATTAGCCCTGCAAATATTACCTTTGCCGTTGAAGGTTAACAGCCGGACCTGCTATCTCTCGTGGCATGAAGCGGCTGGCCGCGATAAAGGCCATCAGTGGATGGAAGAGCTGCTGGTGGATATTTGCAAGCGCTGAGCCGATGGCAACGAGGATAAAAGGAGCTTCGGCTCCTTTTTTTATATGATGTAAATTCGATAATGCAGAATTTTGTTCTGTTTGACCTGTTCGAGGCATTCGTTGGGTTCGTGAAAAATGGATCAATTCCTGCTATCACGCCTTTTCTCCGAGTATTTACCATTCCCTTTTCTTATCTCTGAAGCAATCCACCATATTTTCACTTCTCCGCTTTCTTTTCTTCTTATTACGGGGATAACACATCCCCTGCGGCGAATTGCCTGCCTGCTGGCGAGCAGTTATGGTAGTGGCATGCAGTCCATTCACCTCAGTGCGGAGGGTCTCTCCTCCGCATCGTGCGAGCGCGCGGAAATTGAGTTCCGCTGTCGTAAAACAATAAGCCTGGAGGCAAACCATGGAGATGTTGTCAGGAGCCGAGATGGTCGTCCAATCGCTTGTCGATCAGGGCGTCAAGCAAGTATTCGGCTATCCCGGAGGCGCAGTCCTCGATATCTATGATGCGTTACATACCCTTGGCGGTATCGATCATGTGCTGGTTCGCCACGAGCAGGCGGCAGTGCATATGGCGGATGGCCTGGCGCGGGCGACCGGCGAGGTTGGCGTCGTGCTGGTCACCTCTGGACCAGGGGCGACGAACGCCATCACCGGCATCGCGACGGCCTATATGGATTCCATTCCGCTGGTGATCCTCTCCGGGCAGGTGGCGACATCGCTGATCGGCTACGATGCCTTCCAGGAGTGCGACATGGTGGGGATTTCCCGTCCGGTGGTGAAGCACAGTTTCCTGGTGAAGCAGACCGAAGATATTCCCGGTGTCCTGAAGAAAGCCTTCTGGCTGGCGGCCAGCGGTCGCCCCGGACCGGTGGTGGTCGATCTACCGAAAGATATTCTCAATCCGGCGAAAAAGCTGCCGTACGCCTGGCCGGAGGCGGTGAGTATGCGTTCGTATAACCCGACCACCAGCGGTCATAAGGGACAGATTAAACGCGCCCTGCAGACCCTGGTGGCGGCGAGTAAGCCGGTCGTTTACGTCGGCGGCGGGGCGATCAATGCGCATTGCGAACCCCAGCTGCGTGAACTGGTGGAAAAGCTGAAGCTGCCGGTTGCTTCCTCTCTGATGGGGCTTGGCGCTTTCCCGGCGACGCACCCGCAGGCGCTGGGGATGCTGGGTATGCACGGCACCTATGAAGCCAACATGACCATGCACCATTCGGACGTCATTTTCGCCGTCGGCGTCCGCTTTGACGATCGGACCACCAACAATCTGGCCAAGTACTGTCCGAACGCGACGGTGCTGCATATTGATATCGATCCGACCTCGATCTCGAAAACCGTGCCGGCAGATGTGCCGATCGTCGGCGATGCCCGGCTGGTACTGGAGCAGATGCTGGAGCTACTGGACCAGGAAGAGACGCAGCAGCCGCTGGACGACATTCGCGACTGGTGGCAACAGATCGAGCAGTGGCGTGCCCGCCATTGTCTGCGCTACGACGACCAGAGCGATAAAATCAAACCGCAGGCGGTGATTGAAACTATCTGGCGGTTGACCCAGGGCGATGCCTACGTCACTTCCGATGTGGGCCAGCACCAGATGTTCGCCGCCCTTTATTACCCCTTCGACAAACCACGGCGCTGGATTAACTCCGGTGGTCTCGGCACCATGGGCTTTGGCCTACCGGCTGCGCTGGGGGTCAAAATGGCTCTGCCGGACGAAATGGTGGTCTGCGTGACCGGTGACGGCAGTATCCAGATGAACATTCAGGAACTCTCTACTGCGCTGCAGTATGAGTTACCGGTCCTGGTGCTTAACCTCAACAACCGCTATCTCGGGATGGTGAAGCAGTGGCAGGATATGCTCTATTCCGGGCGCCACTCCCAGTCCTATATGGAATCGCTGCCGGACTTTGTGCGTCTGGCGGAAGCCTATGGTCACGTCGGGATCCGCATCAGCGAGCCGCAGGAGCTGGAGTCAAAGCTTGCTGATGCGCTGGAGCAGGTGCGTCAGCGCCGGCTGGTGTTTGTCGATGTCACCGTCGACGGCAGTGAGCATGTGTACCCCATGCAGATCCGCGGCGGCGGCATGGATGAGATGTGGTTGAGCAAAACGGAGAGGACCTGATTATGCGCCGGATATTATCGGTATTACTGGAAAACGAATCGGGCGCATTGTCCCGCGTTATCGGCCTCTTTTCCCAGCGCGGCTATAATATAGAAAGCCTGACTGTGGCGCCGACGGACGACCCTACGCTCTCCAGAATGACCATCCAGACCGTGGGCGATGAAAAAGCGATCGAGCAGATTGAAAAGCAGCTGCACAAGCTGGTGGATGTGCTGCGAGTCAGCGAATTGGGGCAGGGGGCCCATGTCGAACGCGAAATCATGCTGGTGAAGGTTCAGGCCAGCGGCTATGGCCGTGAAGAAGTGAAACGCAACACCGAAATCTTTCGCGGACAGATTATCGATGTGACGCCTTCTATCTATACCGTTCAGCTCGCCGGAACCAGTGATAAGCTTGATGCTTTCCTGGCTTCGCTGCGCGATGTCGCTCGGATCGTAGAAGTGGCTCGCTCCGGTGTGGTCGGCCTGTCTCGCGGTGATAAAATCATGCGCTGAGGATCGGGAACTGATGCAAAAATAGCCCGGCAGCGACTGTCGGGCTTTTTTTTTGCGAAATCAGTAGGAACTGTAAGCGAAAGCGGTTGCTGCGCTAACTATTCTGCGCTTAGATGTTATAAAAAGGGTTCCATACCTGAATAATGGTTATGTTTGGCACTTCTTACCCAAGGGGCAATTGTGAAACTGGATGAAATCGCCCGGCTGGCCGGTGTTTCAAGAACCACCGCGAGCTATGTGATTAATGGCAAAGCGAAGCAGTACCGCGTAAGCGATAAAACGGTCGAAAAGGTGATGGCTGTGGTGCGGGAGCATAACTATCATCCGAATGCGGTCGCCGCTGGCCTGCGTGCAGGACGCACACGATCTATCGGTCTGGTGATCCCGGATCTCGAAAATACCAGCTATACCCGCATTGCAAATTATCTCGAACGTCAGGCGCGTCAGCGTGGCTATCAGCTGCTGATTGCCTGTTCTGAGGATCAACCCGATAACGAGATGCGCTGCATTGAGCATCTGCTGCAGCGCCAGGTGGACGCTATCATTGTCTCTACCTCGCTGCCGCCGGAGCACCCTTTCTATCAACGCTGGGCTAACGATCCGTTTCCGATTGTCGCGCTTGACCGCGCCCTTGACCGCGAGCATTTCACCAGTGTGGTCGGCGCTGATCAGGATGACGCTGAAATGCTCGCTGCCGAGCTGCGGACCTTCCCTGGCGAAACGGTACTTTATCTCGGCGCGCTGCCGGAACTGTCGGTGAGCTTCCTGCGCGAGCAGGGCTTCCGCAAAGCCTGGCAGGACGATCCGCGCGAGGTGCATTATCTCTATGCCAACAGCTATGAGCGCGAAGCGGCGGCTCAGCTGTTTGAGAAATGGCTTGAAACCCATCCGATGCCTCAGGCGCTGTTTACTACCTCTTTCCCGTTGCTGCAGGGCGTGATGGATGTGACGCTGCGCCGTGAGGGCAAACTGCCCTCCGAGCTGGCGATCGCCACCTTCGGCGATAATGAGCTGCTCGATTTTCTGCAGTGCCCGGTGCTGGCGGTGGCTCAGCGCCATCGCGATGTCGCTGAGCGGGTGCTGGAGATCGTCCTCGCCAGCCTCGATGAACCGCGCAAGCCAAAGCCGGGCCTGAGCCGTATTCGCCGTAATCTCTATCGTCGTGGTAGCCTGAATCGCCGCTAAGCGCGCAATATCGCCAGAGCCCAGGAATATTCCTGGCGGGCCTGCCGGAAAGCAGGCCTTTGGCGATTAATCAGGCAATTGACGTCCAAAATGCAAAACTGAATATATTTCAGACAAATCCCTAAACTTCTTTACGTGTTATTTTGTTTAATTCGCTGGCAATCGTTTTGTTACTCAAAACGGGACACAAAAAATGATTGCGCAGGCTTTAATTGTATTATTTTGTTACATTCACCAGGTTAATTGCTGAATTAACACTCATTTTGTACGCCCCAGCCTTTCTCTTCTGCCCTATCCCGCGTCTGGTCCGCCCCTCAGCCAGCAACAGGTACTGTTAACGACCGGCATAATGGCCTAAAATGCCGCTCGCGTCGCAAACTGACACTTTATATTTTCCCGCCGAAGATATTTTGTTGTTTATAACTGTTACGAGTTTGTTGGTTATTTTCTTACACGTATTCATAACGTTAATTTGCCTCGCCTGTTGATGATTTTTTCATCAGGGCTAATGTCGGCTGTAAATAATGGGTTTTTGAGCTCTGTTGGCATCCGTGCTGGCTTGACAAGCTTTTCCTCCGCTCCGTAAACTCCTTCTGGTGGGAATTTGTGGGATAAAGTGGCGAAAAGGGGTGAGGCTGGCATGTTCCGTGGAGCAACGTTGGTCAATCTCGACAGCAAAGGCCGCCTGGCCGTGCCAACGCGCTATCGCGATGGGCTGATCGAGGACGCTGCCGGTCAATTGGTATGCACCATTGACATTCATCACCCGTGCCTGCTGCTTTATCCATTGCCTGAATGGGAAATCATCGAGCAGAAATTGTCGCGTTTATCGAGCATGAATCCCGTTGAGCGGCGCGTACAGCGTTTGCTTCTGGGTCATGCCAGCGAATGTCAGATGGATAATGCCGGACGATTGCTCATCGCGCCGGTGTTACGGCAGCATGCCGGGCTGACAAAAGAAGTGATGCTGGTCGGGCAGTTTAATAAGTTTGAACTGTGGGATGAAACGACCTGGTATCAACGGGTCAAGGAAGATATCGACGCTGAGCAGTCCGCGACCGGTGAACTGTCGGAGCGCCTGCAGGATTTGTCCTTATAAAAATGATGGAAAATTATAAACATACTACGGTACTTCTGGATGAAGCCGTCAACGGCCTCAATATTCGTCCAGACGGTATCTATATTGATGGTACTTTTGGCCGCGGTGGTCACTCGCGCCTGATCCTCTCCCGGCTGGGAGCGGAAGGACGCTTGCTGGCAATCGATCGCGATCCACAGGCGATTGCCGTCGCGAAAACCATCGATGATCCCCGCTTTTCCATCGTACATGGTCCTTTTTCACAGCTCGCTGACTACGTCGACGAGCGTAATCTTACCGGTAAGATCGACGGCATTCTGCTCGATCTCGGCGTCTCTTCCCCGCAGCTTGACGATGCGGAACGCGGCTTTTCCTTTATGCGCGACGGGCCGCTGGACATGCGCATGGATCCGACGCGCGGTCAGTCCGCGGCCGAGTGGCTGCAGACGGCAGAAGAAGCCGATATCGCCTGGGTGATTAAAACCTTCGGCGAAGAGCGTTTCGGTAAACGTATCGCCCGCGCGATCGTCGAACGTAACCGTATTGAACCGATGACCCGCACCAAAGAGCTGGCGGAGGTCATTGCTGCGGCGATGCCGGTAAAAGATAAGCATAAACATCCCGCGACCCGTACCTTCCAGGCGGTGCGCATATGGGTAAACAGTGAACTGGAGGAGATAGAGCAGGCGCTAAAAAGCTCGCTCAGCGTGCTGGCCCCGGGTGGGCGGCTATCGATCATTAGTTTTCATTCGCTGGAAGATCGCATTGTGAAGCGCTTTATGCGTGAACAAAGCCGCGGTCCGCAGGTTCCGGCGGGAATACCGATGACCGAAGCGCAGCTCAAAAAACTGGGCGGCCGTGAGTTACGAGCACTAGGCAAGTTGATGCCGGGCGAAGAAGAGGTGGCAGAGAATCCACGTGCCCGTAGTTCAGTGCTGCGTATTGCAGAGAGGACGAACGCATGATCGGCAGAGTGACAGAGGCCTTAAGCAAGGTTAAAGGGTCGATTGGAAGCAACGAGCGCCATGCTTTGCCTGGCGTGATCGGGGACGACCTTCTGCGGTTTGGGAAACTGCCACTCTGCCTGTTCATTTGCATCATTATTACGGCGATTACCGTGGTCACCACCGCGCACCATACGCGCCTGCTGACCGCGCAGCGTGAACAACTGGTTCTGGAACGCGACGCCCTGGATATCGAGTGGCGCAACCTGATCCTCGAAGAGAACGCGCTCGGCGATCACAGTCGGGTTGAGCGGATCGCGACCGAGAAGTTGCAGATGCAACACGTCGATCCATCACAAGAAAATATCGTTGTACAGAAATAAGGATTATTGCGACGGATGAAAGCAGCGCCAAAAACGCCAAAAGCAAAGCGTCAGGAAGAACAGGCCAACTTTATCAGTTGGCGTTTTGCGTTGCTGTGCGGCTGTATTCTGCTGGCGCTGACTTTCCTGCTGGGTCGTGTCGCCTGGCTCCAGGTGGTCAGCCCCGACATGCTGGTGCGTCAGGGCGATATGCGCTCGCTGCGCGTCCAGGAAGTGTCTACCGCGCGCGGGATGATTACCGACCGCTCCGGGCGGCCGCTGGCGGTCAGCGTACCGGTGAAGGCTATCTGGGCCGATCCGAAGGAGCTGCATGATGCTGGCGGGGTCACCCTGGATACGCGCTGGAAGGCGCTGGCGGACGCCCTCAATATGCCGCTGGATCAGCTGGCAACGCGCATCAATACCAATCCGCGGATGCGTTTTATCTATCTGGCGCGTCAGGTAAACCCTGACATGGCCGACTACATCAAAAAGCTAAAGCTGCCGGGCATTCATCTGCGTGAAGAGTCCCGTCGTTATTACCCTTCCGGAGAAGTGACTGCTCACCTCATTGGCTTTACCAACGTCGACAGCCAGGGGATTGAAGGGGTCGAAAAAAGCTTTGATAAATGGCTTACCGGCCAGCCGGGCGAGCGTATCGTGCGTAAAGACCGCTATGGCCGGGTTATTGAAGATATCTCTTCTACCGACAGCCAGGCGGCGCACAACCTGGCGCTGAGCATCGACGAACGTCTGCAGGCGCTGGTCTATCGCGAGCTGAACAACGCCGTGGCCTTTAACAAAGCCGAGTCGGGCAGCGCCGTGTTAGTGGACGTTAACACCGGGGAAGTGCTGGCGATGGCCAACAGCCCCTCCTATAACCCGAACAACTTCGCCGGTACGGCGAAAGACACCATGCGTAACCGCGCTATCACCGACGTATTCGAACCGGGTTCGACGGTGAAACCGATGGTGGTGATGACGGCGCTGCAGCGCGGCATCGTCAACGAAAATACCGTGCTGAATACCATTCCCTATCGAATTAACGGCCACGAAATCAAAGACGTGGCGCGTTATAGCGAATTGACCCTGACCGGGGTGCTACAGAAGTCGAGTAACGTCGGTGTTTCTAAGCTGGCGTTAGCGATGCCGTCCTCAGCGTTAGTAGATACTTACTCACGTTTTGGGCTTGGAAAGGCGACCAATTTGGGGTTGGTCGGAGAACGCAGTGGCTTATATCCTCAAAAACAACGGTGGTCTGACATAGAGAGGGCCACCTTTTCTTTCGGCTACGGGCTAATGGTAACCCCGTTACAGTTAGCGCGAGTCTACGCAACGATTGGCAGCTATGGCATCTATCGCCCGCTGTCAATTACCAAGGTTGATCCACCGGTTCCGGGCGAGCGCGTCTTCCCGGAATCACTCGTTCGTACCGTCGTTCATATGATGGAAAGCGTGGCGCTGCCCGGCGGCGGCGGCGTGAAAGCGGCGATCAAAGGCTATCGCATCGCGATTAAAACCGGTACGGCGAAAAAAGTGGGGCCGGATGGCCGCTATATCAACAAATATATTGCTTACACCGCAGGCGTTGCGCCCGCCAGCCATCCGCGCTTCGCGCTGGTGGTGGTGATCAACGACCCGCAGGCAGGTAAATACTACGGTGGCGCCGTTTCCGCGCCGGTCTTCGGTGCCATCATGGGCGGCGTATTGCGCACCATGAACATCGAGCCGGATGCGCTGGCAACGGGCGAAAAAAGTGAATTTGTAATTAATCAAGGCGAGGGAACAGGTGGCAGATCGTAATTTGCGCGACCTACTCGCTCCGTGGGTGCCAAACGCACCGGAGCGCATTCTGCGAGAGATGACGCTGGACAGCCGGGTGGCTGCTTCCGGCGATCTCTTTATCGCGGTACAGGGTCATCAGGCGGACGGGCGTCGTTATATCCCGCAGGCGATAGCGCAAGGTGTGGCTGCCATTATTGCTGAAGCGCAGGGCGAGGCTGAAGACGGTGAGATCCGTGAAATGCACGGCGTGCCGGTTATTTACCTGAGCCAGCTTAACGAACGCTTATCGGCGCTGGCCGGGCGTTTTTATCATCAGCCGTCGCAGCAGCTGCGTCTGGTGGGCGTCACCGGTACTAACGGTAAAACGACCACCACTCAACTGCTGGCGCAGTGGGCGAAGCTGCTCGGCGAAACCAGCGCAGTGATGGGGACCGTTGGCAACGGCCTGCTGGATAAAGTCGTGCCGACCGAAAATACCACCGGTTCTGCGGTAGACGTTCAGCATGTGCTCTCCAGTCTGGTCGGGCAGGGGGCAACCTTCGGCGCGATGGAAGTCTCTTCCCACGGTCTGGTGCAACACCGCGTGGCGGCGCTGCAGTTTGCCGCCTCGGTGTTTACCAATCTGAGCCGCGACCACCTCGACTACCATGGCGACATGGAGCACTACGAAGCGGCGAAATGGCTGCTGTACTCGACCCACCATTGCGGCCAGGCCATCGTCAACGCTGACGATGAAGTGGGGCGTCGCTGGCTGGCGAAGCTGCCGGATGCGGTGGCGGTGTCGATGGAAGATCATATCAATCCGAACTGCCACGGCCGCTGGCTGAAGGCCACCGCGGTCAACTATCACGACAGCGGCGCGACCATTCAGTTTGACTCCAGCTGGGGCAACGGTGAAATCGAAAGCCGCCTGATGGGCGCCTTTAACGTCAGCAACCTGCTGCTGGCGCTGGCGACGCTGCTGGCGCTGGGCTATCCGCTGGCCGATCTGCTGAAAACCGCAGCGCGTTTACAGCCGGTATGCGGCCGTATGGAAGTGTTCAGCGCGCCCGGTAAACCGGCCGTGGTGGTGGATTACGCCCATACGCCTGACGCGCTGGAAAAAGCGCTGCAGGCCGCGCGCCTGCACTGCAGCGGCAAGCTGTGGTGCGTTTTCGGCTGCGGCGGCGACCGTGACAAAGGCAAGCGTCCGCTGATGGGCGCTATCGCTGAAGAATTTGCCGACATCGTGGTGGTCACTGATGACAACCCGCGCACCGAAGAGCCGCGGGCGATTATCAACGATATTCTGGCCGGCATGCTCGATGCGGGTCATGCGAAGGTGATGGAAGGCCGCGCGGAAGCGGTCACCAACGCCGTGATGCAGGCGAAAGAGAACGACGTGGTGCTGGTGGCGGGTAAAGGCCATGAAGATTACCAGATCGTCGGCAATCGCCGTCTGGATTATTCCGACCGCGTCACCGTCGCGCGTCTGCTGGGAGCGGTAGCATGATTCGCTTTACGTTAAGCCAGCTCGCCGCGATCGCCCATGGCGAACGGCAGGGTAGCGACATCGCTATCGACGAGGTGACCTCCGATACCCGTAAAGTGACGGCGGGCTGCCTGTTTGTGGCGCTGAAAGGCGAGCGTTTCGACGCTCATGATTTTGCCGAACAGGCGAAAGCAGCTGGCGCCGGCGCGCTGCTGGTGAGCCGTCCGCTGGCCTGCGATCTCCCGCAGGTGATCGTGAAAGATACCCGCCAGGCTTTCGGCGAGTTAGCCGCCTGGGTGCGTCAGCAGGTACCGACCCGCGTCGTCGCCCTGACCGGCTCGTCCGGTAAAACCTCGGTCAAAGAGATGACCGCGGCGATCCTTAGCCAGTGCGGCAACACACTGTATACCGCTGGCAACCTGAACAACGATATCGGTGTACCGATGACGCTGCTGCGCCTGACTAAAGAGCATCAGTACGCGGTGATCGAACTCGGCGCCAACCACCAGGGCGAAATCGCCTGGACCGTCAGCCTGACGCGTCCGGAAGCCGCGCTGGTCAACAACCTTGCTGCGGCGCACCTCGAAGGTTTCGGCTCGCTGGCGGGCGTGGCGAAGGCGAAGGGCGAAATCTATACCGGTCTGCCGGAAAACGGCATCGCCATTCTCAATGCTGATAACAACGACTGGCTGAACTGGCAGGCGGTGATTGGCGATCGCAAAGTGTGGCGCTTCTCACCGAATGCGGCCAACAGCGACTTCACGGCGACCAACGTGCAGATCACCAGCCACGGTACCGAATTTACGCTGCAGACCCCAACCGGCAACGTTGACGTCCTGCTGCCGCTGCCGGGACGCCATAACATCGCTAACGCGCTGGCGGCGACCTCGCTGGCGATGGCGGTAGGCGCCGATCTGGCGGCGGTAAAAGCCGGTCTGGCGCAGCTGAAGGCCGTTCCGGGGCGTCTGTTCCCGATCCGGCTGACGGAGAGCCAGCTGCTGCTGGATGACTCCTACAACGCCAACGTTGGTTCGATGACCGCGGCAGTGCAGGTACTGTCAGAGATGCCCGGCTTCCGGGCGATGGTGGTCGGCGATATGGCGGAGCTTGGCGCGGAAAGCGCGGCCTGCCATCGCGAAGTCGGCGAGGCAGCGAAAGCGGCGGGGCTGGATTGCGTCCTCAGCGTCGGCACCTTGAGCGCGGATATCAGCCGCGCCAGCGGCGTGGGCGAACATTTTAATGATAAAGCCGCAGTAGTGGCTCGCCTGCGCGAGCTGCTGGCGGAGCACAAGATAATGACCATTTTAGTGAAGGGTTCACGTAGTGCCGCCATGGAAGAGGTAGTACGCGCATTACAGGAGACTGGGACATGTTAGTATGGCTGGCCGAACATTTGGTCAAATATTATTCCGGCTTTAACGTCTTTTCTTATCTGACGTTTCGCGCCATCGTCAGCCTGCTGACCGCGCTGTTCATCTCGTTGTGGATGGGCCCGCGCATGATCGCCCGTCTGCAAAAACTCTCCTTCGGCCAGGTCGTACGTAACGACGGTCCAGAGTCCCATTTCAGCAAACGCGGCACGCCGACCATGGGGGGGATCATGATCCTCACTGCGATCACCGTCTCCGTTCTGCTATGGGCTTACCCCTCCAACCCGTACGTCTGGTGCGTACTGACGGTATTAATCGGCTACGGGATCATCGGCTTTGTTGATGATTACCGTAAAGTCGTGCGCAAAGATACCAAAGGCCTGATCGCCCGCTGGAAGTATTTCTGGATGTCGGTGATCGCGCTGGGCGTGGCGTTCGCGCTCTATCTGGCCGGGAAAGACACCCCGGCGACCGAGTTGGTGGTGCCATTCTTTAAAGACGTGATGCCGCAGCTGGGCCTGCTCTATATCCTGCTGGCTTACTTCGTTATCGTCGGTACCGGCAACGCCGTCAACCTGACCGATGGCCTCGACGGCCTGGCGATTATGCCGACCGTCTTCGTCGCTGCCGGCTTTGCGCTGGTGGCATGGGCTACCGGCAACATGAACTTCGCCAACTACCTGCACATTCCTTATCTGCGCCATGCTGGCGAGCTGGTGATCGTCTGTACGGCGATTGTCGGCGCGGGTCTGGGCTTCCTGTGGTTTAACACCTATCCGGCGCAGGTCTTTATGGGCGACGTCGGTTCGCTGGCGCTTGGCGGCGCGCTGGGCATTATCGCCGTGCTGCTGCGTCAGGAATTCCTGCTGGTGATTATGGGCGGCGTTTTCGTCGTGGAAACTCTGTCGGTGATCCTGCAGGTTGGCTCCTTTAAGCTGCGCGGTCAGCGCATCTTCCGTATGGCGCCGATTCACCATCACTATGAACTGAAGGGCTGGCCGGAGCCGCGCGTTATCGTGCGCTTCTGGATTATTTCGCTGATGCTGGTGCTGATTGGCCTGGCGACGCTGAAGGTACGTTAATCATGGCAGATTATCAGGGTAAAAAAGTCGTCATTATTGGGCTGGGTATGACCGGCCTGTCATGCGTGGACTTTTTCATGGCGCGCGGCGTGACGCCGCGCGTGATGGACACCCGCGTCGCGCCTCCGGGGCTGGATAAATTACCCGAATCGGTCGAATGCCATGTCGGTGGACTCAATGATACCTGGCTGCTGGCGGCGGATCTGATTGTCGCCAGTCCCGGCATCGCGCTGGCCCATCCTTCACTGAGCGCGGCGGCCGATGCAGGCGTAGAGATCGTTGGTGATATCGAACTGTTCTGCCGTGAGGCGCAGGCGCCGATTATCGCCATTACCGGCTCTAACGGCAAAAGCACTGTCACTACTCTGGTGGGCGAGATGGCGAAAGCGGCCGGGGTTAACGTCGGCGTGGGCGGTAATATCGGCCTGCCGGCGCTGATGCTGCTGGACACCGATCGTGAGCTATATGTGCTGGAGCTCTCCAGCTTCCAGCTGGAAACGACTTCCAGCCTGCAGGCGGTGGCGGCAACCATCCTCAACGTGACTGAGGACCATATGGACCGCTACCCGCTGGGGCTGCAGCAGTATCGCGCGGCGAAGCTGCGGATTTACGAGAATGCAAAAACCTGCGTGGTGAACGCGGACGATGCGCTCACGATGCCGGTACGCGGGGCGGACGATCGCTGCATCAGCTTTGGTGTCGATGTCGGTGACTACCACCTTAACCGTCAGCAGGGCGAAACCTGGCTGCGCGTTAAAGGTGAGAAAGTCCTCAATGTGAAAGAGATGCCTCTCACCGGTCAGCATAACTACAGCAACGCCCTGGCGGCACTGGCGCTGGCCGATGCCGCGGGCCTGCCGCGGGCCAGTAGCCTCAAGGCATTAACCACCTTCACTGGTCTGGCCCATCGCTTTCAGCTGGTGCTGGATCACAACGGCGTACGCTGGATTAACGACTCGAAGGCAACCAACGTCGGCAGCACCGAGGCGGCGCTGAACGGCCTGCAGCTGGATGGCACGCTGTATCTTCTGCTGGGCGGCGACGGCAAGTCCGCTGATTTCACCCCGCTGAAGCGCTACCTCGGCGGCGATCGTATCCGTCTGTACTGCTTTGGTCGCGACGGCGCCGAGCTCGCCGAGCTGCGTCCTGACGTGGCGGTACAAACTGAAACCATGGAACAGGCGATGCGTCAGATAGCGCCCCTGGTGAAAGCGGGCGACATGGTTCTCCTGTCGCCGGCGTGCGCCAGCCTGGATCAGTTTAAGAATTTTGAACAACGGGGCGATATGTTTGCCCGTCTGGCGAAGGAGTTAGGTTGATGCGTTTCTCTCTCCCACGCCTGAGAATGCCGCAGCTGAGCTTGCCTCGGTTGAGACTGCCGCGACTGCCGGGGATGTTTATCTTCGCCTGGCTGTTCGCCGCGCTAAAAGGCTGGGTGATGGGCTCGCGCCCGAAAGATAACGACAGTCTGGTGATGTATGACCGGATGCTGCTATGGCTGACCTTCGGCCTGGCGGCGATCGGCTTTATCATGGTGACCTCGGCGTCGATGCCGGTGGGGCAGCGCCTGGCGAACGATCCTTTCCTCTTTGCCAAGCGCGACGGCCTGTACATTGTGCTGGCCTTTGTCCTCGCGCTGGTGACGCTGCGCCTGCCGATGGATTTCTGGCAGCGCCACAGTACCGCGATGCTGATCGCTTCGATCGTTATGCTGCTGATCGTGCTGGTGGTGGGTAGCTCGGTAAACGGGGCATCGCGCTGGATCGCCCTCGGCCCGCTGCGCATCCAGCCGGCGGAGTTCACCAAGCTGTCGCTGTTCTGCTATATCGCCAACTATCTGGTGCGTAAAGCGGATGAAGTGCGTAACAACCTGCGCGGGTTCTTAAAACCGATGGGCGTGATTTTCGTGCTGGCGATCCTGCTGCTGGCGCAGCCTGACCTCGGTACCGTGGTGGTGCTGTTCGTCACCACGCTGGCGATGCTCTTCCTTGCCGGCGCGAAGCTGTGGCAGTTCATCGCCATTATCGGCATGGGTATCTCGGCGGTGGTCCTGCTGATCCTCGCCGAACCGTACCGTATTCGCCGCGTGACCTCCTTCTGGAACCCATGGGAAGACCCGTTCGGCAGTGGTTACCAGCTGACCCAGTCGCTGATGGCCTTTGGCCGCGGCGAGATGTGGGGGCAGGGCCTCGGCAACTCAGTGCAAAAACTGGAGTATTTGCCGGAAGCGCACACTGACTTTATCTTCGCCATTATCGGCGAAGAACTCGGTTATATCGGTGTGGTACTGGCGCTTTTAATGGTATTCTTCGTCGCTTTCCGCGCCATGTCGATTGGCCGTAAAGCGCTGGAGATCGATCATCGCTTCTCCGGCTTCCTCGCCTGTGCGATTGGTATCTGGTTTAGCTTCCAGGCGTTAGTTAACGTCGGGGCGGCGGCGGGGATGCTGCCGACGAAAGGTCTGACGCTGCCGCTGATCAGTTATGGTGGTTCCAGTCTGCTGATTATGTCGACGGCCATCATGTTGTTGTTGCGAATAGATTATGAAACGCGTCTGGAAAAAGCCCAGGCGTTTACACGGGGTGTTCGATGAGCGGTCAGGAAAAGCGGTTGATGGTGATGGCGGGCGGTACCGGCGGGCATGTGTTCCCGGGGCTGGCGGTCGCGCACCATTTAATGGACCAGGGCTGGCAGGTTCGCTGGCTGGGTACCGCCGATCGTATGGAAGCGGATTTAGTGCCGAAAAACGGCATCGAGATTGATTTTATCCGTATCTCCGGCCTGCGTGGTAAAGGGATAAAAGCGCAACTGTTGGCGCCGGTGCGTATCTTCAACGCCTGGCGTCAGGCGCGAGCGATCATGAAGCGTTTCCAGCCGGATGTGGTGCTGGGCATGGGCGGCTATGTCTCCGGGCCTGGCGGTCTGGCGGCGTGGTCGTTGGGGATCCCGGTGGTCCTCCACGAACAAAACGGTATTGCCGGTCTGACTAACAAATGGCTGGCGAAGATTGCGAAGAAAGTGATGCAGGCGTTTCCCGGCGCGTTCCCGCATGCGGACGTGGTCGGGAACCCGGTGCGTACCGATGTACTGGCGCTGCCGCTGCCGGGTCAGCGTCTGGTGGGGCGTCATGGACCGATTCGCGTGCTGGTGGTCGGTGGCTCCCAGGGCGCGCGCGTCCTGAACCAGACTATGCCGCAGGTGGCGGCGAAGCTCGGTGATGCGGTGACCATCTGGCATCAGAGCGGCAAAGGTGGCCAGCAAACCGTGCAACAGGCCTATGCCGCTGCGGGGCAGCCGCAGCATAAAGTGACGGAATTTATTGATGACATGGCCGCGGCCTATGCCTGGGCTGATGTCGTGGTTTGCCGTTCCGGCGCGCTGACGGTCAGCGAAATCGCGGCTGCAGGTTTACCGGCGCTGTTTGTACCCTTCCAGCACAAAGATCGTCAGCAGTACTGGAATGCGCTGCCGCTGGAGAAAGCCGGCGCGGCGAAAATTCTTGAACAGCCTGAGTTCACGGTAGAGGCGGTTGCCTCTACCCTGGCGAGCTGGGATCGGGAAACGTTGCTGGATATGGCGGAACGAGCGCGTGGCGCTTCGATTCCGGACGCTACCGAGCGAGTAGCAGAAGAGGTCAGCGCCGTAGCTTTGGCGCGCTAATTGCGGTGATTTTCACCGCCCGAATGACAGAAGTTGATGGCGTAAAGAATGAATACACAAGATTTGGCAAAACTGCGTTCCATAGTGCCCGAGATGCGTCGCGTCCGGCACATTCACTTTGTCGGCATCGGCGGTGCCGGTATGGGCGGTATTGCCGAAGTGTTGGCTAATGAAGGTTACCAGATCAGCGGCTCCGACCTGGCGCCGAATCCGGTGACCCAACAGCTGTCGCAGCTTGGCGCCACTATTTATTTCAACCATCGCCCGGAAAACGTGCGCGATGCCAGCGTTGTGGTCGTTTCCAGCGCGATTTCCGCAGATAACCCGGAAATCGTTGCCGCACACGAAGCGCGCATTCCGGTGATCCGCCGTGCGGAAATGCTGGCGGAGCTGATGCGCTTCCGCCACGGGATTGCGATTGCCGGAACTCACGGCAAAACCACTACCACCGCGATGGTGTCCAGTATTTACGCCGAAGCCGGGCTCGACCCGACCTTCGTCAACGGCGGGTTGGTGAAAGCGGCGGGCGTGCATGCCCGTCTCGGCCATAGCCGTTATCTGATTGCGGAAGCGGATGAGAGCGATGCGTCGTTCCTGCATCTGCAGCCGATGGTCGCGATTGTGACCAACATCGAAGCCGACCATATGGATACCTACCATGGCGACTTCGAAAATCTGAAGCAGACCTTTATTAACTTCCTGCACAACCTGCCGTTCTACGGACGCGCGGTGATGTGCGTGGACGATCCGGTGATCCGTGAACTGCTGCCGCGCGTCGGCCGGCAGATCACCACCTACGGTTTTAGCGACGACGCCGACGTTCGCGTCGAGGACTACCGTCAGCTTGGGGCTCAAGGCCATTTTCGCCTGGTGCGTCAGGATAAAGAGATCCTGCAGGTCACGCTCAATGCCCCGGGACGCCATAACGCATTGAACGCGGCGGCGGCGGTGGCCGTGGCGACGGAAGAGGGGATTGACGACCAGGCGATCCTGCGCGCGCTGGAAAGTTTCCAGGGAACCGGACGCCGCTTTGATTTTCTTGGCGAGTTTCCGCTGGCGGAAGTCAACGGCAAGCCGGGCAGCGCGATGCTGATCGATGACTACGGCCACCACCCGACGGAAGTGGACGCCACCATCAAAGCCGCGCGCGCTGGCTGGCCGGATAAAAATCTGGTGATGCTGTTCCAGCCGCACCGTTATACCCGTACCCGCGATCTGTATGACGATTTCGCCAACGTGCTGACCCAGGTCGATGCGCTGCTGATGCTGGATGTCTATCCGGCGGGCGAAGCGCCGATCCCGGGCGCCGATAGCCGCTCACTGTGCCGTACGATCCGCGGTCGCGGTAAAGTTGACCCAATCCTGGTCTCTGACCCGGCCCAGGCCGCGGAGATGCTGGCGTCGGTGCTGACCGGTAACGATTTAGTGCTGGTGCAGGGCGCGGGCAATATCGGAAAAATTGCCCGTCACCTGGCTGAAATCAAACTGGCTCCGCAAAAAACGGAGGAAGAGCGCCATGGCTGATAAAATCGCGGTGCTTTTCGGTGGAACCTCCGCTGAACGTGAAGTGTCGCTGAATTCAGGCGCCGCGGTGCTGGCCGGGCTGCGTGAAGGCGGGGTGGATGCCCATCCGGTCGACCCGCGCGACATCGATATTACCCAGTTAAAAAATCTGGGCTTTAAGAAAGCGTTTATTGCCCTCCATGGCCGCGGCGGGGAAGATGGCACATTGCAGGGGCTGCTGGATCTGATCCAGTTGCCTTATACCGGCAGCGGGGTGATGGCCTCTGCGCTGTCGATGGATAAACTGCGCAGCAAATGGCTGTGGCAGGGGGCGGGATTGCCGGTCGCGCCGTGGGTCGCGCTGACCCGCGCCCAGTTTACTGCAGGACTTTCTGCTGCCGTTGAACAACAGATTGCGGCGCTGGGCCTGCCGGTCATCATCAAGCCGAGCCGTGAAGGCTCCAGCGTCGGGATGTCGAAAGTCAGCGAAAGCTGTGATTTACCGAGTGCATTGGCGCTGGCTTTTCAGCATGATGATGAAGTTTTGGTCGAAAAATGGCTTAGTGGGCCGGAATTTACCGTCGCCATCGTCGGTGAAGAAATTTTACCGTCAATACGTATCCAGGCCGCGGGAACCTTCTATGATTATGAGGCGAAGTATCTGTCTGATGAGACGCAATATTTCTGCCCTGGATTTGAAGATCCCGCGCGTGAGTCAGACATCCAGAGCCTGGTGCTTAAAGCCTGGAATGTTCTGGGTTGTAAAGGCTGGGGCCGTATTGACGTGATGCTGGACAGCGATGGCCAGTTTTATCTGCTGGAAGCAAATACTTCCCCGGGCATGACCAGCCATAGCCTTGTACCGATGGCGGCGCGTCAGGCAGGAATGAGCTTCTCCCAGCTTGTTGTACGAATTCTGGACCTGGCGGGGTGATATGTCGCAGGCTGCGCTGAATACGCGGAACCATGAAGAGGACGTTTCTTCTTCGCGTCGGAGTAATGGAACGCGGCTGGCAGGGATCGTTTTCCTGCTGGCGGTGCTGTTTACCGTGCTGGTCAGCGGGTGGATGGTTCTTGGCTGGATGGAAGATGCGCAGCGCTTGCCGCTGTCGAAGATGGTGGTGACCGGCGAGCGTCACTATACGCGCAATGATGACATCCGCCAGGCGATTCTGGCGTTGGGTTCACCGGGTACTTTCATGACTCAGGATGTGAACATTATTCAGAGTCAAATTGAACGCTTGCCGTGGATTAAGCAGGCGAGCGTCCGTAAGCAGTGGCCCGATGAATTGAAGATTCATCTGGTTGAATATGTGCCGATTGCGCGCTGGAATGATCAACATATGGTGGATGCAGAAGGAAATGCCTTCAGCGTACCGGCGGATCGCACCAGCAAACAGAATTTACCGATGTTATACGGCCCGGAAGGCAGTGAGAACGAAGTGCTGCAAGGGTATCGTGACATGGGGCAGGTGCTGGCAAAGGATAAATTCACGTTGAAAGTGGCGGCGATGACCGCCCGTCGCTCCTGGCAGTTGACGCTTAATAATGACATTAAGCTCAACCTTGGCCGTGGCGATACCATGAAACGGCTTCAGCGCTTTATGGAACTCTACCCGGTTCTCCAGCAGCAGGCGCAGACCGACGGCAAACGGATTAGCTACGTTGATTTGCGTTATGACTCGGGTGCGGCAGTGGGCTGGGTACCTGCTCCCGTAGAGGAAACTAATCAACAACAGAATCAGGCACAGGCAGAACAACAATGATCAAGGCGACGGACAGAAAACTGGTAGTTGGACTGGAGATTGGCACCGCTAAGGTGGCCGCTTTAGTAGGGGAAGTTCTGCCCGACGGCATGATTAATATCATCGGCGTGGGCAGTTGCCCATCACGTGGTATGGATAAAGGCGGTGTGAACGACCTCGAGTCGGTGGTGAAATGCGTACAGCGCGCCATCGACCAGGCCGAACTGATGGCGGATTGCCAGATTTCATCAGTTTATTTGGCACTTTCGGGTAAACATATAAGCTGTCAGAATGAAATCGGGATGGTACCGATTTCGGAAGAAGAAGTGACGCTGGATGACGTTGAGAACGTGGTCCACACCGCGAAGTCGGTTCGCGTCCGCGATGAACATCGCGTCCTGCACGTGATTCCGCAGGAATATGCCATCGACTACCAGGAAGGGATTAAAAACCCGGTAGGGCTGTCCGGCGTGCGTATGCAGGCGAAGGTGCATCTGATTACCTGCCATAACGATATGGCGAAAAACATTGTTAAAGCGGTGGAACGTTGCGGTCTGAAAGTTGACCAACTTATTTTCGCCGGGTTAGCGGCCAGTTATTCGGTATTAACAGAAGATGAACGTGAGCTGGGCGTCTGCGTCGTGGACATCGGCGGTGGTACAATGGATATCGCCGTCTACACCGGCGGCGCATTGCGTCACACCAAAGTGATCCCGTACGCCGGGAACGTGGTGACCAGCGATATCGCCTATGCCTTTGGTACGCCGCCGAGCGATGCCGAAGCGATTAAGGTTCGTCACGGTTGCGCATTAGGTTCCATCGTCGGTAAAGACGAAAACGTCGAAGTCCCGAGCGTAGGCGGACGTCCGCCGCGCAGCCTGCAGCGTCAGACGCTGGCAGAGGTGATTGAACCGCGCTATACCGAGCTGCTTAATCTGGTCAACGAAGAGATCCTGCAGCTGCAGGAACAGCTTCGCCAGCAGGGTGTCAAACATCATCTGGCGGCAGGGATTGTGTTAACCGGCGGCGCGGCGCAAATTGAAGGCCTGGCGGCCTGCGCGCAGCGGGTATTCCATACCCAGGTGCGTATTGGCGCGCCGCTGAACATTACTGGTTTAACGGATTACGCTCAGGAGCCGTATTATTCGACGGCGGTTGGGCTGCTGCACTACGGCAAAGAGTCACATCTCAGTGGTGAAGCGGAAGTCGAAAAACGCGTGACGGCGTCAGTGGGTTCGTGGATTAAACGACTCAACAGCTGGCTGCGAAAAGAGTTTTAATTTTTTAAGAGAACGCAGACAATTAGCGTTCTCAGGCGACAGGCACAAGACGGAGAGAAACTATGTTTGAACCTATGGAACTGACCAACGACGCGGTGATTAAAGTCATCGGCGTCGGTGGCGGCGGCGGTAACGCCGTTGAACACATGGTGCGCGAGCGCATTGAGGGTGTTGAATTCTTCGCGGTGAACACCGATGCGCAGGCGCTGCGTAAAACGGCTGTTGGCCAGACTATCCAGATTGGTAGCGGTATTACCAAAGGTCTGGGTGCGGGCGCGAACCCGGAAGTCGGCCGCAATGCGGCGGACGAAGACCGCGAAGCGCTGCGTGCGGCCCTTGATGGCGCAGACATGGTGTTCATCGCGGCAGGTATGGGCGGCGGTACCGGTACCGGTGCGGCGCCAGTGGTTGCGGAAGTGGCGAAGGATCTGGGTATCCTCACCGTTGCGGTGGTCACGAAGCCGTTTAATTTCGAAGGCAAGAAGCGCATGGCGTTTGCTGAGCAGGGGATCACCGAGCTGTCCAAGCACGTTGACTCACTGATCACCATCCCGAACGACAAGCTGCTGAAAGTACTCGGCCGTGGTATTTCTCTGCTCGACGCGTTCGGCGCGGCAAACGATGTACTGAAAGGCGCGGTGCAGGGTATCGCCGAACTGATTACGCGTCCGGGCCTGATGAACGTCGACTTCGCGGACGTCCGTACCGTGATGTCAGAAATGGGCTACGCGATGATGGGCTCCGGCGTGGCGAGTGGTGAAGACCGTGCGGAAGAAGCGGCTGAAATGGCTATCTCTTCTCCGCTGCTGGAAGATATCGACCTGTCCGGCGCGCGCGGCGTACTGGTTAACATCACTGCGGGCTTCGACCTGCGTCTGGATGAGTTCGAAACCGTGGGTAACACCATCCGTGCCTTTGCGTCGGATAACGCGACCGTAGTTATCGGTACTTCTCTGGACCCGGATATGAACGACGAGCTGCGCGTGACCGTGGTGGCGACTGGTATCGGCATGGACAAGCGTCCGGAAATTACCCTGGTGACCAACAAACAGGTTCAGCAGCCGGTGATGGATCGCTACCAGCAGCACGGTATGTCGCCGCTGACGCAAGAGCAGAAGCCGGCAGCAAAAGTGGTGAACGACAATACGCCGCAAACCGCGAAAGAGCCGGATTATCTGGATATCCCAGCCTTCCTGCGTAAGCAAGCCGATTAAGAATCGACTGGAAGTTGGGCATCTGCGCTCTTTGTGCTAAACTGGCCTCCCGATAGTGGTGTACACTTCGGTTGGATAGGTAAATTGGCGAGATTATACGATGATCAAACAAAGGACTCTTAAACGTATCGTTCAGGCGACTGGTGTCGGTTTGCATACCGGCAAGAAAGTCACACTGACGTTACGCCCTGCGCCGGCAAATACCGGGGTCATCTATCGTCGCACCGACTTGAATCCACCGGTAGATTTTCCGGCTGATGCCAAATCTGTGCGTGATACCATGCTCTGTACTTGCCTGGTTAATGAGCATGACGTGCGGATTTCTACGGTTGAACACCTGAACGCCGCATTGGCTGGCTTGGGTATCGACAACATTATTGTTGAAGTCGATGCGCCGGAAATCCCGATTATGGACGGCAGTGCGGCTCCGTTCGTTTATCTGTTGCTGGACGCCGGCATCGATGAACTGAACTGCGCCAAGAAATTTGTTCGTATCAAAGAGACGGTTCGCGTCGAAGATGGCGACAAATGGGCTGAATTCAAACCGTACAATGGTTTTTCGCTGGATTTCACCATCGATTTTAACCATCCGGCGATTGATGCCAGCACCCAGCGCTATACGCTGAACTTCTCGGCCGATGCGTTCATGCGTCAGATTAGCCGTGCGCGTACCTTCGGTTTCATGCGCGATATCGAATATCTGCAGTCCCGCGGCCTGTGCCTGGGCGGCAGCTTCGATTGTGCCATCGTTGTTGACGATTATCGCGTACTGAACGAAGACGGTCTGCGCTTTGAAGACGAATTTGTTCGCCACAAAATGCTGGATGCGATCGGTGACCTGTTTATGTGTGGTCACAACATTATCGGCGCATTCACGGCGTACAAATCGGGTCACGCGTTGAATAACAAACTGCTGCAGGCGGTCCTGGCAAAACAGGAAGCCTGGGAGTATGTGACCTTCGAAGACGACGCAAAACTGCCTATGGCGTTCCGCGCGCCGTCGATGGTTCTGGCGTAAGCCTGACCATTCAGTAAATTCGACTGGTAACCTGGTACTCTCTCCGACCAGGGAACCAGTCGTTTTTCTTTTATAACCCCTTCCAGTTATTTTTCGCAGTGATTGTCGGGCAATAATTAGCGCGCGTTCGCTGTTTTATTAAGCGTTTTCCCCGGGCAATCGCCTTCATTCATGCTGCCTCAGCGCGGTAATAATGTTAGTATTTGAGCGCAAAATTATTTCTCCGGGTTGCTTTACCCCGTGGATGTCAGGGTGTCCTGCAAAAAACGCTAATTAAGAGGCAGCCTGAACGACGACGGGTATACCAACGAAAGGTAATGAAAGTGAGTGGATTGCTGACGCGCTGGCGACAGTTTGGCAGACGGTATTTTTGGCCGCATCTCCTGTTGGGGATGGTCGCGGCCAGCTTCGGCCTGCCCGCGCTTAGCAACAGCCACGAAACCGCGACGCCGGCGAAGGCAACGTCCAGCAACCATAATCCGAGCAAAGTTAACTTCTCTCAGCTGGCGCTGCTGGAGAGTAATCGTCGGCCGAACTTTACCGTCGACTACTGGCATCAGCACGCCATTCGCACCGTTATTCGTCATCTCTCCTTCGCGATGGCGCCACAGGCATTGCCGGTGGCGGAAGAAACTTCCCCGCTGCAGGCCCAACATCTGGCGCTGCTTGATACGCTCAGCGCGCTGCTGACCCAGGACAGCACGCCGCCGGTGGTGATCCGCCAGGTGGCTTACATCTCTTCCTCATATTCTGCCTTCCGCGTGAGCGCCTGGATTAGCCAGGTGGCGGGGATCCGCGCAGGACCTCAACGTCTCAGCTGAAAATAACCACGGACCATCCTATTTTTTGTGACTCCGCACCGCGGGGCGTTTGAGATTTTATTATGCTTATTAAAATGTTAACTAAGGTTTTCGGCAGCCGTAACGACCGTACGCTGCGTCGTATGCGCAAAGTTGTCAATATCATCAACGGTATGGAACCGGCGATGGAAAAACTCTCTGATGATGAGCTGAAAGCGAAAACTGCTGAATTCCGCGCGCGCCTGGAAAAAGGCGAAGTGCTGGAAAACCTGATCCCGGAAGCCTTTGCCGTCGTTCGCGAAGCCAGTAAGCGTGTGTTCGGCATGCGCCACTTCGACGTCCAGCTGCTGGGCGGTATGGTGCTTAACGATCGCTGCATCGCCGAGATGCGTACTGGTGAAGGTAAAACGCTGACCGCGACCCTGCCGGCGTACCTCAACGCGCTGACCGGTAAAGGCGTCCACGTGGTGACCGTCAACGACTATCTGGCGCAGCGTGACGCCGAAAACAACCGTCCGCTGTTCGAATTCCTTGGTATGAGCGTGGGCATCAATATGTCCGGTCTGCCGGCGCCGGCGAAGCGTGAAGCCTACGCTGCCGACATTACCTACGGCACCAACAACGAATACGGCTTCGACTATCTGCGCGACAACATGGCCTTCAGCCCGGAAGAGCGCGTTCAACGTAAACTGCACTATGCGCTGGTGGATGAGGTGGACTCCATCCTGATCGACGAAGCGCGTACCCCGCTGATCATTTCCGGTCCGGCGGAAGACAGCTCTGAAATGTACCGTAAGGTAAACAAAATCATCCCGCACCTGATCCGTCAGGAAAAAGAGGATTCGGATACCTTTACCGGTGAAGGCCACTTCTCTGTTGATGAGAAAGCCCGCCAGGTTAACCTGACCGAACGCGGTCTGGTGCTCATCGAAGAGCTGCTGGTGCAGGAAGGCATTATGGAAGAAGGTGAGTCGCTGTACTCCCCGACCAACATCATGCTGATGCACCATGTGACCGCCGCGCTGCGCGCCCATGCGTTGTTCACCCGCGACGTTGACTACATCGTTAAAGATGGCGAAGTTATCATCGTCGATGAGCACACTGGCCGTACGATGCAAGGCCGCCGTTGGTCCGATGGTCTGCACCAGGCGGTAGAAGCCAAAGAAGGCGTGGAGATCCAGAACGAGAACCAGACGCTGGCCTCTATCACCTTCCAGAACTACTTCCGCCTGTACGAGAAACTGGCGGGGATGACCGGTACAGCGGATACCGAAGCCTTCGAATTCAGCTCTATCTATAAGCTGGATACCGTTGTCGTGCCGACCAACCGTCCGATGATCCGTAAGGACATGGCGGATCTGGTCTATATGACCGAAGCGGAAAAAATTCAGGCGATTATCGAAGATATTAAAACCCGCACCGCTGCCGGCCAGCCGGTGCTGGTGGGGACTATCTCGATCGAAAAATCCGAAGTAGTTTCGCGCGAGCTGACCAAAGCCGGCATCAAGCACAACGTACTGAACGCCAAGTTCCACGCCAGCGAAGCGGATATCGTCGCCCAGGCGGGTTATCCGGCAGCGGTGACCATTGCCACCAACATGGCGGGTCGTGGTACCGATATTATGCTCGGCGGTAGCTGGCAGGCGGAAGTCGCCGCGCTGGAAAATCCGACGGCGGAACAGATTGAAAAAATCAAAGCGGACTGGCAGGTGCGCCATGATGCGGTTCTGGCCGCAGGCGGTCTACACATTATCGGTACTGAGCGTCATGAATCACGCCGTATCGATAACCAGCTGCGTGGCCGTGCGGGTCGTCAGGGTGATGCCGGTTCTTCCCGCTTCTACCTGTCGATGGAAGATGCCCTGATGCGTATCTTCGCCTCCGATCGTGTGTCCGGCATGATGCGCAAACTGGGGATGAAACCGGGTGAAGCCATCGAGCACCCATGGGTGACTAAGGCTATCGCCAACGCCCAGCGTAAAGTGGAAAGCCGTAACTTTGATATTCGTAAGCAGCTGCTGGAATATGATGATGTGGCTAACGACCAGCGCCGCGCGATCTACACTCAGCGTAACGAACTGCTGGACGTGTCTGATGTCAGCGAAACCATCAACAGCATCCGCGAAGACGTCTTTAAAGCGACTATCGATGCGCATATTCCGCCGCAGTCGCTGGAAGAGATGTGGGATATTGAAGGCCTGCAGGAGCGTCTGAAAAACGACTTCGACCTCGAGCTGCCGATCAAAGAGTGGCTGGATAAAGAGCCAGAGCTGCATGAAGAGACCCTGCGTGAACGTATTCTGCAGAGCGCGGTAGAAACTTACCAGCGTAAAGAAGAAGTGGTCGGTGCCGAGATGATGCGTCACTTTGAGAAAGGTGTGATGCTGCAGACCCTGGACTCCCTGTGGAAAGAGCACCTGGCAGCGATGGACTATCTGCGTCAGGGTATCCATCTGCGTGGCTATGCGCAGAAAGATCCGAAGCAGGAGTACAAGCGCGAATCGTTCTCTATGTTTGCTGCGATGCTGGAGTCACTGAAGTATGAAGTGATTAGCACCCTGAGCAAAGTCCAGGTGCGTATGCCGGAAGAAGTCGAAGCGATGGAGCAACAGCGTCGTGAAGAAGCCGAGCGCCTGGCGCAGATGCAGCAGCTCAGCCATCAGAGCGACGATGAGGCCGCTGCCGAGGATCTGGCGGCACAAACCGGCGAGCGTAAAGTGGGGCGTAACGATCCCTGTCCGTGCGGTTCCGGTAAAAAATATAAACAGTGCCACGGCCGTCTGAGCTAAGGCCTGATAAAAAAACAAAGGCGCAGAGTTCTGCGCCTTTTTTATGGAGCTGATCCAATGAAAAAACTGCAAATCGCCGTCGGGATAATTCGCAATCCGCAAGGCGAAATCTTTATTACCCAGCGCGCCGCTGATGCCCATATGGCGAATAAGCTGGAGTTCCCGGGCGGGAAGATTGAATCTGATGAGACGCCGGAGCAGGCGCTAATTCGCGAGCTGCAGGAAGAGGTTGGAATTACGGTAAGGTCTGCAACGCTATTCGATAAGCTGGAGTATCAGTTCCCTGACCGCCATATAACGCTGTGGTTTTTCCTTGTGGAAAGTTGGCAAGGCGAGCCATGGGGTAAAGAAGGGCAACCGGGACGGTGGATGGCGGGTCAGACACTGGATCCAGAGGCGTTCCCCCCGGCGAATGAACCGGTTATCAACAAACTGATCGGCCTGGGCTGAGCGTCAAGCTACAACGCTAACCCGATAATTATCGGGTTAGCGTGCCGGTAAATCAGGGCTGCTGCTCGCTCCAGTCATCGCTGTCGGAGAGATCGCCCGCACTGGGGATGCGTTTCTCTTCTGCGGCCCATTCTCCCAGATCGATCAGCTGACAGCGCTTGCTGCAGAATGGACGAAAGGGACTCTGCTCGCCCCACACCACGTTTTTGCCGCAGGTCGGGCAGTTGACGATGGTCTCTTCAGACATGTTATCTCCTTAGCAGCAGGCCAGTTCAAAATCAAAGCGCTCCGGCACGATCCCATACTCACTGTCCAGCGGCAGGAAACGAATAGCGAAACGGCTCTTATGGCCGGAGATCTGCGGATACAGCTGGTGAGCCAGATCGAGACGCAGACGTAGCAGATCGGCATCTTCGCCATTATCCTGGTAAAAGCCGTTGAGGCTAGTCTGTTTGCGAAACAGCGCAGAGTTACGGATCAGGTCGAGGATCAGGTTCAGGGACTGGATCAGCGGATCGAGGCTGGCGAGCCAGTTGGCCACCTGCTCATCCCGATGCGCCTGTGGCATATGGAGCCAGATATGCAGGGTCGGTAAATCGAAGCTGCAGCAGCCGCCTGGAATACTCAGGCGCTGACGCACCAGCGCAATCAGGCGATCTTCACGCAGAAACTGGCCAATACGCGGCGCGGCCATCAGGGTGCTGGAGGATTGCTTCAGCTGCTGGCGTAGTTCGTTAATGCGCTCCTGATCGACGCCCGGTACTTCAGCCCAGGACTGGAGCTTGCGCTGCTGGCGCTCCAGTTCTTTAACCAGGTCGGTACGCACCTCGCCACGCTCCAGCACATCCAACAGATCGCCGGCGTTACGGAAAAAATGGAGCGCATCGGCATGAGTGGCAATCATCGGATGGAAAGCCATTTGCTGGATCAGAAATTCGATGCGCAGCCAGGTACGCATTTTCTCATTAAGAGGATGTTCAAACAGAACGGGGGTATGCATTACGAGTTTTCCTGTGAGGCGGCCTGCGATGCCAGCATTAAATACTTTTCGTGCAGGCGGGCAACATCCGATGCCACGGCATCCGGCGTGCCAGTGTTTTCAATAACATCGTCCGCGGCGGCCAGGCGCTGCTCGCGCGTGGCCTGAGCGGCAAGAATATGTTCTGCATGTTCGCGGCTGACCTTGTCACGCAGCATGGTGCGTTCGATCTGCGTTTCTTTTGGCACATCGACGACCAGTACGCGATCGGCCTGACCGGACAGGCGGTTTTCGACCAGCAAAGGTACGACCCAGAGGAGATAAGGGGAGGTAGCAGCCTGCATCTGGCGGCGCGTTTCCTGCTGGATCAGCGGATGCAACAGCGCGTTAAGCCAGGCTTTATCCTCCACGTGAGCAAAAATTTTTTCCCGCAGCAGGCGGCGGTTCAGCGTGCCGTCGGGGGCAATCATCTGCGACCCAAAGTGGCCGGCGATGGCCTGGAGCGCTGGGGTGCCAGGTTCGACCACCTGGCGGGCGATAACATCGGCATCAACAACGTTAACCCCGAGCTGCGCGAAGGCGTCGGCGACCGTGCTTTTACCGCTGCCGATCCCACCTGTTAACGCGACTGTGTACCCCATATCTTCTGACCCTGAAACGGATTGCTCGTATTTTTTGCATTCAGACAGCGATGACTGGCCGCACGTCGGAGAGGTGATAGTGATCATGTCGTGATAGTCACGTGCCAACCGGGATCGCCGCCCGCTATTCTGTTTCTTTTAATCAAGCAAATCAAATGGTTAAAAATAATACGCTGGCGAGGAAAGGCATAAGCGCTTTTTTCTCCATTCACCAGGTAAATTTATACGATTGTAGCGTAAAAAAAGTGAAAATCGCAGTCTTGCGCAGGCCTGATTCGTGCGTATGATAACGTCACTGGAGTTGTGCTCTCACAATAATGCAATTAACCCCAGGAATTCGCACATGCGTATTGAAGAAGATCTGAAGCTTGGTTTCAAAGACGTTCTTATCCGCCCGAAACGCTCTACTCTCAAAAGCCGTTCTGATGTTGAGCTGGAACGTGAATTCACTTTCAAACATTCAGGCCAGACCTGGTCCGGTGTGCCAATTATTGCGGCCAACATGGATACCGTCGGCACCTTCAGTATGGCGAAAGCGCTGGCCACTTTTGGTATTCTGACTGCGGTACACAAGCACTACACCGTTGAGGAATGGCAGGCGTTTGTACAGGGCGCGTCCGCAGATGTCCTCAAGCATGTGATGGTTTCCACCGGCACTTCCGATGCGGATTTCGAAAAGACGCAACAGATCCTCTCTCAGAATCCGCAACTGAAATTTGTGTGCATCGACGTGGCTAACGGCTACTCTGAGCACTTCGTGCAGTTTGTGGCGAAAGCCCGTGAAGCCTGGCCGCAGAAAACCATTATCGCCGGAAACGTGGTCACTGGTGAAATGTGCGAAGAGCTGATCCTCTCCGGCGCCGATATTGTGAAAGTCGGGATTGGCCCGGGTTCCGTCTGCACTACCCGCGTCAAAACTGGCGTCGGCTATCCGCAGCTCTCCGCCGTGATCGAGTGCGCTGATGCGGCGCACGGCCTGGGCGGCCAGATCATCAGCGACGGCGGATGCACCATGCCGGGTGATGTGGCGAAAGCTTTCGGCGGCGGCGCCGATTTCGTGATGCTCGGCGGCATGCTGGCGGGCCATGAAGAGAGCGGCGGAACCATCGTTGAAGAGAACGGGGAAAAATTCATGCTGTTCTATGGCATGAGCTCCGAGTCGGCGATGACGCGCCATGTTGGCGGTGTCGCGAAATACCGCGCGGCGGAAGGTAAAACCGTTAAGCTACCGCTGCGTGGCCCGGTGGATAATACTGCTCGCGATATCCTTGGCGGCCTGCGTTCAGCCTGCACCTATGTTGGCGCGTCGCGTCTGAAAGAGCTGACCAAACGGACGACCTTTATCCGCGTTCAGGAACAAGAGAACCGGATATTCAATAGCCTGTAAGCGGCTTCGCTGGCGCCTGTGCTGCGCCAGCGTTTCTCACCCTCCCGCCCCGCCAATGGCATCGCCCAGATGAAAAACGGGCAAATACATCGCCACCACCAGAATGCCGACCAGTGAACCGGTTATCACCAGCATGATGGGTTCGAGATGCGCAGCCAGACTGTCGGCTCGCTGATGCGTTTGCTCTCGATGATGGTGCGCCAGATTTTCCAGCATTTGATCCAGCGCCCCCGCGCTTTCACCCGTACGGATGAGCTGCAGGCACAGCGGAGTAAAACCGCCGCACCGGCTTAACGCCTGCCAAATCGGTTCCCCCTGGGCTATCAGCGTACGGGCTTGCGCCAGGCGCTGGCGCCAGAGTGGGCACGACAGAGTTGCTTCAACACTTTGCAAACCCTGCAGAAAGCTAATACCGGCGCTTTGGGTTAACGCCAGGATGGTAAAGATCAGGCTCAGCTGTTGGCCGCCGATCAGGGGGCCGATGAGAGGGAGCGCGTTCAGCAATCGCTGGCGACGCAGCAACCAGTCGCTACGCCGCCGGACCAGCTGGTTGAGCAGCAGCGGGCTCAGGAAAAGGGCCAGCAGTAGCGGCCAGCCGCGACTTAGCATGTCGCCTGCCGCAACGACCATCCGCGTCAACAGCGGCAGCGGCGTACTGAACGTCTGGTAGATAGCGGTGAACTCGGGCAGGACAAAATAGAGCATCCCCAGCACCACCAGCAGCGCCAGGGCGAGTACGATCAGCGGGTAACGCAGCGCTTTTTTGACCTTGCCGGCGAGCCGCTGCTGCTCCTGCTGTTGGTTGGCCAGCTGCTGGCAGCAAATATCGAGCTTGCCTGTCAGTTCGCCGGTGCTAATCATCGCCAGATAAAGCGGCGGAAAGGCTTGCGGCCACTGCGCCAGCGCGGTAGTGAAAGCTACACCCTGAGCCAGTTCGCGGCCCAGGGACTCAAGCAGCGCTTGCCATTGCGGGTGTGGTTGCTGCTGCGCCAGCAGAGATAAACCGTCCGCCAGCGGCAGGCCGGCCTGCAGCAGGGTGGCGAGCTGACGGATCGTTTCGCTACTGTAGCGTGGGTGCCAGAGATTCAGCTTCACTGCACAGCGGCGCACGGCCAGCGGCATGACGCGCTGCTGCTGAAGGTCGTGCAGCACCTCCAGACGACTGGCTTGCCATAGCATCCCCTGGCAAGGGGCGCCGTGCGCATCGATACCGCGCCAGCGCCAGAGACGCTTAGTCGCCATGGGGGATCCCCAGCACCCGCACCACCTCTTCAAGGCTGGTCAGCCCCTGTTCGATAGCCTGACAACCGCTTTCAAAAAGCGTCATCATCCCCGCGGCTCGCGCCAGAGATTCAATCTCAATGGCATTCAGCCCCTGGACTATTCCCTGGCGTAACCCGGGGGTGACAGGCATGACCTCAAACAGCGCCAGCCTGCCGTGATAACCGTGATAACAGTGTTCGCAGCCAGCCGCCTGCCAGCGCGGCAGCGGGCGTGGCCACAGGCTGTGCGGCAGGTCGGCGGCGCTACCGACATTGCGCCGACAGTGGGGGCACAGCTTGCGGACCAGGCGCTGGGCGATAACCAGCGAGAGCGCTGAAGATATCATCCAGCGGGCGATGCCCATCTGCTGCAGGCGGGTGAGGGTTTCGCTGGTGGAGTTGGTGTGCAGGGTGGAAAGCACCAGATGGCCGGTCTGGGCGGCTTTCAGGGCTATTTCAGCGGTCTCGGCGTCACGAATCTCGCCTACCATGACAATATCCGGATCCTGGCGTAACAGGGCGCGGAGTACGCTGTGAAAGGTGAGCCCGGAACGCGGATTAATTTGCGTCTGATTCATCCCGGCGATGGGGATCTCCAGCGGATCCTCGACGCTACAGATGTTCACTTGCTCCCGGTTTCTGGCCTGCAGGGCGCTGTAGAGGGTCACCGTTTTACCGCTTCCGGTCGGGCCGGTGACCAGCAGTAGACCCTGCGGCTGATTAAGCGCCTGGCGAAAAGCCGCCAGCTGGGAAGAGGAGAGTCCGAGGGCCTCCAGATCCAGGGCCTGGTCAACCTGATGCAGAAGACGCAGGACAATTTTTTCGCCATAGCGGCAGGGTAGAGTGGCGATGCGAAAGGAGAGCGGTCGTCCGCTGAGGTTCAGCGCGAACTGACCATCCTGTGGTAAACGATGCTCGGCGATATCGAGACTGGCCATGACCTTGAGTCGCGCGATAATCGGTGCCGCCAGCTCGGGGGCCAGCAACGGCAGGGCATGGAGGACGCCATCGACCCGCAGGCGGATGCGTAAATGCGTTTCCGTGGGTTCGATATGAATATCGGACGCCCGCTGACGCAGAGCCTGTTCGAGGATCTGGTTGACCCGTTCGGCGATATTTTCCGGCCCCGCGTTTTGCGCCAGTTGCGCCTGCTTTTCCTGGGCCTGCAGACGCTTGTCCATCTGTTCCTGGCTCCAGCATTCAATATCGATTCGCTTTTGCGTCGCGAAGCGCAGCGCCTCCATCAGCTCCGCCGGTGGGGTATCGACCACCGCAATGGCTATTGTCTGCTCGTCGCTATGCAGCAACATGGCGTGATAGCGGCGACAGAGAGGGATCAGCTGTTCTGTTTTCATGTGTTTGCCCTTACTTCACCCGGAAGACGTCTTCGCAGGCCTGCTGAAGGGCGCTGTTGCCGGTGATAGTGCAGACGCGCTGCCAGCCAGTGACGCCCTCGGCGTTATCCCAGGTCGGCGTCAGAGTGACGCCCAGTCCGTTCAGGCTTTCCTGGCCGGTGAGGGTGACGACCCCTTTGGCCACGCTCATAGCGGAGAGGTAGCGTGTGGTTGTCGGCGAGGGAATGCCGTTGCTGCCGCCGTCACATACCGTCAGGCCGCCATGATCGAGCGCGCAAAGTTCGATGGCCGTCCGGTAAGGGACAAAGGTCTGCAGCAGGTCGGTGAGGGCGGCTTTACGCAGGTAGTTCTGGTAGGCCGGGATGCCAATGGCACTGAGAATAGCGATGATCCCAATGACCACCATCAGTTCAATCAGGGTGAAACCACGTTGTTTATCCATAAGTCGCTCCTTGTTGTGACAGGAGCACTGTGACGGGATTTGGGATACCAGGCGAGGAGGCGAAAACAATCCGGGAAACCAGATTCCAGGGTTTTTACTTTGCTTACATGGTGGGCATGAACGGCTGCGAGTCGGCTCGCAAAATCAGGCCCTCACGCCCGGCAGCGTGAAGGCCAATTACTTAGCGAAAACGCATCGACAGGTCGAGCGCCTGCACATGTTTGGTCAGGGCGCCGACGGAGATATAGTCGACGCCGGTGTCGGCAAATTCGCGGATGGTGTCGAAGGTGACGTTACCGGAGACCTCCAGCGCCGCCTGGCCTGCGGTGATTTTCACCGCCTCGCGCATCAGGTCGGTGGTGAAGTTATCGAGCATAATGATGTCCGCCCCGGCTTTTAACGCCTGCTCCAGCTCATCCAGGGTTTCCACTTCCACTTCCACCGGCACATCAGGATGTAGCCAGAACGCCTTTTCCACCGCCTGACGGATCGAGCCGGAGGCGATGATATGGTTTTCTTTAATCAGGAAAGCGTCGAACAGGCCCAGGCGGTGGTTGGCTCCGCCGCCGCAGAGTACCGCGTATTTCAGCGCGGTACGCAGCCCTGGCAGCGTTTTACGGGTATCCAGAAGTTGGGTTTTGGTGCCGGCCAGCAGGTCGACGTAGCGACGGACGACGCTGGCGACGCCGGAGAGAGTTTGCACAAAGTTCAGCGCCGTGCGTTCGCCGGTGAGCAGAATACGCGACGGGCCTTCCAGCTCGAACAGCGGCTGGTCGGCTTTGACCGCATCGCCGTCGGCCACGTGCCAGGTGATATTCACGTCGTCACCGGCGAGCTGAATAAAGACCTCTTCCACCCAGCGTTTGCCACAGAAGACGCCATCTTCGCGGGTAATGACCACCGCATGGGAGCGTGCATCCTGCGGCAATAATTGCGCGCTAATATCGTTGTTGGCGTCGACTTCGCCGCCCAAATCTTCCCGCAGGGAGTGTGCGACAGCATCGGTAATATCGAGGTTAATACGTTCCAGCAGCACGTCACGGCGGCGGTCGGGGTTGTAACGACGAGGCGACATGATAAAGCTCCAGATAGATAAGATTCAGAAGTGGGAAACATGCTAACCTGAACGACGTTTCAGTACCATACACACTTCATCCTTTGGGCCGGCGTGTGGCCCGGAAGCATGAGTTCGCGAAAGGAGATCCCGCATGCAGTTGAACGAGGGATGGCTGGTCGGCGCGCGTCGGGTTCCCTCGCCGCACCATGACTGCCGTCCGGATGAAGAAGCCCCTTCCTTACTGGTGGTGCATAACATTAGCCTGCCACCGGGTGAATTTGGTGGTCCGTGGATTGATGCGCTGTTCACTGGCACCCTGGATCCGCATGCGCATCCTTTCTTTGCCGAGATTGCTCATCTGCGCGTTTCGGCACATTGTCTGATTCGCCGTGATGGCGAAATCGTGCAGTATGTGCCTTTCGATAAGCGTGCGTGGCATGCGGGGATCTCCTGCTATCAGGGGCGAGAACGCTGCAATGACTTTTCCATTGGCATTGAGCTGGAAGGCACGGATACCCTGGCGTATACCGATGCGCAGTACCAGCAGCTGGCGGCGGTGACGGAACTACTGATCACGATTTACCCGGCTATCGCCGAAAACATCGCGGGCCACAGCGATATCGCGCCCGTGCGGAAAACCGATCCAGGACCGGCCTTTGACTGGATAAAATTCCGGGCGCTACTCAGTGCGCCGTCAGATAAGGAGACATCATGACGCTGTTTACGACGCTGCTGGTGCTTATCGCCGAACGGCTGTTTAAGCTGGGCGAACACTGGCAGCTTGATCATCGGCTGGAGGTGGTGTTCCGCCGGATAAAACATTTTTCGCTGCTGGGCACGCTGCTGATGACGGTGGTGGCTGTCGCGGTGGTGTATCTCATTCAGCGCCTGCTGCAGGGGCAGCTATTTAACGTACCTCTGCTGGTGTTCTGGATCTTGCTGGGCCTGTTGTGCATCGGGGCAGGCAAGGTTCGGCTGCATTATCATGCCTATCTGAAAGCGGCGTCGCGCAATGACAGTCGCGCCTGCGATGCCATGGCCAGCGAGCTGACGCTGATCCACGGCGTACCGCCGGGCTGCGATGAGCGTGAATATCTGAGTGAGCTGCAAAATGCGCTGCTGTGGATTAACTATCGATATTACCTGGCGCCGCTTTTCTGGTTTGTGGTGGGGGGCGCGTGGGGGCCGCTGACGCTTATCGCTTATAGCGTCCTGCGTGCCTGGCAGACGTGGCTGGCGCGCTACCAGACGCCGCATCATCGTTTGCAGTCTGGAATCGATGGTCTCTTGCATATCGTGGACTGGCTGCCGGTGCGTCTGGTGGGGGTTGTCTATGCTCTGGTGGGGCATGGAGAGAAAGCGCTCCCGGCGTGGTTTGCATCGTTAGGCGACCGCCATTCATCGCAGTATCAGGTATTGACCCGCCTGGCGCAGTATTCCCTGGCTCGTGAACCGCACGTGGATAAAGTGGCGACCCCGAAGGCCGCGGTGTCGATGGCCAAGAAAACCTCGCTGGTGGTGGTGGTGATCATGGCGCTGCTGACGATTTACGGCACCCTGGTTTAACGGCCTGAGCCCGCGCTCAGCCTGCCACGATACATGCACCTGCGGGACTCTTGTTGCCGGGTGGCGGCTTCGCCTGACCCGGCCTGCAGAACCCGCGTCAGCGGGCTTCATTCCGAACCGCTACAGCGTATCCGCCGGCGGGATGCCGAAGTCGGGCATCCCGTCCTCCCTCCAGCTGACGAGTTTTAACCGCGTATGGCGATTGGGGTCATACAGTGGATCGCCTTCTATCTCGGTGTAATTCCGCGCGTGATACACCAGCACATCTTCCCCTGCCGGCGTTTGGGTAAAACTATTATGGCCCGGGCCATACTGGCGGTTTTCATAGCTGGTACGAAAGACCGGCTGCGGGGCTTTATGCCAGTTCGTCGGCTGCAGCGGATCGGCCTGCCGGTCGATCCATAACAACCCCATGCAGTAGTTTTCATCGGTGGCGCTGGCGGAATAGCTGATGAACAGCTTATCGCCATGCACCAGCACCGCAGGACCTTCGTTGACCTTAAATCCCCGGCACTCCCAGTCGAACTCCGGCTTGCTCAGCATGACCGGCTCGCCTTTTAGCGTCCACGGGTTGGCCATTTCAGCAAGATATAAGTTTGAGTTGCCTTCGATATGCGGGGATTTTTGCGCCCACAGATACCAGCGTTTGCCCTGATGGATAAAAGTAGTGGCATCGAGGGCGAAGGTATCGAAAGGCGTGACCACCTGGCCTTTTTCCTGCCAGCGACCGGTCAGCGGATCGTTGTCGGCGCACTCGAGAACGAACATGCGATGCTGGAACATCCCCAGCGCATCCAGATCGTGAGTATGGGTGGCGGCAAAATAGATATACCACTTACCGTCTATTTCATGCAGCTCCGGCGCCCAAATCAGCTGGCTCATCGGCCCGCTTTGCGGCGCGCGCCAGACCACTACCGGCTCAGCATCGCGCAATCCTTCAAGGGTGGCCGCGCGCCGGATCTCCAGCCGGTCATATTCCGGTACCGAGGCAATAAAGTAGTAGTGATTAAGGTGGCGCAGAATAAAGGGGTCTGCGCGCTGTTCAATAAAGGGGTTTGGCCAGTTGTTCATCAGGCTTTCCTTACGTGTTCACTGGTTTTCAGTTCCTGGTATTCGTTCAGCTCGCTGTAGTTGCTGCGGCGCTTCTCTAAATCGCTTTGAATCTGGCGCATCAGGGTGCGGTCAACCTTCAGCAGGCGCACCACGCCGGCGGTGATCAGATAGCCGACGCCGGGGATGACCGAGAATAGGAGCACGATGCCGTTGAGGGCGGAGGCGCTTTGCGCTTTCGCGCCGGCGTCGTAGCCGTACCATGACAGCAGGAAACCTACCATTGCTCCGGCGACCGCCAGGCCGACCTTGAGGAAGAACAGATTGCCGGAGAAGCTAATGCCGGTGATGCGCTTACCGGTTTTCCACTCGCCATAGTCGTCAACGTCGGACATCAGCGACCAGTGCAGCGGAGAGGGGATCTGATGCAGGATGTTGAGCAGGAAGTAGAGCACCATAATCAGCGTGGTGGCGTGCGGATTAAAGAAGTAGAAGGCGCAGGAGAAAATCGCCAGCACGATGTTGGTCCAGAAGAAAACCTGCAGTTTGCACCAGCGGTCGGTGAGGACTTTCGCCAGCATGCTGCCAATCATCATCCCGACCACGCCGAGGCTGATAAACAGGGTGGCAAAATGGGTGCTTTGTCCCATCACCCAGGTGACGTAATACATGGTGGCGGCCATGCGAATAAAGCCCGGGCAGACGTTGCACAGCGTGAGCAGCAGGATGCGCACCCACTGGTCATTTTTCCACACGTCTTTGAGGTCTTTTTTCAGTTCATCATTCGTCTGCACCGCCGGGTGTATGCGTTCACGCACGGTAGCGAAGCAGAACAGGAACATACACATGCCGATAAAGGCCAGCACGGTCATCGCCATCTGGTAGCCCTTCGCTTTATCGGCGCCGCCGAACCAGTCGGCCATTGGCAGCAGCGTCAATGACAGCAGCAGCGTGGCGATACCCACCATCACAAAACGATAGGACTGGCAGGCAACGCGTTCTTTCGGATCAGCGGTCATCACCGTTCCCAGCGAGCAGTAGGGGATGTTAATCGCGGTATAGGTCACCGACAGCAGAAAGTAGGTCACGAACGCATAGATAACTTTGCTGTTATAGGTCCACTCAGGAGTAGTGAACATCAGCACGCTGAACAGGGCGTAGGGGAAGGCAATCCACAGTAGCCATGGACGAAAGCGGCCATATTTACTGCGGGTACGGTCGGCAAGGGCGCCCATAATCGGATCGGTCACCGCATCGATGACGCGCACCGACAACAGCAGTACGCCGACCAGCGCCGGCGCCAGGCCGAAGATATCGGTATAAAAATAGTTAACAAACAGCATGATGGCGCCAAATATGATATTGCATCCGGCATCACCCATCCCGTAACCAATCTTTTCCTTTATTGATAGTCTATTGTCTGCCATGTGCGGTCTCTCCGTTGCAGTATGGAGAGAATTATTGGCTGCTATCGAGGGAAATACGTTGCAGGAACTCGTTAACGATATGGATATATCAGCTATGGAGGGGAAAGTGTGAAGCAGATAACAATGCTCTGCGCCCGTTATTCAGGGAGGGGCGCAGAGCAAAGAGAAATATTTATGAGATGTATTATTGTGCTTTTATGGTGGCGGCGGCTTTCTGTTTAAACAGATAGCCCACGCCCAGCACCGCAATCCATACCGGGATCAGCCAAACGGAAATCGCCATCCCCGGGGTCATCAGCATAATCACCAGCACTGCCGCCATAAACAGCAGGCACACCCAGTTACCCAGCGGGTAGAAGAGGGCAGGGAAGCGAGTGGTGACCCCCTGCTGCTGTTTGGCGCGACGGAATTTCATATGCGCCAGGCTGATCATCGCCCAGTTGATAACCAGGGCCGAGACCACCAGCGCCATCAACAGGCCGAAGGCGGATTCCGGCGCCAGGTAGTTTATCAGTACGCACAGCGCGGTCACCAGGGCCGAGACGAGGATGGTATTCACCGGCACGCCGCGTTTGTCGACGCTGAGCAGCGCTTTCGGCGCGTTACCCTGCTGGGCAAGGCCGAACAGCATACGGCTGTTGCAGTAGACGCAGCTGTTATAAACCGACAGAGCCGCCGTCAGCACCACGACGTTAAGGGCATTTGCCACCAGCGTATCGCCAAGCTCATGGAAAATCAGGACGAATGGGCTGGTGTCCGCGGTCACGCGGGTCCACGGCAGCAGGGAGAGCAGCACCGCCAGCGAGCCAACATAGAAGATCAGGATACGGTAGATAACCTGGTTGGTGGCTTTCGGAATGCTTTGCTCCGGATTATCCGCTTCCGCCGCGGTGATCCCCACCAGCTCCAGACCGCCGAAGGAGAACATGATGATCGCCATCATCATTACCAGTCCGGTAAAGCCGTGCGGCAGGAAGCCACCCTGATCCCACAGGTTACGTACCGTCGCCTGCGGGCCGCCGTTGCCGCTGAACAGCAGCCAGCCGCCGAACAGAATCATCGCCACCACGGCGACCACTTTGATAATCGCGAACCAGAACTCCATTTCCCCGAACACTTTCACGTTGGTCAGGTTAATGGCGTTGATAGCGATGAAGAAGACCGCCGCCGAGGCCCAGGTCGGGATTTCCGGCCACCAGAACTGGATATATTTGCCGACGGCGGTGAGTTCCGCCATGGCCACCAGGACATACAGCACCCAGTAGTTCCAGCCGGAAGCGAAGCCGGCAAAGCCGCCCCAGTATTTATATGCGAAGTGGCTAAACGAACCTGCTACCGGCTCTTCCACCACCATCTCACCCAACTGACGCATGATCAGAAAGGCGATAAAGCCGGCGATAGCGTAACCAAGAATGATACCCGGGCCGGCGGACTGAATGACGGACGCGCTTCCCAGAAACAGGCCGGTGCCGATAGCCCCGCCCAGCGCGATAAGCTGAATGTGGCGGTTTTTCAGGCCGCGCTTCAGCCGATCGCCGTGCTGTTGACCTTCCATATGAAACCTCGTGTGTGGTTATTTTTTGTGTACGTCATCCGTCAGGTTGCTGCTGCTCTGCTGTCCCTGCCAGAAAGCATAGCCAGCGAAAATTTGGGCGAAGTGGCCCACTTTTTACCTGAGTGATGGCGCGCACATATTGTTGTGTTTGTGTATTTAGCGACTTCCGTTTCTGTATTGTTTTGTTTACGGAAGGCGGTGTGGTAATTCAAAAAAAGGCCTTTCGTCTGAGGGAGAATAGTGTTAAGCGCGACCGAATGCACCTGCTTTATGAAGGGATGATGACGATGTGTCTAAAAAGACATCAATAGACACATTCAGTATTATTCCATCGCATTACCCATGAGTGGTTATTTATTCTGTTAATTTGATTTTTTATTCATCTATGGCGCAGTTGAATCGGTTCAGATAGCGTAATTTTTCGTTTCCATAAAGTTAACGCTACCCCTTTGTGAGTAAACGTAACATTTGTGCAAGGTTACATTTCTGAAATGTTATTTCTGTAAGGTTGTTAAAATGTCCGCGGTTTACTGATTTCAATCAAAACCTGTATGGACAGAAGGTGAATACTTTGTTACTTTAGCGCTACGAACTTTAAATTGGTAAGACCAATTGACTCCGGGCTAATGGCAGAGACAGGGAATATGGCCTACAGCAAAATCCGCCAACCAAAATTATCCGATGTGATAGAGCAGCAGCTGGAGTTTCTGATCCTTGAGGGGACCTTGCGCCCCGGTGAAAAACTTCCGCCCGAACGCGAACTGGCTAAGCAGTTCGACGTTTCCCGCCCCTCGCTGCGTGAGGCGATTCAACGCCTCGAAGCCAAGGGCTTGTTGCTTCGTCGTCAGGGAGGTGGAACGTTTGTTCAGAGCCGCCTGTGGCAGAGCTTCAGCGATCCGCTGGTCGAGCTGCTGTCCGATCACCCTGAATCCCAATTCGATCTGCTTGAGACCCGTCACGCGCTGGAAGGCATCGCGGCTTATTACGCGGCGCTGCGCAGCAATGATGAAGATCGCGATCGTATCCGCGAGCTGCATCAGGCCATTGAACGGGCGCAGCAGTCGGGCGATCTGGACGCTGAGTCCGGCGCCGTCGTCCAGTATCAAATCGCCGTCACCGAGGCGGCACACAATGTGGTTTTGCTCCATCTGCTAAGGTGTATGGAGCCGATGCTGGCACAAAACGTTCGTCAGAACTTTGAATTGCTGTATGCCCGCCGGGAAATGCTCCCGTTGGTCAGCAACCATCGTACTCGCATTTTCGAGGCGATAATGGCCGGGGAGCCGGAGCAGGCGCGTGAGGCGTCGCACCGTCACCTGGCGTTCATTGAGGAAATTTTGCTGGACCGTAGCCGTGAGCAGAGTCGTAGAGAGCGCTCACTGCGTCGTTTACAGCAACGAAAGGACGAGAACTCCGGTTCTTAAGCGCCATTTTTAGAGCGCGGCAACTAAACGCAGAACCTGTCTTATTGAATTTTTGGTTGTTCAAAGGTGAAGAACGAAGAGTTCAATGGGACAGGTTCCAGATTAATCAACGATTAGATAGATAAGGAATACCCCCCATGTCAGAACGTTTACCAAATGACGTGGATCCGATCGAAACTCGCGACTGGCTACAGGCGATCGAATCGGTCATCCGTGAAGAAGGTGTTGAGCGTGCTCAGTATCTTATTGACCAACTCCTTTCTGAAGCCCGCAAAGGCGGGGTGAAAGTGGCTGCTGGCGCATCGACCGGCGGTTACGTCAACACTATTGCCGTTGAAGATGAACCGGAATACCCGGGTAATCTGGATCTGGAACGTCGTATCCGTTCTGCGATCCGCTGGAACGCGATCATGACCGTTCTGCGCGCATCGAAAAAAGATCTCGAACTGGGCGGCCACATGGCTTCCTTCCAGTCTTCCGCAACCTTCTACGAAGTGTGCTTCAACCACTTCTTCCGCGCACGCAACGAGCAGGATGGCGGCGATCTGGTGTACTTCCAGGGCCACATCTCTCCGGGCGTGTATGCGCGTGCTTTCCTGGAAGGTCGTCTGACTGAAGAGCAGATGAACAATTTCCGTCAGGAAGTTCACGGTAAAGGTCTGTCCTCTTATCCGCACCCGAAACTGATGCCGGAATTCTGGCAGTTCCCGACCGTTTCTATGGGTCTGGGCCCAATCGGGGCAATTTATCAGGCTAAATTCCTGAAATATCTGGAACACCGTGGTCTGAAAGACACCTCCAAACAAACCGTTTATGCTTTCCTGGGCGACGGTGAGATGGACGAGCCGGAATCTAAAGGTGCGATCACCATCGCCACCCGCGAGAAGCTGGACAACCTGGTCTTCGTTATCAACTGTAACCTGCAGCGTCTTGATGGCCCGGTAACGGGTAACGGCAAAATCATCAACGAACTGGAAGGCATCTTCGCGGGCGCTGGCTGGAACGTTATCAAGGTTATATGGGGCGGTCGTTGGGATGAGCTGCTGCGTAAAGACACCAGCGGTAAGCTGATCCAGCTGATGGAAGAAACCGTTGACGGCGATTACCAGACCTTCAAATCCAAAGACGGTGCATATGTGCGCGAGCACTTCTTCGGTAAATATCCGGAGACCGCGGCGCTGGTTGCCGACTGGACTGACGAGCAGATTTGGGCCCTGAACCGCGGCGGCCACGATCCGAAGAAAGTTTACGCTGCACTGAAAAAAGCGCAGGAAACCAAAGGCAAAGCGACCGTAATCCTCGCCCATACCATTAAAGGTTACGGCATGGGTGACACCGCTGAAGGTAAGAACATCGCCCACCAGGTTAAGAAAATGAACATGGACGGCGTTCGTTACGTCCGCGATCGTTTCAACGTGCCGGTTGCCGATGCCGATCTCGAAAAACTGCCGTACGTCACCTTCCCGGAAGGTTCCGAAGAGCACACCTATCTGCACGCTCAGCGCCAGAAACTGCACGGCTATCTGCCGAGCCGTCAGCCGAACTTCTCTGAGAAGCTGGAGCTGCCGACGCTGGAAGATTTCGCTCCGCTGCTGGAAGAGCAGAATAAAGAGATCTCTACCACTATCGCATTTGTTCGTGCCCTGAACGTGATGCTGAAGAACAAATCCATCAAAGACCGCCTCGTGCCGATTATCGCCGACGAAGCGCGTACTTTCGGTATGGAAGGTCTGTTCCGTCAGATCGGTATTTACAGCCCGAACGGCCAGCAGTACACCCCGCAGGACCGTGAGCAGGTTGCTTACTACAAAGAAGACGAGAAAGGCCAGATCCTGCAGGAAGGGATCAACGAGCTGGGCGCAGGCGCATCCTGGCTGGCTGCGGCGACTTCTTACAGCACCAACAACCTGCCGATGATCCCGTTCTACATCTACTACTCGATGTTCGGGTTCCAGCGTATCGGCGACCTGTGCTGGCAGGCAGGCGACCAGCAGGCTCGCGGCTTCCTGATCGGTGGTACTTCCGGTCGTACAACGCTGAACGGCGAAGGTCTGCAGCACGAAGATGGCCACAGCCATATTCAGTCGCTGACTATCCCGAACTGTATCTCTTACGATCCGTCCTATGCATACGAAGTGGCGGTCATCATGCATGATGGCCTGGAGCGTATGTACGGTGAGAAACAAGAGAACGTTTACTACTACATCACTACGCTGAACGAAAACTACCACATGCCGGCCATGCCGGAAGGCGCCGAGGAAGGTATCCGTAAAGGTATCTACAAACTCGAAACCATCGAAGGTAGCAAAGGTAAAGTTCAGCTGCTGGGCTCCGGTTCTATCCTGCGTCACGTTCGTGAAGCAGCGCAGATCCTGGCGAAAGACTACGGCGTGGGCTCTGACGTGTATAGCGTCACCTCCTTCACCGAACTGGCGCGTGATGGCCAGGATTGCGAACGCTGGAACATGCTGCACCCGCTGGAAACCCCGCGCGTGCCGTATATCGCTCAGGTAATGAACGACGCTCCGGCCGTGGCATCCACTGACTATATGAAACTGTTCGCTGAGCAGGTTCGTACTTACGTACCGGCTGATGATTACCGCGTACTGGGTACCGATGGCTTCGGTCGTTCCGACAGCCGTGAAAACCTGCGTCACCACTTCGAAGTCGATGCTTCCTATGTGGTCGTTGCAGCGCTGGGCGAACTGGCTAAACGTGGTGAAATCGATAAGAAAGTGGTGGCTGACGCTATCGCGAAATTCGACATCGATGCAGAAAAAGTTAACCCGCGTCTGGCGTAAGAGGTAAAAGAATAATGGCTATCGAAATCAAAGTACCGGACATCGGGGCTGATGAAGTTGAAATCACCGAGATCCTGGTCAAAGTGGGCGACAAAGTAGAAGCTGAACAGTCGCTGATCACCGTAGAAGGCGATAAAGCCTCTATGGAAGTCCCGTCTCCGCAGGCTGGCGTCGTGAAAGAGATTAAAGTCTCCGTCGGCGACAAAACCGAGACTGGCAAACTGATTATGATTTTCGATTCCGCCGAGGGTGCAGCAGCCGCTGCACCTGCGCAGGAAGAGAAGAAAGAAGCCGCTCCGGCTGCGCCAGCAGCTGCCGCGGCAGCGAAAGAAGTTCACGTCCCGGATATCGGCGGCGATGAAGTTGAAGTTACCGAGATCATGGTTAAAGTGGGCGACACCATCGCCGCTGAGCAATCCCTGATCACCGTAGAAGGCGATAAAGCCTCTATGGAAGTGCCGGCGCCGTTCGCGGGTACCGTGAAAGAGATCAAAATCAACACCGGTGACAAAGTGTCCACCGGCTCCCTGATCATGATCTTCGAAGTGGCGGGCGCTGCGCCTGCCGCCGCACCTGCTCAGGCTGCTGCTCCGGCGGCGGCTGCTCCAGCTGCGGCTGGCGGTGCGAAAGACGTTAACGTACCGGACATCGGCGGCGACGAAGTTGAAGTCACCGAAGTGATGGTCAAAGTCGGCGATAAAGTGGCTGCTGAGCAGTCCCTGATCACCGTCGAAGGCGACAAAGCGTCTATGGAAGTGCCGGCGCCATTCGCAGGTACCGTCAAAGAGATCAAAATCAGCACCGGCGATAAAGTCAAAACTGGTTCCCTGATCATGGTCTTCGAAGTGGAAGGCGCTGCGCCTGCCGCCGCGCCGGCTCAGGCTGCTGCTCCGGCACCGGCTGCTGCACCGGCTCAGGCCGCTAAGCCTGCCGCTGCACCGGCTGCGAAAGCAGAAGGCAAAACTGAATTCGCTGAAAACGATGCTTACGTTCACGCGACGCCGCTGATTCGCCGCCTGGCGCGCGAGTTCGGCGTTAACCTGGCAAAAGTGAAAGGCACCGGCCGTAAAGGTCGTATCCTGCGCGAAGACGTTCAGGCTTATGTGAAAGACGCGGTTAAACGCGCTGAATCCGCACCGGCGGCTGCCGCTGGCGGCGGTATCCCGGGTATGCTGCCATGGCCGAAGGTTGACTTCAGCAAGTTTGGTGAAATCGAAGAAGTGGAACTGGGCCGTATCCAGAAAATCTCTGGGGCTAACCTGAGCCGTAACTGGGTGATGATCCCGCACGTTACCCACTTCGACAAAACTGATATCACCGATCTGGAAGCGTTCCGTAAGCAGCAGAACGCCGAAGCTGAGAAGCGTAAACTGGACGTGAAATTCACCCCAGTGGTCTTCATCATGAAAGCCGTTGCCGCTGCGCTTGAGCAGATGCCGCGCTTCAACAGCTCGCTGTCCGAAGATGGTCAGCGCCTGACGCTGAAGAAATACATCAACATCGGTGTGGCGGTTGATACCCCGAACGGTCTGGTGGTTCCGGTCTTCAAAGACGTGAATAAGAAGAGCATCACCGAGCTGTCTCGTGAACTGACCACCATCTCGAAGAAAGCGCGCGATGGCAAGCTGACGGCTGGCGAAATGCAGGGCGGTTGCTTCACCATCTCCAGCATCGGCGGCCTGGGCACTACCCACTTCGCGCCGATTGTTAACGCGCCGGAAGTGGCCATCCTGGGCGTGTCTAAGTCCGCGATGGAGCCGGTATGGAATGGTAAAGAGTTCGTTCCGCGTCTGATGATGCCGATCTCTCTGTCCTTCGACCACCGCGTCATCGACGGTGCTGATGGTGCCCGCTTCATTACCATCATTAACAACACCTTGAGCGACATTCGCCGCCTGGTGATGTAATCGAAAAAGCCGGCCTGACGGCCGGCTTTTTTCTGATAACCTCAGGCTGTTGGGGATTATCAGCAACAAAGGACAAAATCGTTTGCCGTTTGTTGTTTAAAAATTGTTAACAATTTTGTAAAATACACGCGGATAGAACGTCCCGGTGGACTTGGGCGTAAGAATAATAGCGTCAGACCCGCCGGATATAAATTACAGAGGTCATGATGAGTACTGAAATCAAAACTCAGGTCGTGGTACTTGGGGCAGGCCCCGCAGGTTACTCTGCAGCCTTCCGTTGCGCTGATTTAGGTCTGGAAACCGTCATCGTAGAACGTTACAGCACCCTCGGTGGCGTTTGCCTGAACGTGGGTTGTATCCCGTCTAAAGCGCTGCTGCACGTGGCAAAAGTTATCGAAGAAGCGAAAGCGCTGGCCGAACACGGCATCGTTTTCGGCGAACCGAAAACCGACATTGACAAGATCCGCACCTGGAAAGAAAAAGTTATCACTCAGCTGACCGGCGGCCTGGCTGGCATGGCTAAAGGCCGTAAAGTGAAAGTGGTTAACGGTCTGGGTAAATTTACCGGCGCCAACACCCTGGAAGTGGAAGGCGAAAACGGTAAAACCGTGATCAACTTCGACAACGCCATCATCGCGGCGGGCTCCCGTCCGATTCAGCTGCCGTTTATCCCGCATGAAGATCCGCGCGTATGGGACTCCACCGACGCCCTGGAGCTGAAATCTGTACCGAAACGCATGCTGGTCATGGGTGGCGGTATCATCGGTCTGGAAATGGGTACCGTATACCATGCGCTGGGTTCAGAGATTGACGTGGTTGAAATGTTCGACCAGGTTATCCCGGCGGCCGATAAAGACGTGGTGAAAGTCTTCACTAAACGCATCAGCAAGAAATTCAACCTGATGCTGGAAACCAAAGTGACTGCCGTTGAAGCGAAAGAAGACGGTATTTACGTTTCCATGGAAGGCAAAAAAGCGCCGGCTGAAGCGCAGCGTTACGACGCCGTGCTGGTCGCTATCGGTCGCGTACCGAACGGCAAAAACCTCGACGCAGGCAAAGCGGGCGTGGAAGTGGACGATCGCGGCTTTATCCGCGTTGACAAACAAATGCGCACCAACGTGCCGCACATCTTTGCTATCGGCGATATCGTCGGTCAGCCGATGCTGGCGCACAAAGGCGTACACGAAGGTCACGTTGCCGCAGAAGTTATCTCCGGCCTGAAACACTACTTCGATCCGAAAGTGATCCCGTCCATCGCCTACACTGAGCCAGAAGTGGCATGGGTTGGTCTGACTGAGAAAGAAGCGAAAGAGAAAGGCATCAGCTACGAAACCGCCACCTTCCCGTGGGCTGCTTCCGGCCGTGCTATCGCTTCCGACTGCGCAGACGGTATGACCAAACTGATCTTCGACAAAGAGACCCACCGTGTTATCGGCGGCGCGATTGTCGGCACCAACGGCGGCGAGCTGCTGGGTGAGATCGGCCTGGCTATCGAAATGGGCTGCGACGCTGAAGACATCGCGCTGACCATCCATGCTCACCCAACTCTGCACGAGTCTGTTGGCCTGGCGGCAGAAGTCTTCGAAGGCAGCATCACCGATCTGCCAAACGCCAAAGCGAAGAAAAAGTAACTTTTTCTTTCAGCTAAAATGCATAAGCGGCTCTAAGAGCCGCTTTTTTTATGCCTGATGTTTAGAACTATGTCTCCGTTCATAAACCGCTACACCTCATACATACTTTGAAAATAATCACGCCATAAACTTATAGGCAGTTAACGATATAGTTGAGGTGTGAGATGAAACGCTTTTTAACCGCAGCGCTGGTCGCTGCAACGTGCCTATCCGGTGTGGCCTGCGCGGCTGACGCCACCATCCCCTGGGCGGACAACAGCGGTGGCACGGAAACGACCCATATCGCGGCGATGGGGCAGGATCTGAATGCCCAGCATCAGCAGGTGACGAAGACGAATGAGGGGGTATGGGCGGCGAACTCCGGAAGCATCAGCGCTGATGAAGCGGCATTATCCAGCACAAAGCCGACTTTTGCTGGCGATCCGTCTCTGATGCCCCATCAGGGCTAAGCGAATAGAAACGCCAGGTTGCTTGAGGGCAACCTGGCGTTTTTTTATGGTTTGACAACCTGCCAGCCGGCGTCAGCATCGGGGGCAAAGCGCGTGATGGCCTGCGCTTTTGCGGCGCTCTCTTCGCCGAGATTAGCCTGATAAACGGTATCGTGCAGATCGATCATAAAGCTCATCACTCCGGTTTCACCCCATTCCACAGGCCAGGCAAGCAAGGCCGCATCCTGGTCATCGCGGCCTGCGATAATGCGGAAACGATAGCCATGATAACCGGCGCCGGGCTCCGTCGGGCTGAATGCCGGCCCCAGCGGGCTGGGCGTCTCACCCGGCGACGTCGGCCAGTACAACCCATCTTTTTTGCCTTCACTGCTGATGATTTTCTGCGCCCAGCGGTGATTAAGCTGGTAGTAATCCTGCTGGGCGTCAACGTAAGCGTGCATGGCGGCTATCGCTGACAGTTCATTGCGACCGATGGCGCGGGTGAGGATCTCCTCTTCGCCTGCGGCCATATCAAAGCGCCAGCCCTGAGACGTTTTTACGATAGGCACCGGCAACCGCCATGCCTCGCTGCCGACGTCGAGCCAGGCGTTATCACCCTGCTGCACGATGACATGTTTTACCTGCCAGTCGCGCTGAAAACGGTCGACGGCGCTGGGGTCGATCCCATCGGTAGGTAAAAATTGCTGCCAGTTATCGCCGAGCACCTTGCTCAGCGCCGCTTCATTTTGCTGGCTGAGCGCCTCAGCCAGCGCGCTCGCGGCCTGCTCCGGGGTAGAAAACTGCTGCTGGGCGAAGGCGGCTAACGGTGACAGCATCAATGTGAACAGGGCAATAGGTAATAGGTTTCTCATTCTGCTCATCCTCAGCGGCGGCGCAGTTCATGGTGTTCGGAAAGACGTTCTCTGGCGCCGCCACGCTCCTCGCGGTTTACAGCGGAAAACTGCCGACTTTGCAGTCCCCGTTCCTGCTGCGCTTGCCAGGAGGGGGCGCGGCTTTCGTTGCCGCTAAGAGCGCTGGCGCGTAAATGACTAACCTGCTGCTGACGCTGCGCGGGCGTGGCGGACTGGATCTGCTGCCGATGCTGTTGCTGCTGAGGTGTCAGGTTCTGCTCGCGGCTCTTAACGGTTTCCCGACGCTGCTGTTGTTGCGGCGTGGGATTTTTCAACTGCGTTTTCGCCGCCTCGCGACGCTGCTGCTGGGTCGAGGTTGGTGTGCTGTCGTAACCGCGATAGTTGCTGCGCTGGGTGGCCTGTTTCAATTGCGCCGAAGCTGCCTGACGCTGGGCATCGCGTGAGGCGTTGTTTGCCGCCAGGTTGCCCGCTGTCGCCGCCGGTACGTTATGCTGCAGCTGGGTCATCGCTGCCTGGCGCTGCGCTTCGCGATCGACTGGCGCATGTTGGGTAGCGCTCAGCCCGCCAGCAACGTTGGTCTGATGGAAGCGTTGAGCAACCGTATTATCGGGATACGGTGTGTGACCGCGATAGGCAGGATTATGCTGCCAGTTAACGTGGTTGCCCGGCAGGTTTTCTCCCGTTATATGATTGAAATTATTTACATTAATATTGATGTTATCGCCATTATGCGAGTAATCGCCGTGGTGATAGTCGTCATCGTGATGGTGGTGGTCATCATCATCCCAGTCGATGCTGCTAAACAGCGCCCAGGTAGTGGCCACGCCCAGGCTGTAACCGAAGCCTTTGACGAAGCTATCGGTAAACTGCTCCCCGGGAGGCGGCGGCAGGTAGACCGGCGGATAGGCGCTGTTTGGCCAGGTGCCATAGACGGTGGAGGGGTTATAGCTGGGAACATAGACCACCTGCGGATTGGTCGGTTCTATTTTAATAACCTGCGTGGGCGCAGGCGCCGCCGAGTGGGTGGTGGACGTTGCTGCCGTGCTGCTGGCGGAAACCGGTGCGGCAGGGGTGACAATCACTTTCTGCTGTGGCGTGGATTTCAGTGTCCCGGTCTGCTGGGCAATAGTGCGCAGGCGCTGCACCGAGTCCATCACATCATGCGGCTGGGCCAAAAACGCATTGCCGAGGTTCTCCACCCACGGCGGATTTTCGCCCATCATCGCCAGCAGGGCAGGGAAAGCGACAAGGGATTTGACGCTGGGATCCCACGGCTGACTGGCAACTGCCTGAACCGCCGCATCCCCTTTCATCGCGGGGTGATCCTGGGACCACTGTACCGCCTGCATGACGTTGTCGGGATAAGTGGAGGCCATCAACACCTGCGACAGCAGACTGTCCGGGTAGAGCGAGATGGGCGCGACCCACTGATCAATTTGCGCCTGGGTGTAGGTGGTGGTCACCGGCTGCGCTGCGGCAGGAGGTGAGGTTGGCGTTGGTGCCGGTGCAGGCTGCGCCGCCGCCTCAGTGACCTTCTCTGGAGTACGGCTTTGCACATAGAGTGTTCCCGCCGCCGCGAGTAAGCCAGCGCTACAGAGCAGGGCGATGATATGGGGTTTGAACGGCAGTGACATAGAAGCTCCTGACCCAAAAAGTAACCCATCTCGCTAAAGTATCGGCGAAAACGGCGCGTTTGCTGAGTATAAGTAAGCGGTATGGCTTTTTATTGATTATTGTTGGGATCGGCCCGGGGAGTTGTACGCGGAAAGGAATTTTTGTCGCGGTATTTGAACAGAAAGCCTGCAATATCCTGCCCTTAACGATTCAGCTAAATTTTAATGTTGCTTTTTTGTAAACAGATTAACACCTTTCAAAAATCCTGCTATGCTGCCGACGCGGTATCGGGCATTTACCCTACAAACTGCTGTCTCACAGGAGCGTGAAGAAAATCGCCCAGCCACTAAATCCTTCAAGATGCGTCAAGGCGGCAAACTGCCAATACCGAAGCAGATTGATTGAAGACGTGTAGGCCGCATTATGACAATGAGAAGCGAGGAGAACCGTCGTGCTAGAAGAATACCGTAAGCACGTAGCTGAGCGTGCCGCCATGGGGATTGTTGCCAAACCCTTAGATGCAACCCAAATGGCCGCGCTGGTAGAACTGCTGAAAAACCCGCCTGCGGGCGAAGAAGAATTCCTGTTAGACCTGCTGATTAACCGTGTACCGCCGGGCGTCGACGAAGCCGCCTATGTTAAAGCTGGATTCCTTGCCGCGATCGCCAAAGGCGAAGCGACCTCCCCTCTTGTAACCCCTGAAAAAGCCGTTGAACTGCTGGGCACCATGCAGGGTGGTTACAACATTCATCCGCTGATCGATGCGCTGGACGACGCGAAACTGGCGCCGATTGCCGCGAAAGCGCTGTCTCATACTCTGCTGATGTTCGATAACTTCTACGACGTAGAAGAGAAAGCGAAAGCAGGTAACGAGCACGCTAAACGGGTCATGCAATCCTGGGCTGACGCTGAGTGGTTCCTGAACCGCCCGCAGCTGGCAGAGAAAATCACCGTTACCGTCTTCAAGGTCACCGGCGAAACCAATACCGATGACCTGTCTCCGGCGCCGGATGCCTGGTCGCGCCCGGATATCCCACTGCATGCGCTGGCGATGCTGAAAAACGCCCGCGAAGGTATTGATCCGGACCAGCCGGGCGTCGTCGGCCCGATTAAACAAATCGAAGCCCTGCAGCAGAAAGGCTATCCGCTGGCCTACGTCGGCGACGTGGTCGGTACGGGTTCCTCGCGTAAATCCGCGACCAACTCGGTGCTGTGGTTTATGGGCGACGATATCCCGAACGTGCCGAACAAGCGCGGCGGCGGTCTGTGCCTGGGCGGCAAAATCGCGCCAATCTTCTTCAACACCATGGAAGATGCGGGTGCGCTGCCTATCGAAGTTGATGTGTCAAACCTGAACATGGGCGACGTGATTGACGTTTACCCGTTCAAAGGCGAAGTGCGTAATCACGAAACCAACGAACTGCTGGCCAGCTTCGAGCTGAAAACCGATGTGCTGATCGACGAAGTGCGCGCCGGTGGCCGTATTCCGCTGATCATCGGCCGCGGCTTGACCACCAAAGCGCGCGAAGCGCTGGGGCTGCCGCACAGCGACGTCTTCCGTCAGGCGAAAGACGTGGCGGAAAGCACCCGCGGCTTCTCTCTGGCGCAGAAAATGGTTGGCCGCGCCTGCGGCGTTGCCGGTATCCGTCCGGGCGCCTACTGCGAGCCGAAAATGACCTCTGTCGGTTCTCAGGACACCACCGGTCCAATGACCCGTGATGAACTGAAAGACCTGGCGTGCCTGGGCTTCTCCGCGGACCTGGTGATGCAGTCCTTCTGCCACACCGCGGCCTATCCGAAGCCGGTTGACGTGACCACGCACCATACCCTGCCGGACTTCATCATGAACCGCGGTGGTGTTTCTCTACGTCCGGGCGATGGCGTTATCCACTCCTGGCTGAACCGCATGCTGCTGCCGGATACCGTGGGTACCGGCGGCGACTCCCATACCCGTTTCCCAATCGGTATTTCCTTCCCGGCGGGCTCTGGTCTGGTGGCCTTTGCCGCTGCGACCGGCGTCATGCCGTTGGATATGCCGGAATCGGTGCTGGTGCGCTTCAAAGGGAAAATGCAGCCGGGTATCACCCTGCGCGACCTGGTTCATGCCATCCCACTGTATGCCATCAAGCAGGGCCTGCTGACCGTTGAGAAGAAAGGTAAGAAAAACATCTTCTCTGGTCGCATCCTCGAGATCGAAGGTCTGCCGGATCTGAAAGTCGAGCAGGCATTTGAACTGACCGATGCGTCCGCTGAGCGTTCTGCTGCCGGCTGTACCATCAAGCTGAACAAAGAGCCGATCGTTGAGTACCTGAACTCCAACATCGTCCTGCTGAAGTGGATGATCGCCGAAGGCTACGGCGACCGCCGTACGCTGGAACGCCGTATCCAGGGCATGGAAAAATGGCTGGCGGATCCGCAGCTGCTGGAAGCCGACGCTGACGCGGAATACGCGGCAGTGATCGACATCGATCTGGCGGATATCAAAGAGCCAATCCTGTGCGCGCCGAACGATCCGGACGATGCCCGTCTGCTGTCTGACGTGCAGGGCGAGAAGATCGACGAAGTGTTCATCGGTTCCTGCATGACCAACATCGGCCACTTCCGTGCCGCCGGTAAGCTGCTGGACAGCCACAAAGGCCAGCTGCCGACTCGCCTGTGGGTGGCGCCGCCAACCCGTATGGACGCCGCGCAGCTGACCGAAGAAGGCTACTACAGCGTGTTTGGTAAGAGCGGGGCGCGTATCGAAATCCCTGGCTGTTCCCTGTGTATGGGTAACCAGGCTCGCGTGGCCGACGGTGCGACGGTGGTCTCCACCTCCACCCGTAACTTCCCGAACCGTTTAGGTACCGGCGCTAACGTCTATCTGGCCTCTGCCGAGCTGGCAGCGGTGGCTTCTCTGCTCGGCAAATTGCCGACGCCGGAAGAGTACCAGACCTTCGTGGCGCAGGTGGATAAGACAGCGGAAGATACCTACCGTTATCTGAACTTCAACCAGCTGGATCAGTACACTGAAAAAGCTGACGGCGTGATCTTCCAGACCGCGGTGTAAAACCATTCGGTCAGCCCGGCTGACCGTTTGGCGATAAACTCCCCAATGCCCGGTGAACATTGCATCACCGGGCATTTTTATTTCCAAACCTCCTGCCCGTTACGCTTTTTTTCTTTCTGTCTGCTGCGATAATTACTGCATGGGTACAGTGCAGCGGTGACGCATTGCCCTTGCAGAGGAAAAGACTATGGACTACGAATTTCTGCGCGATATTACCGGAGTGGTAAAGGTGCGAATGTCGATGGATCACGAGGCGATCGGCCACTGGTTCAACGAAGAGGTGAAAGACAATCTTGCCCTGCTTGATGAAGTAGAGCAGGCTGCACGCACCGTGAAGGGCAGTGAACGTTCCTGGCAGCGGGCTGGCCATGAATATACGCTGTGGCTGGATGGCGAAGAGGTGATGATCCGCGCCAATCAGCTGGAGTTTTCCGGCGACGAAATCGAGGAGGGGATGAGCTACTACGACGAAGAAAGTCTCTCTCTCTGCGGCGTGGAGGATTTCCTGCAGGTCGTTGCCGCTTATCGTGAATTTATGCAGCAGCGTTAATGACGCCTTTTATGTCGGGTGGCGCAAGAGCGTAGCCCTGCTAAGCGTAGCGTGAGCAGGGGAAATCCCCGGGTAGCGGCTGGTGCCTTACCCGGGCGACCAGGCGGCGCAGAATCCCAGGCCCGGCAAGCGCAAGCGCCGCCGGGCATTTCCAATATTACACGGCAGGAATATTGCGGCCGTAGTAAATCTCGCGCATCTCTTTCCACAGCAGGTCGGTAATGACCTTGCGCTCTTCGGCGGTCAATTCTTCCGGTCGGGTATGGAACATGTAGTGCTTAAGGTCGAACTCCTTGAGCAACATTTTGGTATGGAAGATATTTTCCTGATAAACGTTCACATCGACCATGTCATACAACGACTTAATGTCATCGGACATAAAGTTCTGAATCGAATTGATTTCATGATCGATAAAATGCTTCATCCCATTGATATCGCGGGTAAAGCCGCGCACGCGGTAGTCAATGGTCACAATGTCCGATTCCAGCTGGTGGATCAGATAGTTCAGCGCTTTAAGCGGAGAAATGACCCCGCAGGTAGAGACTTCAATATCGGCGCGGAAGGTGCACAGTCCACCTTCCGGATGGCTCTCCGGGTAGGTATGCACGCAGATATGGCTCTTATCGAGATGGGCGACCACGGTTTCCGGTAACGGACCTGGATGTTCGGTCTGGTCGATAAGCTTGGGATCGACAGGCTCTTCGCTGACCAGAATGGTCACGCTGGCGCCCTGGGGTTCATAATCCTGGCGGGCGATATTCAGGATATTGGCGCCAATAATAGAACAGGTTTCTGTCAGGATCTCCGTCAGGCGATTGGCATTATAGAGTTCGTCGATATAAGCGATGTAGCCGTCACGCTCCTCTGCCGTTTTGGCGTAACAGATATCGTAGATACAAAAACTCAGGCTTTTGGTCAGGTTGTTAAAGCCATGCAGCTTCAATTTTTTCAATTTAGTTCACCCCCTTACTTCGCGTCACGGTGCGGACAAAGCATCATGCAGATATTGTGGTAAGGCGAAGGCCGCCGTATGGATTGCCGGATTGTAGTAACGGCAGGTCAGGTTGGCTTTGTGAAAGCGCGCCTGAATGATTTCGCTGGAGAGATGGCGCAACGCCTCGTTGTCGCTCGCCCAGGCAAAAGTCATGATCCCGCCGTAATAGGTTGGGATAGCCGCCTGGTAGAAGCTGACGTCGCGAAAATAGTGGCTCAGTTTGCGATGGCTACCGACCGCTTCGTCCTGCTGCAGGAAACAAACGCCGTTTTGGGCAACGAACACGCCCCCCGGGTTCAGGCAGCGTTTGCAGCCTTCATAAAAAGCCGAGGTGAACAGGCTTTCGCCCGGACCGATAGGGTCGGTACAGTCCGAAATGATCACGTCAAACGTTTGCGTCGTCTGGTTAACAAAATTGACGCCATCATCAATCACCAGCGTGAAGCGCGGATCGTCGTAGGCCCCGGCGCTATGGTTGGGCAGGTACTGACGGCAGAATGAGACCACCCCGGCATCGATTTCCACCATGGTGATGGTTTCGATGCTACGGTGACGAGAGACTTCGCGCAGCATCGCGCCGTCGCCGCCGCCGATGATCAGGACATGCTTCGCGTTGCCGTGGGCCAGCAGCGGCACGTGGGTCATCATTTCGTGATAGATAAACTCATCGCGTTCGGTGGTTTGCACGACGCCATCCAGCGCCATCACCCGGCCAAAGGCGCGGTTGTCGAAGATGATCAAATCCTGATGATCGGTTTTTTCGTGGTACAGCACGTTATCAACGCTAAAGTACTGACCAAAATGGTCATGCAGCGTTTCATGCCACAGTGGATTATCGGCCACGGTGAGGCTCCTCCTTCGTTAACATCTGTTACACCCGTAAAACGAGTGCAACATCATAGACAACTATAGATGAGGATGCACGGCGGTTATTGCAGCAATGCGGCAGGAATAACCGCCACCGCCCGGGGAGAGCGGTGGGGGGAGGGTTATTTCGCCGGTGCGGGTTGGCTATCTACTATCCGCACGGAATAAACCATGGTGGCGCCTGGCGGGATTTTCGGCGGTAATCCTTTACTGCCATAGGCTTTTTCGGGCGGGACGACCAGCGTCAAGGAGCCATGGTTCTGCAGGCGTTGCAGCGGGCCGCGAAACACCGGGGGATAGGCATCCAGCTTCTGGGTGAGCGCCTGATCTTTCGCTTCCATATCGTTGATCACTGTCCCGTCCGTCAGCATCTCTTTGATTACTACGGTGACCAGATCGTTACCGCTTATTTTTCCTTTGCCCGGATAATCGACGCGACTGTAGACGCCATCTTTGAAGACCACATCTTTTTTGCGCGCAAACGCCTGCTGATATTTCTTACCGGCACTGATGTTTTTCTGCTCGATTTTATTCAGGTTCTGGAAAACCTGCTGCGAGACGTCAAACAGCGCCTTGTTACGCTCCTGTTCTCCGAGACGAAGCTGGCCGCTAAAAGCATCTTCGATACCCCGCAGCACCAGCCCGGCGTCGACGGTAATTCCCTGAGTGCGACGGGTGGTGAGAACGTTAAGGGCTTCTGCTCCCATCGAGGCGCCGATCGCATAAGCCTGCTGTTCTCCCGATGCGCTGAGTTTGGCGGCGGCGCTCTCGCCGCTGCGCGTTTTAGACTGTACAGAAAGCTGTGTTCTCAGCAGTTGGATTTCATCTTCTTTCATCCGTAGCTGGGCGTTGTCTTTATCCGCCTGCAGGCGGTAGGCTGCAACAACCGCCGCCATTTCCGGCGGCTCATTTTTTGGCGCTGCAGCGGTGTCAGGGCGGGTTGTTGGCGCTTTTTCCGCGGCGGCCAACCGGGCGGTTAACGACTGCTTGTCGGCGTTTAGCGCCTTGACCTGGTCGAGAGCGGCCTGCTGTGTTTTCTCCGCGGCGTCGAGCCGGATAGTCAGCGACTGCTTATCGGTGGTCAGCGCTTTGACCTGGTCGAGGGCGGACAGCTTCTCTTTTTCCGCCGCGGCCAGTCGGCTGGCCAGCGGCTGTTTATCAGCGTTCAGTGTTTTGGCCTGGTCGAGGGCGGCCTGCTGTGCCTTCTCCGCAGCGGCGAGCCGGATAGTCAGCGACTGCTTATCGGTGGTCAGCGCTTTAACCTGCTCGAGGGCAGCCAGCTTCTCTTTTTCCACCACGGCCAGTCGGGTGGCCAGCGGCTGTTTGTCGGCGTTAAGGGCTTTGGCCTGGTCGAGGGCGGCCTGTTTCTCTTTTTCCGCAGCCATCAGCCGGGCGGTGAGTGTCTGCTTGTCTGTGTCGAGGGCGGTGAGCTGGCCGAGTGCGGTCTGCTGTGCTTTTTCCGCGGCGGCCAGCCGGGAGGTCAGCGTTTGTTTATCTGTATTCAGCGTGGTGAGGCTGGTGCTGAGCCGTTTATTTTCCGCTTCGACGCTCTGAAGCTGCGACGTTAATTGTTGGATCTGCTTAAGTGCGGCAGCCTGGCTCTGTTGCAGAGTATTATTCCGGGCAACGACTTCCTTTTTAATTAACGTCTCATTTTCCGCCGTGGCGGCGGTTAAGGCGAGCTGTAATTGCTTTATTTTATTATTTAACGCCGCTTGCTCATTCGCAATGGATGTATCCGTGGCTGGTGTGGCGGTAAGCTGTTTTTTTAATTGTTGGATAATTTTATCTTTTTGCGCAATCGTTGCCTGTTGGCTGGCGATTCTTTTTTGCAACTGTGCGTTATTGGCCGTCGTTTTTTTATTGTCCGCGTTCTGGCGAGCGTCTGACGCTTGCTTTGCTGTGGCCGCAGAGCTTTTCTCTTCTTGCGCCTGAGCTTGCTGAGTTTGCTGCTGGGCGTAATCGAGAAAAGCCGGCGTAGCACCGGCGTAGAATGAGGTTGAAAGCGCCAGCGCCGCGACGAGCATCAGCAGTGGTGCTTTAGGGGTCAGCGTGGCGGGTTTGTTCATGGCAGTTTGTTTTCACCACGCTGTACCAGGGTATCGATCAGCGTTTTCTGGATATCGGAACACAGTTTGATGGATTTAAACTGGTACATGGAGTCAATGCCCAGTCGGGTGGGATCGGCCACTTTATCGCGCACATTGTTGTATTGCGATGCCGAACGCACCAGGGCATTGAACTCATTGCTGAGTTTAGTTGCCTGCTGTGGGTTCACCTCTTTAAGTGAATCCAGCGCCTTTCGGCAGGACTCAATACGCTCCTGTTCGCTGGCCGCTCGCTCCTGCTCAGCCTGCTGCTGTGATGTGAGCGGCGTGGTGATCGGTTTTACCTGCTGGCGAGAAGAGGTATTGCTACAGCCCACTAATAAAAGTGCGGCGAGCGGGATAATACAGAGAGTCGGCGAGATATTCACAATTTCAGTCCATGAAGTAGGGATATTTTCACCGGATTCTAGAAGGGTGATTTTTATTTTGCAATATATGGCTAATGATATTTTATTAGTTTTTTAGTCATTCATCATTATTAGGGGTTTAATTTATTTGGCGAATTGATAGGTTTGCAATTAAATAATGTTTGTTTATATACAATAATAAATATAGATATAAATATTTAAATGTGACAAATGAAACGGCAAAGGCGCGGAGCGTGACCGTCCGCGCCGGTCATTATTTGACGTAAGCCAACAGGCTGAGCGAATCGCGGGCCAGCGCTTTGCATTTTTTCGCCGTCGGGATGTTAATACCGCTGAGATCGCGGTAGCTATCCTCGCCAAGCGCTTTCATGTTGTAGCTGTCGTAGTTGCTCAGGTCCCACTGGTTCTGTTGGGCAAAGAACACCAGCGCGCGTCGGATCTGTGTATTGGGCAGGTTCTGGTAGCCACAGTCGTTTTTCAGAAACACAAAAACCGCGGTTAAATCAGCCATATCTTCTGCTTCTGATTCGCTGAGCGCGTAGCTGTTGGCGGAGAGAGCAAGCAGGCTGCCGAGTACCATTGTTCTGAAAAGCGTCTTCATTTTTTCTACCATTAGATCACCGACGCTTCAAATTAGCATACTTCTTTACACAGCGCCGATCTTTATTCTTACTCTTCTGCTTGACCTTCCCGTTACGGTAGGGTTTAAGCTCAAATATTCGCCCGCAGAATAAAAAGGATGTGAATATGCAACGTCGAGACTTCCTCAAACTGACCGCCGCGGTTAGCGTGGCCAGCGCATTACCGCTATGGAGCCGTGCGGTTTTTGCGGCCAGTCGCCCGGCTCTGCCGATACCGACGCTGTTGACGGCCGATGCGCGCAACCGTATCGCCCTGACGATCCAGGCGGGCAAAACACAGTTTGGCGCTCTGCACGCCACCACCTGGGGCTATAACGGTTCACTGCTGGGTCCTGCGCTACAGTTGACGCAGGGGAAGACCATTACGGTTGACATTACCAACCAGCTGGCGGAAGAGACCACGCTGCACTGGCATGGCCTGGAGGTCCCGGGCGAGGTCGACGGCGGACCGCAGGGGGTTATCGCCCCGGGCGCCACCCGTACGGTGAGCTTCACGCCGACGCAGCGGGCGGCCACCTGCTGGTTTCATCCGCATCAACATGGGACCACCGGCCGGCAGGTGGCCATGGGGCTGGCCGGCCTGGTGCTGATCGAGGATGAAGAGAGCGGACGCCTGCTGCTGCCTAAGCAATGGGGAATCGATGATGTGCCGGTGATTGTCCAGGACAAGAAGTTCACCGCCGCCGGCGAGATCGACTACCAGCTGGATGTGATGAGCGCCGCTGTCGGCTGGTTTGGCGATACGCTGCTGACCAATGGCGCTCTCTATCCCGAACATGCCGCCCCACGGGGCTGGCTACGTCTGCGCTTGCTAAACGGCTGTAATGCCCGTTCCCTCAATTTTGCCACCAGCGATAGGCGTCCGCTGTACGTGGTGGCCAGTGACGGCGGTCTGTTGGCCGAGCCGGTGAAGGTCGATGAATTGCCGGTGTTGATGGGGGAACGCTTTGAGGTGCTGGTGGACACCAGCGACGGTAAACCTTTCGATCTGGTGACCCTGCCGGTGAGCCAGATGGGCATGGCCATTGCGCCTTTTGATAAACCGCAGCCGGTGCTGCGCGTTCAGCCGCTGGTCATTCCCGCCTCCGGCAAACTGCTGGATACGCTGGCCACGCTGCCGGCGCTACCGTCCCTGACGGGGCTGACGCAGCGTCAGCTCCAGCTGTCGATGGATCCGATGCTCGACAGGATGGGCATGCAGGCGCTGATGGAGAAGTATGGCGACCAGGCGATGGCGGGAATGGACCACGGCATGATGGGGCATGGCGGCATGGGCGACATGAGCAATATGCACCATGGCGACATGAGCAATATGAGCAATATGAGCAATATGAGCAATATGAGCAATATGAACCACGAGGCTGGTCGGGATCATGGCATGTCGTCAGGCAAGGGGTTTGATTTCCATAACGCCAACCGCATCAACGGCAAAGCCTTCGACATGAATGTGCCGATGTTTGCCGCGGCCAGAGGCCAGTATGAGCGCTGGGTGATATCGGGTAAGGGCGACATGATGCTGCATCCGTTCCATATCCACGGCACCCAGTTCCGTATCCTCAGCGAGAACGGCAAGCCGCCAGCCGCGCACCGCAGCGGCTGGAAAGATACCGTCCGCGTGGAAGGTGACGTCAGTGAAGTGTTGGTGAAGTTTGATCATCCGGCGCCGAAGGAGTTTGCCTATATGGCCCACTGCCACCTGCTGGAGCATGAAGACACCGGGATGATGTTGGGATTCACGGTTTAGGGCTCGGCGGCCTGCTGCCATCTTCCATGGGGAGAAGGGATAAACACAAAAAAAACGGCAACTTTCGTTGCCGTTTTGCGTTTTATTTGGCGTCATCCGGGAGCGCATAGGCGACGATGTAATCGCCCATTTTGGTACCGAACGAGCCGTGACCGCCGGCAGAGATGACAACATACTGTTTGCCATTCACTTCGTAGGTCATTGGGGTGGCCTGACCGCCGGCTGGCAGACGGGCTTCCCACAGCTTCTCGCCGTTGCTCATATTGTACGCGCGCAGGTAGTTATCTGCAGTCGCGCCGATGAACAGGACGTTACCGGCCGTGGAGATCGGACCGCCAAGCATCGGCATCCCCATGGTGAACGGCAGCTTAACCGGCATCGGGAACGGCAGGCTGTCCTGCGGCGTACCGATACGTTTTTTCCATACCACTTCGTTGGTTTTCAGATCCAGCGCGGAGATATAGCCCCAGGCCGGTTGTTTGCACGGCAGACCGAACGGCGACAGGAACGGATTCAGGGTGACGCCGTACGGGACACCGTACTGTGGCTGCACGCCGGACTCGGTGCCAGAGCCTTTCGCATCTTTCGGCGGCTCCATCGGGTTGCCCGGGCCGCGTGGGATCAGTTTAGAGACGAACGGCAGCGCCATCGGGTTGGCAATAGCCACCTGACGGTTCGGATCGACGGAGATACCGCCCCATTCAAACATCCCCAGGTTACCCGGGAAGACGAGAGTGCCCTGCTCAGATGGCGGGGTGAAGATACCTTCATAGCGCATCTGGTGGAAGATCACGCGACACACCAGCTGGTCGAACATAGTGGCGCCCCACATGTCCGCCCCGGTCAGATCTTTCTTCGGACGGAAGCTCAGATCGGAGAACGGCTGGGTTTTGGCGACGTAATCCCCTTTGGCAGCGCCCTGCGGAACCGGTTTTTCCGGGGCCGGGACCACCAGCTCGCCATTACGGCGATCCAGTACGAAGATGTTGCCGGTTTTCGCCGGGGCATAGACGACCGGTACGGTTTTACCATTAACCTCAATGTCAGCCAGCGTCGGCTGGGAGGGCATATCCATATCCCACAGATCGTGGTGGACGGTCTGGTAGCTCCAGGCCAGCTTACCGGTGGTGGCGTTCAGCGCCACAATCGAGCTGGCGTAACGCTCTTGCTCCGGCGTGCGGTTGCCGCCCCAGATATCCGGGGTGGTCACGCCCATCGGCAGATAGACCAGATCCAGCTTAGCGTCGTAGGCGGCAGGCGCCCAGGAGTTCGGTGAGTTGAGCGTGAAGTGATGTTCATCGCTCGGGATGGCGTTCGGATCTTTCGCACCCGGATCGAAGGCCCACAAGAGTTTACCGGTATTCACATCAAAGCCGCGGATGACGCCAGACGGCTCGCGGGTTGAGAAGTTATCGGTGACCGCGCCGGCAATCACGATGGTTTTATCGGTGATAATCGGCGGAGAAGTGGGTTCATACATACCCGGCGTGGTGACCGGCATGTTGGTCTGCAGGTTGAGAATACCTTTATTGGCAAAGGTTTCGCACAGCTTACCGTTGTCGGCGTTCACCGCGAACAGGCGGCCATCGTTCACCGGCAGGATAATACGGCGCGGACAGTCGGCGACGACGTCGGCAGGCGCGTTATCCGCTTTGGCTTCGTGATAAGAGACGCCGCGGCAGGTGACGTGCTGGAACGACGGATCGGCGTTCAGCTGCGGGTCAAAATGCCACTTCTCTTTACCGGTGGCCGCGTCCAGCGCGAACAGACGCTGGTGGGCGGTACACAGGAAGAGCGTGTCGCCGACTTTAATCGGCGTCACTTCGTTGGTGATTTCACCCGGGTCGTTCGGTTGCTTCAGGTCGCCGGTGCGGAATACCCAGGCTTCCTTCAGGTTCTTCACGTTGTCGGCGTTAATCTGCTTCAGCGGAGAGAAGCGCTGGCCTTCCTGGTTGCGGCCATAGGCCGGCCAGTCGCCGTCGGCAACGTTGGAGATCGGCGCGGCCGGGGTGGCGTCGGCGCTCAGGGTGCCGTTGACTTCCTGCGGGTCGTTAAAACCAGCCCAGGTCAGCATGCCGCCGCTGATCAGCAGGGCGACGACCAGCGCGCCAACGGCGCCAGCGGAAGGCACCGGCAGACGACGCCAGACAAAGGGCAGGATCAGCCAGATGCCAAAGAAGACGAGGATATCGCTACGCGGCGTCAGCGCCCAGAAGTCGAAGCCGACTTCCCAGACGCCCCAGATCATGGTCGCCAGCAGCAGCGCAGCGTACAGCCACAGCGCAGCGCGTTTGCCGCGCAGCAGCATTACGGTCACGCCCAGCATCACCAGACCGGCGATAGGGTAGTACCAGGAGCCGCCAAGCACGACCAGCCATGCTCCGCCGATTAAAAGATAGAGGCCGCAGAACGCTGCAAATAGCGCAGTCAGCGTCACCAGGAGCCTTGATTGTTGAGACTTTGTTTCAGCCATAGAAAGTTACTCATGTGTTTGTTAATTTTTTAACTGCAATTAATTATAGGTTTTAACAAGTGTGATCGGAATCACAAATATGGCTTTATTAATCCCTGCACCGAAGATTTCTTTTTGCTGGTATACTGGATGGCTTGCCGGTCATCGTCGGGGCGAAAGCAGCGGCTTTGATGATTTATATTTAGAATCAAATGGTTAGTCTTATGAAACATACTGTAGAAGTGATGATCCCGGAAACCGAGATCAAAGCGCGCATCGCGGAACTGGGTCGTCAAATCAACGAACATTACCAGGACAGCGGCAGCGAAATGGTGCTGGTGGGGCTGCTGCGCGGCTCATTTATGTTCATGGCCGACCTGTGCCGTGAAGTGCAGGTGCCGCATGAAGTCGATTTTATGACCGCCTCCAGCTACGGCAGCGGCATGTCCACCACCCGTGATGTGAAAATCCTCAAAGATCTGGATGAAGACATCCGTGGTAAAGATGTACTGATCGTGGAAGACATCATCGATTCCGGCAATACCCTGTCTAAAGTGCGTGAGATCCTCAGCCTGCGCGAGCCGAAATCGCTGGCCATTTGTACGCTGCTGGATAAACCAAGCCGTCGTGAAGTGAATGTCCCGGTTGAGTTCGTCGGTTTCGCCATTCCGGACGAGTTCGTGGTGGGCTACGGTATCGACTACGCCCAGCGCTACCGTCATCTGCCGTATATTGGCAAAGTTACCCTGCTGGACGAGTAAGAGATATCCCCCCAGGACAGCGCGCGCTGCGCTCTCCAGGGGGGCTAAGCCTGAAGGCTATTTGTGGTTGATGTGCTTGATCTTGAGGTTGGAGATGCCGTGGCGATAGCGCTGTTCGAGGGTTTCCCGGCTCACGGCGGTGACATCCAGATCGCGCAGCAGCCCGTCGTGAATGCCATATGCCCAGCCGTGGATGGTGACCTTCTGTCCGCGCTTCCACGCCGATTGCATAATCGTCGAATGTCCCAGGTTGTACACCTGCTCCATCACGTTGAGTTCGCAAAGGGTATCCAGACGGCGCTCCTCCGGCATTTCACCCAGCAGTGAGCTGTGCTTGAACCAGATATCGCGGATATGCAGGAGCCAGTTGTCGATAAGCCCCAGCTCCGGGTTTTCCACCGCCGCCTGCACGCCGCCGCAGCCGTAGTGGCCGCAAATAATAATGTGCTCGACTTCGAGGACATCGACGGCATACTGCACCACCGACAGGCAGTTCAGGTCGGTGTGGATCACCAGGTTAGCGACGTTACGATGGACAAACAGTTCGCCAGGTTCCAGGCCGGTAAGTCGCTCAGCGGGAACGCGGCTGTCAGAGCAGCCAATCCAAAGGAAGCGCGGTTTCTGCGTCTGCGACAGTTTCTCAAAAAAGCCGGGGTCCTCTTCCACCAGCATTTTTGACCATAGTGCATTATTGCTGATGAGTGTATCTATATCATTCATGGACGTTATCGGCCTGTAACCAAGTAAGTGCGTTGCGCTAATATAGGGTAAGCTCACCTTTTTTAAAACCATCTTAACCCGTGATACGTCAGGCTACCGATGCGTTGGCGGCGCCAGCGCCAGTAGAACGCAAACGTGAGTCAGGCGGGTTAATGACGTGTCACGACACGAGAAGAGATATTTAATGACCATTGCTCTGGAATTAAAACAGCTCAAAAAAACCTACCCCGGCGGGGTTCAGGCGCTGCGGGGAATCGACCTGCAGGTCGAGGCGGGGGATTTCTATGCCCTGCTGGGGCCGAACGGGGCCGGAAAATCCACGACTATCGGCATCATCAGTTCGCTGGTGAATAAAACCTCCGGTCAGGTCAATGTCTTTGGCTACGATCTGGAAAAAGACGTCGTCAATGCCAAGCGTCAGCTTGGCCTGGTGCCGCAGGAATTTAACTTCAACCCGTTCGAGACCGTGCAGCAGATTGTCGTTAACCAGGCGGGCTACTACGGCGTGGAACGCAAAGAAGCTGTCGCCCGCAGCGAAAAATACCTAAAACAGCTCGATCTGTGGGAAAAACGCAACGAACGCGCGCGGATGCTCTCCGGCGGGATGAAGCGTCGCCTGATGATCGCCCGCGCGCTAATGCATGAGCCGAAGCTGCTGATCCTCGACGAACCGACCGCTGGCGTCGATATTGAACTGCGTCGCTCAATGTGGGGCTTTCTTAAGGATCTGAACGATCGCGGAACCACCATTATCCTGACCACCCACTATCTCGAAGAGGCCGAAATGCTATGCCGTAACATCGGCATCATCCAGCACGGCGCGCTGGTGGAAAACACCTCGATGAAAGCATTGCTGTCGAAGCTGAAGTCAGAGACCTTTATTCTTGACCTCGCGCCAAAAAGCCCGGTACCGAAGCTCGAAGGCTACCAGTATCAACTGGTCGATACCTCGACGCTGGAAGTCGAGGTTCTGCGCGAGCAGGGGATTAACAGCGTCTTTGCCCAACTGAGCGCCCAGGGGGTGCAGGTATTGAGTATGCGTAACAAAGCTAACCGTCTGGAAGAGCTGTTTGTCACGCTGGTGCATGAGCGAAAAGGAGAGTCAGCATGATGCAGCTTTATTGGGTCGCGCTGAAAAGCATCTGGACCAAAGAGATCCACCGTTTTATGCGCATCTGGATCCAGACGCTGGTGCCGCCGGTGATCACCATGACCCTGTACTTCGTGATTTTCGGCAACCTGATCGGGTCGCGCATCGGCGAGATGCACGGCTTTACCTATATGCAGTTTATCGTGCCGGGCCTGATCATGATGGCGGTGATCACCAACGCTTATGCCAATGTCGCCTCGTCGTTCTTCAGCGCCAAGTTTCAGCGCAATATTGAAGAGCTGCTGGTGGCGCCGGTGCCGACGCATGTGATCATCGCTGGCTACGTTGGCGGCGGCGTGGCGCGCGGACTGTGCGTGGGGATCCTGGTGACGGCGGTGTCGCTGTTCTTTGTGCCGTTCCAGGTTCACTCCTGGCTGTTTGTCGCCCTGACGCTGATCCTCACCGCGGTGCTGTTCTCGCTGGCGGGTCTGTTGAACGCGGTGTTTGCCAAGACCTTTGACGACATTAGCCTGATCCCGACCTTTGTGCTGACGCCGCTGACCTACCTCGGCGGGGTGTTCTACTCGTTGACCTTGCTGCCGCCGTTCTGGCAGGGGCTGTCGCATCTGAATCCCATCGTCTACATGATCAGCGGTTTCCGCTTCGGCTTCCTGGGTATCAACGATGTGCCGCTGGTGACCACCTTTGCGGTGCTGGTGGTCTTCATCGTCGCCTTCTATCTGCTTTGCTGGTCGTTAATCCAGCGCGGCCGCGGCCTGCGCAGCTGATGCTCATCACGGTTAGCGCTTCCTGATGCCAATACGCGAAGCGCTAACCGCTTATCTTTGACCGCCATCACCGATACGCCATCCTCCCCTTGCTACATTGTTGGCTGGCTAAGGAGGGAAGCATGCTTGGTTGGGTCATTACCTGCCACGATGAGCTGGCGCAGGAGATGCTGGATCGTCTTGAACGAAAATTTGGTCCGCTGGCCCAGTGCCGGGCGGTCAATTACTGGCGCAATCTCAGCAGTAATATGTTGAGCCGGATGATGTGCGATGCGCTGCATGCCACCGACTCCGGGGACGGAGTCATTTTCCTGACCGACAGAACCGGCGCGGCGCCTTATCGGGCCGCGGCGTTGATGAGCCACAAACATACCCACTGCGAAGTGATCTCCGGCGTCAGCTATTCATTACTTGAGCGAATGTATCTGCTGCGGAACACGTTAAGCAGCGAGGCGTTTCGCCAGGCCATCGTCAGCGCAGGCGGGCCGATGGTGAGCAGCCTGTGGCATCAGCAGCAGAAGAATCCCCCGTTCCGCTTGCGCCATGATACCTTCGGAAATTAAGCAGCGTGACAGATGCTGCTTTTGTTACAATAACTGCCGTTGATGGTTTACCGGTTCGATGCGCATGCTTGCCCGATTTTTTACACTGCTTCTTTTACTGACCTCGCTCAGCGCTTCCGCCAGTCTGCTTAGCCAGCAGGGCAAGCCTGTACACTATATGCAGACCACCGAAGATGCGGTCATCTGGGCGCAGGTGGGGAATCATGTGGTCAGCGTCGGCAATGTGCGTGCCGGGCAGATCCTCGCGGTCGTCCCGACGGCGGCTGACTATTATGAATTTCGCTTCGGCTTCGGCACCGGGTTTATTGATAAAGGCCACCTCGAGCCGGTACAGGGTAAGCAGCGAGTGGAGGACCGACTGGGGGATCTCAATAAACCGTTGAGTAACCAGAATTTGCTCACCTGGAAAGATACGCCGCTCTACAACACACCCGCCGTGAGCAGCGTGCCGTTTGGTACGCTGGCCACTAACCTGCGCTATCCGATCCTCAGCAAGCTAAAAGACCGGCTCAATCAGACCTGGTTTCAGATCCGCATTGGCGACCGGCTGGCGTGGGTCAGCAGTCTGGATGCACAGGAAGATAATGGTATTCCCGTACTGACCTATCATCACATTCTGCGCGACGAAGAGAACACCCGTTTCCGCCATACCTCGACCACCACCTCGGTACGCGCCTTCAACAACCAGATGACCTGGCTGCGCGATCAGGGCTATACCACGCTGACCCTGTATCAGCTGGAAGGCTATGTGCGTAATAAAATCAACCTTCCGGCGCGGGCAGTGGTCATCACCTTCGATGACGGCCTGAAATCGGTAAACCGTTACGCCTATCCGGTACTAAAGCAGTACGGTTTTCATGCCACCGCGTTTATTATCTCCTCGCGTATTAAGCGCCATCCGCAGAAATGGGATCCGAAATCGCTGCAGTTCATGAGTATTTCTGAACTCCGGCAGATCCAGGATGTTTTTGATATTCAGTCGCATACCCACTTCCTGCATCGGGTTGACGCCGGCCGCCGGCCGATTTTATTCAGCCGCAATTACCATAATATTCTGTTTGATTTCGCCCGCTCGCGCCGGGCGCTCAGCCAGTTTAATCCGCATGTTCTCTACCTTTCCTATCCCTTCGGCGGCTATAACGCCACGGCGGTGCAGGCGGCGAATGACGCCGGGTTTCATATGGCGGTGACGACGGTGCGTGGGAAGGTGAAGCCGGGGGACAATCCGTTTCTGCTAAAGCGGTTATATATCTTACGCACGGATTCGCTGGAGACGATGTCGCGGCTGATCAGTAACCAGCCGCAGGGGTAATACCGGCGCTGTGCCTGAGCGCAGCGCCGCGGTCATCAGGCGACCTGCACCGGAATGGCTTTCGCCTGGCGCTTCATTTCATTGTCGCCTTCGAAGTAGGCGATGTTGGGCTGCCAGCGGCGCGCCTCTTCGTCCGACATGGTGACGAAGCTGGCGATGATCAGGATATCGCCGACGCTGGCGCAGTGCGCGGCGGCGCCGTTGACGGAGATGATTCTGGAGCCCCGCTCGGCGGCAATGGCGTAGGTGGAGAAACGGTTGCCGTTGGTGACGTTCCAGAGGTGAATGGTTTCATTCTCCAGAATACCGGCCGCATCCAGGAAATCCTGGTCAATGGCGCATGAACCTTCATAGTGCAGGTCAGCCTGCGTGACTTTTACGCGGTGGAGCTTGCCCTGCAGCATATTACGCATCATAACTTCTACCCTTCAACCTTAATGTAGCAGAGCGGACAGGTCGTCCGCCCTGAGAAAAGCCCGGGCAAGTATTGCCCGATTTTTACCCGCTGTCTACTGACCGAGCGTGACGATCTGGTTGTCGATCAGGCGGGCCTGACCCAGCCAGGCGGCCATCAGGATCACCGCGCGCTGGCTGGCATCCGTCAGCTCAAGCAGGGTGTCGGCATCGCGGATCTGAATGTCGTCGGCGCGGAAGCCTTTTTCATTCAGCTCCTGTTCAGCGATAGCGATGATCTCATCGAGCTGGCGATCGCCGGCGGCCAGTTTTTCCGCCACCGCGCTCAGCACTTTGTAGAGGCCGGGAGCGATTTTGCGCTGGTCGGCGGTCAGGTAGCCGTTACGCGAGCTCAGCGCCAGGCCATCTTTCGCGCGGACGATTGGCACGCCGATAATCTCGATATCGTAGCCCATGTCGGCGACCATCTTGCGGATCAGCGCCAGCTGCTGAAAGTCTTTCTCGCCGAAGCAGGCGACGTCCGGCTGAACCAGATTGAACAGCTTACTGACGATGGTCGACACGCCGCGGAAGTGGCCCGGGCGGCTGGCGCCTTCCAGCATAGTGGACAGGCCGGGGACGTCGACGTAGGTCTGGCCTTCGGTGCCCTGGGGATAAACTTCCGCCGGCGTCGGCGCGAAGACAAAGTCGACATGGCGCTTGTTCAGCTTTTCGCAATCATCCTGCAGGGTACGCGGATAGCGCGCCAGGTCGTCGGCGCGGTCAAACTGCATCGGATTGACGAAAATACTGACCACCACCACGTCCGCGCTGGCTTTAGCCTCATCAACCAGCTTCATATGACCATCATGCAGGTTGCCCATCGTCGGAACCAGCGCGATACGCTTACCTTCCTGACGCAGACGGCGGATATGCTGACGCAGCAGCAGCACGGATTCAATAATCAGCACAACAAGACTCCTTAATGGAAACTGTGTTCTTCGCCCGGATAGACCCCGGATTCAACTTCGGCAATATACTGCCGTACCGCGGCGCGGATGTCGCCCGCTTCGGCAAGGAAATTCTTGGCGAATTTAGGGATGTGGCCGCCGGTGATCCCGAATGCGTCATGCATCACCAGGATCTGCCCGTCGGTGACGTTGCCCGCGCCGATGCCGATCACTGGAATGGTCAGGGCGTCGGTAATGCGTTTCGCCAGTTCTACCGGGACGCACTCCAGCACCAGCAGCTGCGCGCCAGCCGCTTCCAGCGCTAATGCGTCGTCAAACAGGGTCTGCGCTGCATCGCCGCGCCCCTGCACTTTATACCCGCCGAATACGTTTACCGACTGCGGCGTGAGGCCGAGGTGGCCGCAAACCGGCACCGCGCGTTCCGCCAGCATCTTCACGGTATCGGCCAGCCAGGCGCCGCCTTCGAGTTTGACCATATTGGCGCCAGCGCGCATCACGATGGCCGCATTTTCGAAGGTCTGTTCGGGGGTGGCGTAGGCCATGAACGGCAGGTCGGCAAGCAGCAGGCTGTTCGGCGCACCGCGGCGGACGGCGCGGGTGTGATAGGCGATATCTTCCACGGTGACCGGCAGGGTGGAGTCGTGACCCTGTACCGTCATTCCCAGGGAATCGCCCACCAGCAGCACATTAATGCCTTCATCGGCGAACAGCTTCGCGAAGCTATGGTCGTAGGCGGTAATGGTGGCAAAGCGCTTCTTTTCCTGTTTGCATTTCTGCAGCAGGGCAATGGTGGTCGGTTTCATAACATTTCCTGATGATGAAAGTCATATTAACCGGCATTCTAACAGCAGCATTCAGAGGGGCAATGATTTTGGGCAACCGATTACGACGATCGCCGCAAATGCTAAAAAAGGAGAGGGGATTACCAGCTCGCGGGTTTTTCCGCGCCCAGATCATCCAGCACGGCGCGCAGCGCAGGGCCGTCAGGAAAATGGAGATCCGGAGCGATCTCGAACAGCGGCCAGAGCATAAAGCCGCGGTTTTTCATATCATAGTGCGGAACGGTCAGGCGCGGGCTATTGATGACCTCATCGCCAAACAGCATGATGTCGAGGTCGAGCGTGCGCGGTCCCCAGCGTTCAGCTTTGCGCACCCGACCCTGCTGCAGCTCGATGCGCTGAGTGTGATCGAGCAGCGCATCGGGCGCCAGGGTGGTTTCCAGCGCGACGGCGGCGTTGAGATAGTCCGGCTGATCCTGCGGGCCCAGCGGCGGCGTGCGGTAGAACGAAGAGACGTTCACCACGCGGCTGTGCGGAATATCGCCCAGCGCGCGGATGGCTGCCTGCACCTGCTCCAGCGGAGAAGCAAGGTTACTGCCAAGCGCGATATAGACCAGGGTCATGCGTTACCCTGACGCGGCGCGCGTTTGCGCGGACGACGGTGGCGACGGCGTGGCGCCGGATCGTCCCCGAGGTCGTTGAGCATGTCTTTTTGTTCCGGCGGCGCGGCGACCTGGAATTCGCCCCACCATTTGGTCAGACGCTGCAGTTCGCTGTTGTTTTCCGCCCCGGCGCGCAGCTCCAGCAGATCGTAGGCGGCACGGAATTTCGGATGCTCCATCAGTTTCCAGGCGCGTTTGCCCTGGCGACGGGACATGCGCAGCTGCAGCTGCCAGATATCACGAATAAGGGTAGTGATGCGTTTAGGGATCGCCAGCGTACGGCAGGCTTCGTCCAGGACATCGTTCATCGCCAGAGCGAAGGCATCGTAGTATGCCAGGCCGCTCTCCTGGGCGATTTTTTGCGCCGTCTCCAGCAGCGGATACCAGAACATCACCGCGAAGAGGAAGGCCGGATTGACGCGCATGTCGTTATGAATGCGGTTATCGGTGTTCTTCAGCACCTGGCTGATGATCCGTTCCATCGGGCTGTCGCCGCGTTCGGTAAAGTAGCGGGTGATGGTCGGGAACAGCGGCTGGAACAGGTTGTATTCGCGCAGCAGCATGTAGGTCTGGTAGCCATACCCGGCCTGCAGCAGCTTAAGCACCTCTTCAAACAGGCGTGCCGGCGGCACGTCGTGGAGCAGGGTGGCCAGGCGCGGCAGCGGTTCAGCCGTTTCCGGGCTGATACGCATATCCAGCTTGGCGGCAAAGCGCACCGCGCGCAGCATGCGTACCGGATCTTCGCGATAGCGGGTTTCCGGATTGCCGATCAGGCGGATCACGCCGTCCTGCAGATCCTTCATGCCGCCGACGTAGTCGCGAACGGTAAAGTCAGCCACGCTGTAATAAAGGCTATTGATGGTGAAGTCGCGACGCTGGGCATCCTCTTCGATCGAGCCGAAGATGTTATCCCGCAGCAGCATGCCATTCTGGCCCTGCTGGGAGGTCACGCGATCGGTGGTGTGCCCTTCGTGGTGGCCGCGGAAGGTGGCCACTTCAATGATTTCCGGCCCGAACATGACGTGCGCCAGGCGGAAACGTCGCCCGACCAGACGGCAGTTGCGGAACAGCTTGCGCACCTGATCCGGTGTGGCGTTGGTGGTGACGTCAAAATCTTTCGGCTTTTTGCCAAGCAGCAGGTCGCGGACACCGCCGCCGACCAGCCAGGATTCGTAGCCTGCCTTGTTGAGGCGGTACATGACCTTGAGGGCGTTTTCACTGATATCTTTGCGGGAAATAGCATGCTGCTCACGCGGGATCACCGTCATAGGCATGGGTTCGACGGCGGCTTCTGCCTCGCGCTCCTCACGGCTTAGCACCTTACGGCAAAAATTAGCGACTCGGGTAAAAATGGTGCACCTCGTAGTGTCAGACGGACTTCAGATCAACTGTACAGTATAAAAATAGCGGCTAATCATAGCTCAGCGGGAGCCATTTGAGAATGCTCGATTTTTGCGGGCTGCCAGTTGGCGACGGCCTGACTGAGTAAATCGTCCATGCTCAGGGCTTGCCAGTCCTGGGCGATGTCCTGATTAAGAAACCGGAGCGCCCGGACAATTTCGGGGCGCGGATCGCCTTCCGGCAGCGCCGGTGCGTGGTTTTGTTTAGAGAGTTTATTCCCGTCAGCATTGAGGGCCAGCGGCAGATGGAGGTAGTCCGGCGCCTGCCAGCCAAAATGCTGATACAGTGAAATCTGCCGGACCGTCGGCTCAATCAGGTCAGCGCCGCGGACGATCTCGGTGATCCCCTGAAAGTGGTCATCAACCACCACCGCCAGATTGTAGGCAAACAGGCCGTCGCGACGGTGGATAATAAAATCCTCGCGCGCCAGCGGCTCGTTGGCGACCAGCGTGCCGCGCAGGCGATCGGTGAACTGCAGCACCGGACGGGTCTGGCGCAGGCGCAGCGCGGCGTTTTCCGCCCCCAGCCCGAGGTCGCGGCAGTGACCATCGTAGATCCCGCCTACGGCATGGATCCGCGCGCGGGTGCAGGTGCAGTAATAGCTCAGCCCTTGTTCACCCAGCCAGGCCAGCGCCTCGCGGTAAGCTTCATGTCGTTGCGACTGCCAGAGCACCTCGCCGTCCCAGTGCAGACCGTAGTGGTCAAGCTGGCGCAGAATGGTGTCGGCGGCCCCGGGGACTTCGCGCGGCGGGTCGATATCTTCAATACGAACGCGCCAGATACCCTGGTTCGCGCGGGCTTGCAGGTAGCTGCCGAGCGCGGCAATCAAAGAGCCGAAGTGGAGTTCACCGGAGGGGGAGGGAGCAAAGCGCCCAATATAGCGTGAGTCAGTCATGTTACGGACAACAGAACCAGGCGGGAGAGACTCCCGCCAGAGAGTGAGGCAGCAGGGGATTAGCCCGCCATCTGTTTTTCGCGAATTTCCGCCAGGGTTTTGCAGTCAATGCACAGATCCGCAGTCGGACGCGCTTCCAGACGGCGAATGCCGATCTCCACGCCGCAGGATTCGCAGTAGCCGAAGTCTTCATCTTCAACTTTTTTCAGCGTTTTCTCGATCTTTTTGATCAGTTTACGTTCGCGGTCGCGGTTACGCAGTTCCAGGCTGAACTCTTCTTCCTGGGCGGCACGGTCTACCGGATCCGGGAAGTTAGCAGCTTCATCCTGCATGTGCGTTACGGTGCGATCCACTTCATCCCTGAGTTGATTACGCCATGCTTCAAGAATACGCTTGAAGTGCGCCAGCTGGGCTTCGTTCATATACTCTTCGCCCGGTTTCTCTTGGTACGGCTCCACCCCAGCGATGGCGAGAATACTCAGGGACGATGTTTTACGGTTTTGCCCTTCTTGCATGTTGCTTCTCCTTAACACGCACTATCGATCCCCATGTGGGGGAAAATCAGGCCGCTATAAATAGCAGATGCTTTTCCGGATAGCAATTATCTAAACGTTACACTTGACAACCCTGTGAAGAAAAGCGTATTCGCGCTTGCGACCCGAACACTATTTAGCCACTTATTTCCCGGGGTTTAACACCACGGCAATCGGCTTATTCAGAGTCATCTTCGTCGTAGAAAGTTCCGCCTTCCAGGCGAGAATTTCCACCCCCTTGTCGCGGGCTTCTGTTAACAGCTGTGCGTATCTGGCATCAATATGATGCGCGGGAGAGAAACGGTCAATTGCCGAATGCAAAACGGCAAATAAAATCACCGCACGGTCGCCATTTGCCGCGACGGCCATCAGCTCCCGCAGGTGCTTCTGGCCGCGCGTGGTCACCGCATCGGGAAAATAACCGTATTCTTTCTCCGCCAACGTAACCGATTTCACTTCAATATAGCAGTTTTGTCGGTCATCTGCCTGTAACATAATATCGATACGGCTATTCTCTTCGCCATATTTCACTTCGCTTTTCAGCTGGTTATAGCCGGAAAGCTCAGGGATTATTCCGGCGGAAATCGCCTCTTTTGCCAGCGAATTCGCGCGCAGCGTATTGACGCAAATAACCGCGCCCTGTTGCGTTTCAGTTAATTCCCAGGTGTGGGCATATTTGCGCTTCGCATTGTCAGAAGTGGAATACCAGACGGTGTCGCCCGGGGCGGCGCAACCGGTCATTGCGCCGGTATTGGGGCAGTGAAGCGTCAGCTCACGGCCATCGGGGGTAACCACGTCAGCAAGAAATCGTTTGTAACGTTTAAGCAAAATAGCGGGCTGTAACGGCGGATCAAACTGCATCAACTTTCCTTATGAAACGGATAACGTTCCAGCGCCGTGTAGCGCGTGCGCCCCCGGCCGAAGCTGGACTCATAGAGCACGAACTCGTTCACTGGAAACGACCAGTGAAAGCCGGGAGCCGGGATCGGCACCGCCTGGCGGGCATCGCGCCACAGGGTAATATGCGGATGAAACGGCTGCGGGCTCTGATAGCAGCCGCTGCGCGCCGCCTGAGCGCGCAGCATACTGGCGAGCTGCAGCAGGCCGCGCGGCGGCTGACGGGTCCCGAGCCAGACCACTCGCGAGCGCAGCCACTGTCCGGCATCGTCCAGCGTCAGGGTAAAGCCCGGCTGGCGGAGGCGGCCGGCGAGGGCGGCCAGCGCCCGCTGTTTTTCCGCGCTCACCTCGCCGAGAAACGCCAGCGTCAGATGGAGGTTATCCGCCGCGACGGGCCTGCCGGCATCCTCGGGGAAGTGGCTTGCCCGCCACTGGACGATCTGTTTCTGGACGGCAGACGGCAGTTCAAGCGCAAAAAACAGCCTTTTCGGCTCAGACATGATAGAGACTCGGTAATGAATTAGGGGGATGCTACAATGCGAGCCCCTGAATGTTAACCCCCGGAGCCTTTTGTGTCCTCATTGCCGGTTGCCGCCGTCCTCCCAGAACTGTTATCCGCCCTGCAGCACGCGCCGCAGGTTTTGCTCAACGCGCCGACCGGCGCCGGGAAATCGACCTGGCTGCCGCTGCAGATCCTCGCCGAGGGCAACATCGCGGGACGCATTATCCTGCTGGAGCCGAGGCGCCTGGCGGCGCGTAATGTCGCGCAGCGGCTGGCTGAACTGCTTGGCGAAAAGCCGGGGGAGACCGTGGGTTACCGCATGCGCGCCGAAACCTGCGTCGGGCCGCAGACCCGCCTGGAGGTGGTTACGGAGGGGATCCTGACGCGCATGATCCAGCGCGATCCGGAGCTGGCGGGTGTGGGGCTGGTGATCCTCGATGAGTTTCACGAGCGTAGCCTGCAGGCGGATCTGGCGCTGGCCTTGCTGCTCGACGTCCAGCAGGGATTGCGTGACGATCTCAAGCTGCTGATCATGTCGGCGACCCTCGATAACGATCGCCTGCAGCGTCTGCTGCCTGAGGCGCCAGTGGTGGTCTCGGAGGGACGCGCTTATCCGGTGGAGCGCCGTTTCAACCCGCTTCCCACGCACCAGCGCTTTGATGAGGCGGTGGCGGTGGCGGCAGCGGAGCTGTTGCGACATGAGCAGGGATCGATGCTGCTGTTTCTGCCCGGCGTCGGTGAGATCCAGCGCGTTCAGGAACAGCTGACGGAGCGCGTGGCGGAGGATGTCATCCTCTGCCCGCTGTACGGCGCGCTGCCCCTAAGCGAGCAGCGCAAAGCGATCCTCCCGGCGCCGGCCGGGAAGCGCAAAGTGGTGCTGGCCACCAATATCGCCGAGACCAGTCTGACCATCGAGGGGATCCGCCTGGTGGTCGACAGCGCCCAGGAGCGGGTCGCCCGCTTTGACCCGCGCACCGGCCTGACCCGGCTGGTGACGCAGCGCATCAGCCAGGCATCGATGACGCAGCGTGCCGGACGCGCCGGTCGTCTCTCTCCGGGGATCTGCCTGCATTTGCTCGGCAAAGAACAGGCGGAACGGGCGGCGGCGCAGAGCGAGCCGGAGATCCTGCACAGCGATCTGTCGGCGCTACTGCTGGAGCTGCTGCAGTGGGGCTGCCACGATCCGGCCGCGCTGGCCTGGCTGGATCAGCCGCCCGCGGTGAACCTGGCCGCCGCGCGCCGCCTGCTGGAGGCGCTCTCGGCGCTGGACGGCGAGCGGCTGTCGGCGTTTGGCCGCAAAATGGCGACCCTCGGCAACGAGCCCCGGCTGGCGGCGATGCTGGCCGCCGCGCAGACCGATGACGAGGCGGCGACGGCGGCCAGGCTGGCGGCGATCCTTGAGGAGCCTCCGCGCGGCGGGCTGGTGGATTTGGGCGCCGTCTTTTCCCGTCAGCAGGCCAACTGGCAGCAGCGGGCGCAGCAGCTGATGAAGCGTCTGGCCCGCCGCGGCGGCCAGCCCGATGCCGGAGGAATGGCGGGGTTGCTGGCGTCGGCCTTCGCCGATCGCATCGCCCGCCGCCGCGGTCAGGAGGGGCGCTACCAGCTGGCGAACGGCATGGGCGCGATGCTGGACGCCGACGACGCGCTGGGCCGCCATGAGTGGCTGATCGCTCCGCTGCTGCTGCAGGGCAGCGCCTCGCCGGATGCCCGCATGCTGTTGGCTCTGCCAGTGGATATCGGCGAGCTGATCGCCGCCCGTCCCGAGCTGGCGCAGCGTTCCGACACGGTGGAGTGGGATGAAGCGCAGGGGACGCTGAAAGCCTGGCGGCGGACGGTGATAGGCCAGTTGGTGATCAAGACCCAGCCGCTGGCGAAGCCCTCTGAGGCGGAGCTGCATCAGGCGATGCTCAACGGTATTCGTGAGAAAGGCCTCGGTGTGCTCAACTGGACGCCAGAGGCTGAGCAGCTGCGACTGCGGCTGCAGTGTGCGGCGCAGTGGTTGCCGGAAGAGGCGTGGCCCGCGGTGGATGACGCTTCGCTGTTGGCCTCGCTGGAGGCATGGCTGCTGCCGCAGATGAACGGCGTTCACTCGCTGCGGGCGCTGAAGGCACTGGATCTGCGTCAGGCGCTACAGGACTGGCTGCCGTGGCCGCTGCGCCAGAAGCTGGATCGCGAGCTGCCGACGCACTATACCGTGCCGACCGGCAGCCGTCTGGCGATCCGTTACCATGCGGAGAACCCGCCAGCGCTGGCGGTACGTATGCAGGAGATGTTCGGCGAGGCCACGACGCCGGTTATCGCCGAGGGGCGGGTGCCGCTGGTGCTGGAGCTGCTGTCGCCCGCCCAGCGTCCGCTGCAGATCACCCGCGATCTGAGCGCCTTCTGGCAGGGAAGCTACCGCGAGGTGCAAAAAGAGATGAAGGGACGCTACCCGAAACACGTCTGGCCGGACGATCCGGCCAACACCGCCCCGACCCGGCGCAGCAAAAAATATTCGTAGTCGGCTGGCCGGGCGGTATCCTGCCCGGCCAGGCGGGCAGTAACCGCTAGACCATCTGCTGCCAGAGAAAAATGCCCCCTCCGGCCAGCGCCAGCCAGGGGCCGAAGGCCAGCGGCTGCTGCAGCGACTGCCGGGTCCACAGGCGCTGCAGCAGGGTCCACACCAGCCCGCAGGCCGAGGCGAGCAACAGCACCTGCGGCAGAACCTGCCAGCCGCACCAGGCGCCCAGCGCCGCCAGCAGCTTAAAATCGCCATAGCCCAGCGCCTCTTTCCCGGTCAGCAGGCGGAACAGCCAGTAGACCGACCACAGCGCCAGATAACCGGCCATCGCCCCGGCGACCGCGTCCGGCAGGGCAATGTACACCTCGTTAAGATTGAACAGCAGCCCGGCCCACAGCAGGGGCAGCGTCAGACGGTCGGGCAACAGCTGGGTCCGGGCGTCAATCCGCGCCAGCATCAGCAGGAACGAGAGCAGCAGCAGGCCGCCCGCCAGCGGCAGGCCCGGCGCGAGCAGCGCCCCGGCGAGGATAAACAGCAGGCCGGTGGCCAGCTCGGTCAGCGGATAGCTCCACGCGATGGGCGCCTGACAGCAGCGGGCGCGACGGCCCAGCCAGAGGAAACTGAGCAGCGGGATATTGTCCCGCCAGGCGATCGGCTGGCGGCACTGCGGGCAGGAGGAGCCCGGGGTGCTGAGGGTTATCCGCTCGTCGTCCGCGGTCTGGGTCAACATGCGCGGCAGACGATAGATCACCACGTTGTAAAAGCTGCCCAGCGCCAGGCCGAACAGCAGCAGGAAGCCATACCAGACAAGGGGAAAGTGCAGCGATAATGCCGTTAATATCGTCATTTTTGCTCCTGGGGTAACCATTTTCCCTGAATCTGCCACGGTGTGCGACCCGGCTCGTTTTTAGAGGCGGGGCGCGTCACCAGCAGCGCCAACAGCGGCGGCATTCCCTGCCGGGGCTGTAGCGTACCGCGAAACAGATAGCGGCCATCGGGCGACAGGGTCCCCTGGCCGCTGAGGCTCAGCTGATGAGAATCCTGGCGGAGGGTCAGCGCCACGGCGCCGTCCGCCGTACAGCGGAAGGTGCCATTAACCTGGGCCAGCTCCAGGCTGCCGACCGGGGAGTGCAGTCGGGCCTGACGCCACTGCGCGCCTCCGGCGGTGATTTGTCGGCAGCGCCCCTCGCTGAAGTGCGCTTCGGCCAGGCTGAAAGTGACCTCTCCCTCGGCGCTGACGGGCATGGTCGACATCAGCCAGCGGCTGAGCAGGCTGGCGGGGGCGGTGAGCCGCCCCTCCTGCAGGCGCAGATCGCGCAGGCCCCACAGCCGGGCCTGACCCTCCACACCGCGGGGATCGCTGAGAGAGACCTGCCAGCCAGCCAGGGTCAGCGACCACGCCAGTCGTTCAAGCCGTTCGCCATGCCAGTAGACCGGTTGCGCCGCGCCGCGCCAGACGCTGCCGCTGAGGCTGCCCACCTGTACGCCGGGCGGCAGCATCGGGACCAGCAGGCGCGCCGGGGCGGTAGCAGCCAGCCACAGCAGATAGAGGACCAGCAGCAGTCCGCCCGCGATCCCTTTAGCTTTCATCGTCGCGCTCCAGCAGCAGATGGTTGACCATAACCCAGCCGGGCCGCGACGGCTGCCCGGTCACGGACAGGGAGACCGCGTTGACGCCACGCATCGCCGGGGCGTCGAGCCACGCCATCAGCGCCTGGAAGGTGCAGGGCTGGAGGGTGACCTGCAGACGTTTTCCCTGCGGCTGCAGGCGGGCGACGGCCAGCCCGTGGCTCGCCGCCTCGCGCATCACCAGGGCGGTGAGCGCCTCTTTTGCCGTCGGCGTGGGCTGCTGGCTGAGCTGCTGCAGGCGCGGGCTCTGCTGCGTCATCCAGCGCAGGCTGGCCTGCTCTTTCATCAGGGTTTGTCGCCACTGCGCCTCACGGGCTCGCCAGGGCTGCCACAATCCGTACCAGAGGGCGCATACCACCAGCAGCCCCGCGAGTCCGAGCAGCAGGCGCTGTTCGGACGGCGTGCGCTGCCGCCACCAGATAAGCAGATTAGCCATTGTTTTCCTCCAGCGTCAGTTGTCCCTCAATGCCATCCGGTTTCGTGGTCATGTCGCCTGGCCGGACGCGAAACCGCGGCTGCGCCCGCTGGGTGAACTGCTCCAGCGCCCGGGAAGAGACCGCGGCGATATCCAACTGCAGACGGTTGCCCGCGGCATCCCAGCTCAGCGTCCGCAGGCGGATCCCCGGCGTGTCGCTGAGGATGTTTTGCAGCGCGTTGAGGCGATCGACGAGGGGGGCATGCTGCGCCTGACGGGTGAGGGTTTGCAGGTGTTGCTGCATCTGCAGTCGCGGATTAATCACCTTTTTCTCCGTCGGAAACCAGCGGTGATAGAAAGCCCGGCTGGCCTGCTGCGCCGCCTCGGCCTGACGCGCCAGATCGAGATGGTCCAGCACGCTGTTTGTCCCCACCAGTAACGCCAGAGCCAGTGCGGCATATTGCGCCGAACGCCAGGTCGCCTGTGCAGGCCGCCGCCGACGGACGGCAAACTCCCCCTGCAGCAGACTGAGCTGCTGCGTTGCCGGATAGCGTGCGGCAAGGGTCAGCAATGTCTGCGCAGGTTGCGCCCGCCAGACGCCCGGCGCCGCGGGCGGCGGTGAATAGCTGTCGATGACTGGTTCTTCCGCCTCGCTCTGCAGCAGCTCCGTCAGCCAGACGTTTTCCGCCGCCATGCCGCCCCACGGCTGGTGGCGGAACAGCCACTGCTCGTCCACCTGCACCGCGCTCCACGCTGGCGGATGCAAGGGCAGGGCCAGCACGTCGGGCGTCAACGCCAGGGGCCGAAGGGAGAGCGACTCGCAGCGGGCCAGCCAGTCGCGCATTTTTTGCCGCTGTACGGCGACGATCTCGCACTGCGCCTGCTGGCGGTGGAGCAGGGCAAAATGGGTGGCTTCGACATCGTCGGCCAGCTGCTCTTCGAGCAGGAATGGGGCGACCTGCAGCGGCGGTTTACGCAAGCCCGCCGGCAGGGTGAGCGAGTGAAACGCGCAGTCGCTGGCCGGGATCAGCACCCAGGCGGGGTAGTGCGCCGCCAGCGCCGGGAAAGGGCTGGCGTCGTCAGCCGGCCACCGGCCGCTGGCCTCGTGGTGTGGCTCGCCGGGGGCGAAGAGTTGCCAGTGCAGCGGCGCCAGCCCGGGGGCGAAGCGCACGATCAGCATGGCCTGGGGAGAAGCGTTAAACTTATTCATCGACCACCATAGAAAGTCCATATCGCCGCTGGACGACGGTAAACGTGCGCCCCTCCTGTTGCAGGACGCTGTGCAGCTGAAAGCGAAGATTGCCGGTCGCCACGGTAAAGGCGGCGATAAAGCGCGTGCTGTGCACCGTCAGCCAGGGGCGGGCAAGCGTGGTATCGGTTTTCTGCAGCGTCGGCTGCGCGAGAAACGCAGCGACGCTGCTCCACCCGGTTCGCGGGCGGTTGTGCAGCAGTTGTTGCGCCTCCTGCAGCGTCAGCTCGCCGGGAAAGAGGGCCACCAGCAGGGGGGCCTGGGAGGGCCGCAGGGTGTTGACATTGACCTGCAGCGCGTCATCCGGCTGGGCGCAGACGAAGGGGAGCAGGCGCTGATAGAGGGCGGCGTCCATACCCGCCAGCAGGCGCAGCTCGCTGACATCCTGCATCGGCTGGTTGGCGGCGAGATAGCCCGGGGTTTGCGCCATATAGACCTCATCCTCTGCTCCGTTCAGCCGCGGCTGGCCGTCGCTGTCCGTCCAGTCGCCAAGGGCGGCGGCGATCTGGCTGGCGCGCAGCGGCGATTCGCCGAGCAGCGCCAACAGCCGGACGAAGACGTCGGTCGGGTAGGGCGTTCCGCCGCTGGTTTCATCCGCGCGATGGTTGATGGCATTGAGGTTAAAGCAGGCGTGCCCGTCGCGGATCGTGGCGAGGATTTCGCCATCGTCGAGGGTAAAGCGGCGCCCCTCCTGCGCCCAGCTTTGCGCCAGGTTCGTTTGACTGGGTGAGTCCAGCGCGTCGCGTTGCAGGAGCGCGGCGGCCATGTTTTCCGCCGCCAGGGCGTACCATCTGGCCTGCAGATTATCGAGGGTCACGGCGGTATGCTGATACATGACCGCGGTGCGTTCGGTCATGGCGCTGGCGAGGATCATCATCAGGGCGAGGATGAACAGCACCATCAGGAGCGCGACGCCGCGTTGCCGATTTTTCACTGGCTGCCTCCCGGGGTGAGTAAAAACAGGCGGGTGATCTCCCCGCTGTTCGCCAGCGTCAGGGTGATCTCCAGCCCCTGCGGCAGCGTCTGCGAGCGATCCCAGGTCTCCTGCCAGCGTCCGTCGGCGTAGAAGCGCAGACGAAACGCCGTCACCTCGCGCAATACCACCCGAACCGTCGGCTGGCTGCCGGTCAGCGGATCCTGCTGATCGAAGCTCAGTCGCTCAAGCTGTTGCTGGCGCAGACGGTAGCTGACGTTCTGGATCTCCGAACGTGGGAGGATCCCCAGTGGGTTCGGCCAGCCGCTGCGGCTGAAGGCCAGCCCCCAGTCGTCGCTCTGCAACTGGAAACGTCCGGCGAAGAAAAGCGTGTCGCTGTTTCTGGCGCGACGGGGAATGATGTGCGTGACATCGTCGGCGATCTGGCGAAAGGCGCGCTGGAGGGCGGCGATCTGCTGGCTCTTCTCGCGGGTCAGGCCATCGGCGCGGATGACGTTCTGCAGCACCATCACGGCGGCGGCGCTAAGGACGGCGAGGATAGCCAGCGCCAGCAGCGTTTCAATCAGGGTGAAACCGCGCATTTTCGTTATCATGGCGGCGTCACCCAGGTGCGCAGGGTCGCCAGCGGCGCGGGATCGCTTTTTTGCCGCCGGACCTCCACGTCCAGCGCCCGCAGCTGCGGCAGCGCGGTTTCCACTCCCTGCCAGCGGACAAACCAGCGCGTTCCGGCGGCTTCCACGGTGGTTTCGGACCAGCTGAGGGCGGGCCAGCGTTTCTCCAGCCGCAGCTGCACCAGCTGATTATCCGCCAGCCAGCTGGCGAGGATTTTCTCTTCCATACGCCCAAGCTGGCGCGTCTGCTGCAGGGTGGACTGCATCACCGCCAGACCGGCGAGGGCGAAAATCACCAGCGCGACCATCACTTCGATAAGCGTCATCCCGGCCTGGCGTTTCATGGCTGCTCCCGCGCCGCCAGCGGCTGGCTGTCACCCTGGGCGTCGATGGTGATGCCCGTCGCGGCGTCAATCCGCAGCTGAAACGGTGTGACTTCGCCGCCTGGGAAGATCAGCACGTCGGGCTGCTCGCCTGGCGTCCACGCCTGGCCGTCGGGAAAGCGCAGCGTCAGCCTGGTCCGGGGGAGGGTTTCCGCCGTGGTGACGCGTCCGGCCTGCAGTGGCAGCCACTGCGCGTTGCCCCAGCGGTCATCAGCCGCCGCCGGAGCGTCTTCGTCGGCAGGCTGCAGGCGCATAAACTGCCAGCGGTCAGGGTGGATGACGATCCCGAAGAGCTGACCGGTTTGCTGCCCGCGCTCGCGGACAAAATCCAGCTGCGCCTGAAAGCGCGCCAGGATCTGCGTAGCCTCCTGGGTGCGGGCGGAGGGAAACGCCAGCAGCACCATGCTGGCGCTGACGCCAATCAGCAGCAGGACCAGCATCATCTCAAGGAGCGTGAAACCGCGCTGAGACACTATTTCTTCCCGAGGGTCCAGTTGCCGATGTCGTCATTGGTGTCGGGCATCCCGTCCGGGCCGACGCTGAAGACGTCGATGGCACCATGCTGACCCGGGCTTAACAGCTGATACTCATTTCCCCACGGGTCCTGCGGCAGGCGGCGGATATAGCCGCCTTCCGGGTAGTTGCGGGCGTGCGGCTCGGCGGCCGGGGCGGTCACCAGCGCCTGCAGTCCCTGCTCGGTGTTGGGGTAGCGGCTGTTGTCCAGTTTATACATATCCAGCGCCCCCTCGAGCGCCACCAGATCGCTGACGACTTTCTGGCGGTCCGCTTTCTCCTTGTTGCCCATCAGGTTGGGCACCACCAGGCTGGCGAGAATGCCGAGAATGACGATCACCACCATAATTTCCAGTAACGTGAAACCGCGTTGCCGTTGCATAGTTTTCTCCATTAATACAGTTACATACTCATAAGGGTGTTCAGTTGCAGGATCGGCTGCAGGATGGCCAGCACGATAAACAGCACCATGCCGGCCATGGTGACCACCAGCAGGGGTTCAAACAGACTGAGGGCCATCTGGATCTGCGCGCTCAGCTCCCGGTCCTGGTTCTCCGCCGCGCGCTCCAGCATCGCGGTCAACTCGCCGCTCTGCTCGCCGCTGGCGATCATGTAGCGCATCATCGGCGGGAACAGGGCGGTGGATTCCAGCGCCCGATGCAGACTGACGCCTTCGCGTACCGATTCGCTGGCCGCCGCCAGCTGGCTGCGCGCCCAGGCGTTGCTGAGGACGTCGGCGCTGATGCGCATCGACAGCAGCAGCGGCACCGCGCTGGCATTGAGAATGCTTAAGGTGCGGGCGTAGCGTGCGCTGTTCACGCTGCGGGCCACGCGGCCGATGACCGGCAGGCGCAGCAGCATCCGGTCCCAGGCGAGCCGCCGGGCGGGCTGGCGCAGCAGATAACGCAGCGTCAGCAGCGCCAGTAGCGACAGCAGCACCAGCCAGGGCCCCGCGCTGCGCACGATATCGCTCAGGCTCATCAGCAGCCGGGTGGAGAACGGCAGGGCCTGTTTCAGATGAACAAACTGCTCAACGACTTTTGGGACCACAGTGGAGAGCAGAATGGCGATCACGCTGATGGCGACCAGCGTCAGCACGATGGGATAGATCATCGCCTGCAGCAGGCGGGCGCGAAGCTGCTGGCGCTGCTCGGTATAGTCCGCCAGTCGGTTCAGCACGCCGTCGAGATGGCCGGAGGTTTCGCCAGCCGCCACCATGGCGCAGAACAGTCCATCGAAGCAGGCGGGATAGCCGCGCATCGCCTCCGCCAGCGAATGGCCTTCGAGTACTTTGCTGCGCACCCCGGCCATTAACGTTCTTAGCGGCGCCTTTTCGCACTGCTGGGCGACGGCATCGAGCGCCTTTTCCAGCGGGATCCCGGCGGCAACCAGGGTGGCCAGCTGACGGGTGAGCAGGGCTAAATCACCGGCGCTGGTGCGCCGGGTGAGGGATCCGCCGCGCCACAGCCGGCGCGCCGGGTCGGCGGCGGTCACTTCCAGCGCCAGCCAGCCGTTGTCCCGCAGCAGCTGGCGGGCGTGGCGGGCGGAGTCGGCCTGCTGAACGCCGCGGCGGGTTTTGCCCTGCGGGTCCAGTGCCTGATAGCGAAACAGGGCCATCTCAGACGCTTTCCGTCGTTTGCTGTTCGGTGACCCGCATCACCTCTTCCCAGCTGGTGATCCCCGCCAGCGCTTTGTCGCGTCCGGCATGGCGCAGGGTTTGCCAGGCTGGCCCCAGCTGCTGGATCAGGGTGATCTCATTCTCGCCGCGGTGGATGGCGGCGCGGACGCGGTCGTCAACCAGCAGCAGTTCATGAATACCGGTGCGTCCGCGATAGCCGATGAAATTACACTCCGGACAGCCTTTGGGCTGCCACAGCCGCGCGCCGACCGGGACCGCCATCTGCCGGGCGGTGTCGGCATCCGCCTGCGTGGGCTGACGACAGTGCGGGCACAGTTGGCGCACCAGCCGCTGCGACATCACCGCCAGCAGCGACGTGGAGAGTAAAAAAGGCTCCACGCCCATATCCTGCAGACGGGAAATGGCGCCCAGCGCGCTGTTGGTGTGCAGGGTCGACAGCACCAGGTGTCCGGTCAGCGAGGCCTGGACGGCGATCTGGGCGGTTTCGCCATCGCGGATTTCCCCCACCAGTACCACATCCGGATCCTGGCGCAGTATGGCGCGCAGGCCGCGGGCGAAAGTCATATCGACTTTGGCGTTGACCTGAGTCTGGCCGATGCCCTCCAGCTCATACTCCACCGGATCTTCAATGGTCATGATATTGCGTTCGTGGGCGTCGAGGCGGCTGAGGGCGGCATACAGGGTGGTGCTTTTCCCTGACCCGGTCGGCCCGGTGACCAGAATAATGCCGTGTGGCCGGGCGATCAGCGCGTCGACCCGATCGAGCAGAGCGGGGGGCATGCCCAACGTCAGCAGATCCAGGTTGACGCTGTTTTTGTCCAGCAGGCGCAGGACGACGCGTTCGCCGTGGCTGGAGGGGAGGGTGGAGACGCGCACGTCGATCGCCCGCCCGCCGATGCGCAGCGCCATCCGCCCATCCTGAGGGATCCGTTTTTCAGCAATATCCAGGCTGGCCATCACCTTGATACGCGAAATTAACAGCGCGGCCAGCCGCCGCTGCGGGCGCAGAATTTCGCGCAGCACGCCGTCGACGCGAAAGCGGATCTGCAGATGGCGCTCATAGGTTTCGATATGAATATCCGAGGCTTTCTCTTTGATGGCCTCGGTGAGCATGGCGTTGATCAGGCGTATGATCGGCGCGTCGTCCTCGCTGTCGAGCAGATCGTCGGTGTCCGGTAGCTCTTCGGCGAGGGTATAGAGGTCGAGCTCATTGCCGATATCGGCCATCATGCGGTGCGCTTCCGCCGAGTCGCGCTGATAGCTGAGCACCAGCACTTTCTCGAACGCGTCCGGAGCCAGACGGCTGACGCTCATCGGTCCGTCCGCCAGGCGACGCGCTTCCAGCAGCGCCCGGGCGGCGGTATCGGAGCGGCACAGCGCTTCGCAGCGTTCGCCGTCGCTGAGCAGCACAAGATGATGCGCGCGGGCCCAGGCAAAGGGCAGCAGCGGACGGCGTTCGGCGGCTGGCGTCATGGGCGGCCTCCGAGGTTAAAGGCGTCAATGGCGGCGCTGACCTGGCGGAAGGCCTGGGTCTCCTGCTTTGGATAGATGTGCAGCAGGTCATTACTGAGTGTCGCTTCGCTGCTGTCTTTGCCCCGCTGTTTGGTTTGCGCATTGTCGAATGCGGTGTACTGGCCGGAAGAGGCCTGACGGTACTCATCACGATCGCGAATGATGGTCGGACGGATAAACAGCATCAGGTTGCGTTTCGACACTTTCTTGCTCTCGGAGCGGAACAGGGCGCCGATCACCGGGATGTCGCCGAGCAGCGGCACTTTGTCGGCGGTATCGGTGACGCTTTTATCCAGCAGCCCGCCAACCACCACCGTTTCACCGCTGCCGACCAGCACGGCGTTATTCACCGTCCGGGTATTGAAGGTCGCGCCGAGATCGCTACTGGTGCTGGAGGCCGAGTCGGCGACGCTTGATACCTCCTGCTCAATCTCCAGCAGCACGGCATCGCCTTCGTTAATCTGCGGTTTCACCTTCAGCTTAATGCCGACGGTTTTGCGCTCGACGGTATTAAAGATGTTGTCGCCGGAAGTGGTTTGCGAGCCGGTTAATACCGGAACTTCCTGGCCGACGTTAAAGGTGGCTTGCATGTTGTCGAGGGTGACGATGCTGGGGGTGGCCAGAATATCGTTCTTGGTACTGCTGGAGAGGGCGGTGAGCAGCATCGCCCAGTTCCCCTGATAGAAGCCGGCGGCGATACCGTTAAACGAGCCCAGAGCGCTGGCCAGCGAGCTGCTGACGGTACCGTCTTTGTTGTATTGGTTGGCGCCAGCGATAACCGTGGAGATCGGCAGCCCGCTGTTGGTGAACTGGGTCATGCCGGCATTTTTATTGGCCCACTGGATACCGAGGTTGAGGCCGTCGGCATCCTGCACTTCGGCGATAATCGCCTCCACCAGCACCTGCGGGCGGCGGATATCGAGCTGGGCGATCACTCGCTCAAGATCGTTCATCACGTCCGGCGCCGCGGTGACGATCAGGGCGTTGGTCTGGCCGTGGGCTTTGATAATGATATTTTTGTCGATCGCGGCCACCGGTTTGGCGCTTTGCTTATCGTTCTGCAGTGAGCTGCTGATCCCGGTGAGGACCTCCACCAGATCGGCGGCTTTGGCGTACTTCAGGTAGATCACTTTGGTGTTGCCCTGCACCGCCTGCTGGCGGTCGAGCTGTTTGATCATGGCGATAATGCGCTGGCGCGAGTTCGGCTCGCCGCTGACCAGTACCGCGTTGGTGCGCTCATCGGCCACCACGTTCGCCACCATCGAGCCCGGCAGTGCCGACTTGCTGCTGTCTTTATTGAGCTCGGTAACCAGTTTGACCACCTCCGCGGCGGAGGCCCAGGAGAGGGGAACGGTCACCACGCTGCGATCCCCGGCGTTGTCGACGCGCTCGACAATGGTCAGCAGGCGTTTGATGACCGCTGCGCGGCCGGTCATCAGCAATACGTTGGAGGGCTCATAATGGACCACGCTGCCGGCGCCGGCGTTATCGTTCAGCTGGCGAAGCAGCGGGGCGAGATCGCGGGCGGCGACGTTGGTCAGGGGCACCACCCGGGTGACCACTTCATCGCCTTCGCCCGGTGCTGCCTCGCTGGCGACCGGGACGGCCGAGGTTTTCGCATCTTTAGCCCGCACCACCTTCAGTACGCCGTTATTCATATTGATCACGGCGAAGCCATACACATCCAGCACGCTAAGGAAGAATTGATAATATTGCTCTTCATTGAGCATATCGTAACTGCGTACGGTAATGGTGCCGCGCACGCTGGGATCGATAATCACCGTTTTATTCAGGTTTTTGCTGACGGTATTGATAAATTCCTGGATATCGGTGCCTTTAAAGCTGGCGGAAAATTCTTCTGCGATGGCCGGACGAAATAGCAGCGGCGTTAATATCAGCAGCACAGTCAGCATTTTCCGCAGTCGTTTTATGGTTGGCAATTATTCATCCCCCAGCGCGAAAGCGATATCGTGTCGTTGACCTTCTCGCTCAACGGTCAGCGTTATTTCGGTCTGTTCATTCAGGTGTTGCAGCGCCTGCTGTGCTTGCGCCTGATCGCGTAAATCAATGCCATTTAGGGCAATGGCTAAATCATTTTCCTGCAGGCCGGACTGACGAAATAGCGAGGCGTCTTTGCCTGGATTAAGGCGATAGCCCTGCAGTTTGTCGCCACTGAGCACCGGCGAAATAGATAAATAAGTGAGGATATTTTGCGGCTGTTCGCGGAGTTGCTTCACAAGAGGCGGAGTGGCCGCTGTAGCGGGCGATGACGACGGCGCGCGGGTATCGTTAAATAACAAAATAGCCTCTTTGCGTCCCTGATAGTTAACGATGATCCGGTCGGGAAGAATGGCGACGATCCGCGCATCATACCCCGGGATAGTATCGCCGGCGCTAAGGCTAACCTGCTGATTTCCTTTTTCTATAATGGCGATGGATCGTGCCGGGTTACTGCTGGCGAGCAGACCCGTAAGGCGTAGTTTCAGGCTGGAAACCGGCACCTGATTGAGGTGGGTTGCATCCGTTGGCGCGGGGTTGTTTTTTGCCGCCAGACCAAACAGGGTAAATACAGGCCGTTCGGTTTTTAATTCCGACTCCGCCATTGGAGAAGCGGTTAATGGCAGGGCGGAAATATCCTCAGGACTCACAGGGAATACCACGCGCCAGGTTAATTTCGCCAGCTGGGGGATAGCGGTTATTAATATGATGAGCGTCACAATTTGTGGTAATAATTTAATTATCCCTTTATTTATATTTGTTAACCCCATCACAGAAACTGGCATTTTAATTCCTTTACTAATTTATTTTTCTGCACGTTGGCGTAATACCCTACCGAAACAGGTAGGTGATTATTGGCTTTTGAATTATTTATTGCCGGAGAGTGGCGATAAGCTTGGCGAATCATAATCAGTTTGCGGTTTCGGGTCGTCATTCCCTTTATTGATTTACTCCCCCGGCTTCCTACGCCCCCCTCTCATTTGTGGGGGATGATTGCGCCCCGGAAAGCAAAAATATCTAATTAGCGCGCTGTAAAGATATTCATCCTTTCTTACCTTTTATAATTTAATAAGCATATTAGGGACTATCGAATGCTCAGATATACCTGTCATGCCCTATTTCTTGGATCGTTAGTATTATTGAGTGGCTGTGATAACAGCTCTTCCTCTTCACCCTCTGGCTCACCGGGTTCACCAGGCAATCCTGGCAACCCAGGCACGCCCGGTACGCCCGACCCGCAGGATGTGGTCGTCCGCTTACCGGACGTTGCCGTCCCTGGCGAAGCGGCGCAGGCTTCCGCCAACCAGGCTGTCATTCACCTTGTCGATATCGCCGGCATCACCAGCAGCACGCCGGCCGACTATGCGACTAAAAACCTCTATCTATGGAATAACGAAACCTGTGATGCGCTGAGCGCGCCGGTGGCGGACTGGAATGATGTCAGCACTACGCCGACCGGCAGCGACAAATATGGCCCTTACTGGGTGATCCCGCTGACTAAAGAGAGCGGATGTATCAACGTTATCGTCCGCGATGGCACCAATAAGCTTATCGACAGTGATCTGCGCGTCTCTTTTGGCGATTTCACCGATCGCACGGTATCGGTCATCGCTGGCAACAGCGCGGTCTATGACTCCCGCGCCGACGCCTTCCGCGCCGCCTTTGGCGTGGCGCTGGCCGATGCGCACTGGATCGATAAAACCACCCTGCTGTGGCCGGGCGGGGAAAATAAACCCATTGTGCGCCTCTATTACAGCCACAGCAGTAAGGTGGCCGCCGACAGTAACGGCGAATTTACCGATAAATATGTCAAGCTGACCCCCACTACTGTCAGCCAGCAGGTGAGCATGCGCTTCCCGCATCTCGCCAGCTATCCTGCCTTTAAGCTGCCGGATGATGTCAACGTCGATGAATTGCTGCAGGGCGAGACGGTGGCGATATCCGCCGAAAGCGACGGGATCCTTAGCTCCGCCACCCAGGTGCAGACCGCCGGCGTGCTGGACGATACCTATGCCGCTGCCGCCGAGGCGCTGAGCTATGGTGCCCAGCTAACCGATAGCGGCGTGACCTTCCGCGTCTGGGCGCCCACGGCGCAGCAGGTTGAGCTGGTGGTCTACAGCGCCGACAAGAAGGTGGTGGCCAGCCATCCGATGACCCGCGACAGCGCCTCCGGCGCCTGGTCCTGGCAGGGCGGGAGCGACCTGAAGGGCGCGTTCTACCGCTACGCGATGACCGTCTACCACCCGCAGTCGCGTAAAGTCGAGCAGTACGAAGTGACCGATCCCTACGCCCATAGTTTGTCGACCAACTCGGAGTACAGCCAGGTGGTCGATCTCAACGACAGCGCGCTGAAGCCGGAAGGCTGGGACGGGCTGACGATGCCGCACGCGCAGAAAACCAAAGCCGACCTGGCGAAAATGACGATCCACGAGTCGCATATTCGCGATCTCTCCGCCTGGGATCAAACCGTTCCCGCCGAACTGCGCGGTAAGTATCTGGCGCTCACCGCCCAGGAGAGCAATATGGTCCAGCATCTGAAACAGCTGTCGGCCTCGGGCGTGACCCATATTGAGCTGCTGCCGGTCTTCGATCTGGCGACGGTCAATGAGTTCAGCGACAAAGTCGCCGATATTCAGCAGCCGTTCAGTCGCCTGTGCGAGATCAACAGCGCGGTGAAGAGCAGCGAGTTCGCGGGCTATTGCGACAGCGGTTCGACGGTCGAAGAGGTGCTGACCCAGCTGAAGCAGAACGACAGCAAGGATAACCCGCAGGTGCAGGCGTTGAATACGCTGGTGGCGCAGACCGACTCCTATAACTGGGGCTACGATCCGTTCCACTACACGGTGCCGGAAGGATCCTACGCCACCGATCCGGAAGGCACGGCGCGCATTAAAGAGTTCCGCACCATGATTCAGGCGATCAAGCAGGATCTGGGAATGAACGTCATTATGGACGTGGTGTACAACCACACCAACGCCGCCGGCCCGACCGATCGCACCTCGGTGCTGGATAAGATCGTCCCCTGGTACTATCAGCGCCTGAATGAAACCACCGGCAGCGTGGAATCGGCCACCTGTTGCTCCGACTCGGCGCCAGAGCACCGGATGTTCGCCAAGCTTATCGCCGATTCACTGGCGGTATGGACCACCGATTATAAGATCGATGGCTTCCGCTTCGACCTGATGGGCTATCATCCGAAAGCGCAGATCCTCTCGGCCTGGGAGCGCATTAAAGCGCTGAACCCGGACATTTATTTCTTTGGTGAAGGCTGGGATTCCAACCAGAGCGATCGCTTTGAAATTGCCTCGCAAATCAATCTGAAAGGCACCGGGATCGGCACGTTCTCCGATCGTCTGCGCGACGCCGTGCGCGGTGGCGGGCCGTTCGATTCCGGCGATGCATTGCGCCAGAATCAGGGGGGGGGCAGCGGCGCCGGCGTTCAGCCAAATGAGCTGACCAGCATGACCGACGATCAGGCGCGCCACCTCGCCGATCTGACCCGTCTGGGCATGGCCGGTAACCTCGCGGACTTCGTGCTGATCGACAAAGACGGCGCGGTGAAGAAAGGCAGCGAGATTGGCTATAACGGCGCGCCTGGCGGCTATGCGGCTGACCCGACGGAAGTCGTGAATTATGTGTCAAAACACGACAACCAAACGCTGTGGGACATGATCAGCTATAAAGCTGCTCAGGAGGCGGATCTCAATACCCGCGTCCGGATGCAGGCGGTGTCGCTGGCGACCGTGATGCTCGGCCAGGGGATCGCCTTTGACCAGCAGGGCTCGGAGCTGCTGCGCTCTAAATCTTTTACCCGCGATTCGTATGATTCCGGTGACTGGTTTAACCGCGTGGATTACTCCCTGCAGGACAACAACTACAACGTCGGTATGCCGCGCAGCAGCGATGATGGCAGCAACTATGACATCATCGCCCGGGTAAAAGACGCGGTGGCGACCCCGGGTGAAACGGAGCTCAAGCAGATGACCGCGTTTTATCAGGAGCTGACCGCGCTGCGTAAATCCTCTCCGCTGTTTACCCTCGGTGACGGCGCGACGGTGATGAAGCGCGTGGACTTCCGCAATACCGGCGCCGATCAGCAGACGGGTCTGCTGGTGATGACCATCGATGATGGGATGCAGGCTGGCGCCAGTCTGGACAGCCGTGTCGACGGCATCGTGGTGGCGATCAACGCCGCACCGGAAAGCCGGACGCTGCAGGACTTCGCCGGCACATCGCTGCAGCTGAGCGCCATCCAGCAGGCGGCAGGCGACCGTTCGCTGGCGAGCGGCGTGCAGGTTGCCGCTGACGGCTCGGTCACGCTGCCGGCCTGGTCGGTAGCGGTCCTCGAGCTGCCACAGGGGGAATCGCAGGGCGCTGGCCTGCCGGTGAGCAGTAAATAACATAACGTGGGGCGCCCGTAAGGGCGCCTCTGGCTGATGACAAACCTGTTTCGTTATTATGCTCGCCTTTCTGCCGGGTGGCGGCTTACGCCTTACCCGGCCTACGAAAGACTGCAATATCAAACAGTTATGCGGTTATCTGTCGGCCCGCACTAGCGTAGCGCCGCCGGGCAATCTCTGAAGAATGCACTTTGTCAGCAGTCTGGGGCGCCAGTAAGGGCGCCTTCTCTGCACCGTGAGGGAACAGGAGACGGTTGTGATTGTTCGTGATGATAGTGAAAGAGGCATCCCGCCTCTGGTGGCGCATCAGCCGCCGTCCGCGCAGGCAGACGCGCCGGTGAGCCGCGGTCGGATGGTGCAGATCCCCGGCTGGATTATCCCGCTGTACGCCGGATTATTTATCGCGCTCGGCTGGTTTGGCGGCGAGCAGTGGCGCCATCCGTCACCGCCGCAAACGCTGCCTCTGCCGGTGGCTCATGCGGCGCTTTTGCCGTTAACCGCCGCCGGGGAGACCGCGCCAAAAAACCCGCCGTCGGCGGTAAAACCCAGCGCGCCAGCGGCGCCGGTAGTGGACAGCGATACGCTGCCGCCCCTGCGCTACAGCGCCCATGTCTACGCCTCGCTACCGGAAAAGCGCAGCATTGTGTTAAACGGCAAAGCGTGGTCGGAGGGTGATTCCCCGCTGCCCAATCTGGTGGTGGAGCAGATCCAGCAGGATGTGACGATCTTTAGCTTCAACGGCACAACATTTACCCTGGCGGCGCTGGATGACTGGCCCGGCGGGAAAATTGACGAGGAGCCGAAAGGGGAATAAGGGCTACGCGCAATAAAATGCGCGTTGAGAATATTTTGTTTAGTCGCTGCGCAAGCTGGCAATAAAGGGAGCGAGCTGGCGATTAAATTGACTACACTGTGTGGCTTCCGGAGTGCTGTCCTGCAAAAGTTGTTGATAAAGCCGGTCGCTATTTTGGCTTAACGTCGCCACGTCAATATTTCCCCACCCGCGCGCTTTGCCGACATTCACCGCTGCCCGATATATCGTTTCATCGGCGGGCAGATCGCTACGATTACATTTATTCTTGAGATAGCGCGTCCCGGCTGCTACCGACGAGAGCTGCTCCAGCTGCGCCTGGCTGCTGATGGCCGGGCTGAGCGTTGAGGCGGGTTTCTGTTGGCAGCCAGAGAGCACGGCGACCACGCAAAGCGAAAATATAAGCGGAATGCGCATAGTAAAGTAATCAAAATAATGAATCACTGGCCGCTAGTTTAACAAAGATTTTCCTGGTGTCATCATAAAATATTATTCTGCATAAATGTTAACAGGCTCTCATTTTTATTGGCAGAAACTCGATTAATTCCCTTTACTTCTCTCAATAATAAATGTTGTCGTCCGGGAAATATATTTTCAGTGTGAGGCGATGCCGCCGCATTTGGCATCAGGGCGAGCGCCATTTTTTATGTTATTAAAAAACATACTCTTTCCCATCTTGTTACGTGCGCAGGCGGTAAAATGCTGGTTAAGAATGTCGCATTTTAGTGCTATCCTGTATGCCCTGAACATTACGTGCTATGTTCTGACCATTTCTGCTGATGATGCGTTTAACATAATGATTTTATGGTGAATTCTTATTGTTAATATCATGTAAAACGAAGCAAACCAACCTCATGAAAGGCTGGCGGTATGTCCTGCCTGCCAGCAGGTTGTCGTCCGAAGGATAAGCAGCCTGGACGTTAATTTGAGAGATTTCTTCTTCCTCTGTGCAGGGGAAGTATTGAGAATCAGGCCCTTGCGCCTGAACGTTGCGGAGAAAAAGCATGGCGGGAGATGACCGCGAGCCTATCGGACGTAAGGGGAGACCCTCACGTCCGACAAAACAAAAAGTTACCCGTCGCCGGGTCCGGGAAGAGGACTACGACGATGAGTATGATGACGATGATTATGAGGATGAGAAACCGGTGCCGAGAAAAGGAAAAGGCAACGGTGGCAAACCTCGTCGTAAGCGCCGCTGGCTGTGGCTGCTGGTCAAGCTGGGGATTGTCTTCGCGGTGCTGATTGCCGCCTATGGCGTCTACCTCGATCAGAAAATCCGCAGCCGCATTGACGGTAAAGTCTGGGAGCTGCCGGCCGCGGTTTATGGCCGGATGGTGAACCTTGAGCCGGACATGCAGATCAGCAAAAACGAGATGGTGCGTCTGCTGAACGCCACCCAGTATCGTCAGGTCAGCGCGATGACGCGCCCGGGCGAATACACCGTGCAGGCCAACAGCATCGAGATGATCCGTCGTCCGTTCGATTTCCCGGACAGTAAAGAAGGGCAGGTGCGCGCGCGTCTGACCTTCGATGGCGACCATCTGGAGACCATCGAGAATATGGATAATAACCGCCAGTTCGGTTTCTTCCGTCTCGATCCGCGTCTTATTACCATGCTGCAGTCGCCGAACGGTGAGCAGCGCCTGTTCGTGAAGCGCAGTGGCTTCCCGGATCTGCTGGTGGATACGCTGCTGGCGACCGAAGACCGCCACTTCTACGAGCACGATGGTATCAGCCTGTATTCCATCGGCCGCGCGGTGCTGGCGAACCTGACGGCAGGTCGTACGGTGCAGGGGGCGAGTACCCTGACCCAGCAGCTGGTGAAAAACCTGTTCCTCTCCAGCGAGCGCTCCTACTGGCGTAAAGCCAACGAAGCGTATATGGCGCTGATCGTCGATGCCCGCTACAGCAAGGATCGCATCCTTGAGCTGTATATGAACGAGGTGTACCTCGGCCAGAGCGGCGATAATGAAATTCGCGGCTTCCCGCTGGCCAGCCTGTACTACTTTGGCCGTCCGGTGGAAGAGCTGAGCCTCGATCAGCAGGCGCTGCTGGTGGGGATGGTGAAAGGGGCGTCGGTGTATAACCCGTGGCGCAACCCGAAACTGGCCCTTGAGCGACGCAATCTGGTGCTGCGTCTGCTGCAGCAGCAGCAGGTTATCGACCAGGAGCTGTACGATATGCTGAGCGCGCGTCCGCTGGGCGTGCAGCCGCGCGGCGGGGTGATTTCACCGCAGCCGGCCTTTATGCAGATGGTTCGTCAGGAGCTGCAGGCGAAGCTGGGCGATAAAGTGAAAGATCTCTCCGGCGTGAAGATCTTCACCACCTTCGACTCGGTGGCGCAGGATGCGGCGGAAAAAGCGGCTACTGAAGGGATCCCGGTACTGAAGAAACAGCGCAAGCTGGCAGATCTGGAAACCGCCATGGTGGTGGTGGACCGCTTTACCGGTGAAGTGCGGGCGATGGTCGGCGGCGCGGAGCCGCAGTTCGCCGGCTACAACCGCGCGATGCAGGCCCGCCGGTCGATTGGTTCTCTGGCCAAGCCGGCGACCTATCTGACCGCGCTGAGCCAGCCGAACCAGTATCGCCTGAACACCTGGATCGCCGATGCGCCGGTGACCATTCGCCTGTCCAACGGCCAGACGTGGTCCCCGCAGAACGACGATCGTCGCTTCAGCGGCCAGGTGATGCTGGTGGATGCCTTGACCCGCTCGATGAACGTCCCGACGGTTAACCTCGGGATGGCGCTGGGCTTGCCGGCGGTCGTCGATACCTGGACTAAACTGGGGGCGCCGAAGAATCAGCTCAACGCGGTGCCGGCGATGCTGCTGGGTGCGCTGAACCTGACGCCGATTGAAGTGGCGCAGGCCTTCCAGACGATTGCCAGCGGCGGCAACCGTGCGCCGCTGTCCGCCCTGCGGTCAGTGATTGCGGAAGATGGCACGGTGCTTTACCAGAGCTACCCGCAGGCGGAACGCGCCGTGCCTGCCCAGGCGGCCTACATGACGCTGTGGACCATGCAGCAGGTGGTGCAGCGCGGCACGGGGCGTCAGCTGGGCGCGAAGTATCCGGGCCTGCATCTGGCGGGAAAAACCGGGACCACCAACAATAACGTCGATACCTGGTTCGCCGGCATCGACGGTAGCCAGGTGACCATCACCTGGGTGGGCCGCGACAACAACCAGCCGACCAAACTGTACGGCGCCAGCGGCGCGATGTCGATTTACCAGCGCTATCTGGCGAACCAGACGCCGACGCCGCTGGCGTTGACGGCGCCGGAAGACGTGGTCGACATGGGCGTGGACAGCAACGGCAACCTCGTCTGCAGCGGTGGCGTCCGTTCGCTGCCGGTCTGGACGACGCAGCCGGATGCGCTGTGCCGCCAGGGCGAGATGATGCAGCAGCAGCAGTTGCAGCAGCAGGAAGCGAACAACCCGTTTAATCAGTCCGGGCAACAGCAGCCGCAGCAGCAACAGCAGCAGCAACAGCAGCAACAGCCGAAGCAGCAGGATAAGAGCGACGGCGTCGCGGGCTGGATCAAGGATATGTTCGGCAGTAACTGATTTTGGCCGCACAACCCGACCCCTTAATACGAAAGTATTAAGGGGTTTTTTTATACCTGTAAAAAAGTTAACGCCTCTTTAACTCCATAATAACTATCTGGTTATTAATTCGGCCTTCGGTCTCGCCAGGCTGGCATATCGCTTGCCTTGCCTTCGGCGTTTCGCCTATTATATCGCCCGTCATAATAATAATTATCGTTTACGTTATCATTCACTTTCATCAGAGATATACCCATGGTGCGTCCAAAAACTGCTCAGCCAAATCACTCGCTGCGTAAAATCGCAGTCGTAGTAGCCACGGCGGTTAGCGGCATGTCTGTCTATGCACAGGCTGCGGAACAACCGAAACAAGAAGAGACTATCACCGTCGTTGCGGCACCGGCCGCCCAGGAAAGCGCCTGGGGACCGGCGCCGACCATCGCGGCAAAACGCTCTGCCACGGCGACGAAAACCGATACCCCGATCGAAAAAACGCCGCAGTCTGTCTCGGTGGTCACGCGCCAGGAGATGGAGATGCGCCAGCCGACCACGGTAAAAGAGGCGCTCTCCTATACGCCGAGCGTCTTCTCCACCCGCGGTAGCTCGACCACCTATGATGTGGTCACCATCCGCGGTTTCACTACCTCGACGACCGTCAATACCAACCAGTATCTGGACGGCATGAAGCTGCAGGGAAATAACTACTCTGAAGTCTCCATGGACCCGTATTTCCTCGAGCGCGTGGAAGTGATGCGCGGGCCAACCTCGGTGCTGTACGGCAACAGCAACCCGGGCGGTATCGTCAGCATGGTCAGCAAACGCCCGACCACTGAGCCGCTGAAAGAAGTGCAGTTCAAGATGGGCACCGACAACCTGTGGCAGACCGGGTTTGACTTCAGCGACGCCATTGATGATGCCGGCGTCTGGTCCTATCGCCTGACCGGCCTGGGCCGCAGCCAGGATACCCAGCAGCAGATGGCGAAGTCTACCCGCTATGCGGTGGCGCCGTCCTTTAGCTGGCGCCCGGACGATAAAACCGACTTCACCTTCCTGAGCAACTTCCAGAATGACCCGGATGCGGGTTACTACGGCTGGCTGCCGCGCGAAGGCACCGTGGTGCCGTATTACGACGCCAACGGGAAGGCGCACAAGCTGCCGACTGATTTCAACGAAGGCGAGGCGGATAATAAGATCTCGCGCCGCCAGAAGATGGTGGGTTATAGCTTCTCCCATCAGTTTGATGACACCTTTACTGTGCGGCAGAACCTGCGCTATGCCGAGGTTGATACCTTGTATCGCTCGGTGTACGGGAATGGCTATGTCGCCCCGGGCTACATGAATCGCGCCTATGTGCGTTCTGATGAGCACCTGAACACCTTTACCGTCGATACCCAGCTGCAGTCTGCTTTCGCCACCGGCGCGGTCAGCCATACGCTGCTGACCGGCGTGGATTACTCGCGGATGCGCAACGATGTGGATGCCGACTACGGGACGGCGGATCCTATCAGCATGAGCAACCCGCAATACGGCAACCCGAATATTCAGGTCACTTTCCCGTACGCGGTCCTCAACCGAATGGAGCAGACGGGCCTGTACGCGCAGGATCAGATGGAGTGGGATAAGTGGGTCATGACCCTGGGCGGCCGTTACGATTACGCCACCACCTCAACGTTAACTCGCTCCAGCAACAGCCTGGCGGAGAATCACGACCAGCAGTTCACCTGGCGCGGCGGTATCAATTACCTGTTTGATAACGGCATCTCTCCGTACTTCAGCTACAGCGAATCCTTCGAGCCGGTATCGGGCTCCGGGCTTAACGGCCAGCCGTTCGATCCGTCGCGTGGCAAGCAGTATGAAGCTGGCGTGAAATATGTGCCGAAAGACATGCCAGTGGTGGTCACCGCCGCGGTCTATCAGCTGACCAAAGATAAGAACCTGACGGCGGATCCGGCTAACCAGGCGTTCAGCATCCAGACCGGCGAGATCCGCTCCCGCGGCCTTGAGCTGGAGGCGAAAGCGGCGGTGAACGCCAATATCAACGTCACCGCGGCCTACAGCTATACCGATGCGGAATACACTCACGATACGGTGTTCAACGGCAAGCGTCCGGCGGAAGTGCCGCGTAACATGGCGTCGCTGTGGGCGGATTACACCTTCCACGAAACCGCGCTCAGCGGTCTGACGGTCGGCGCCGGGGCGCGCTATATCGGTTCTACGGTCAGCTATTACAAAACTGACACCAGCACCGGTAACAAAAATGATGCCTTCAATGTGGCCGGTTATGCGCTGATGGATGCGACGGTCAAATACGATCTGGCGCGCTTTGGCCTGCCGGGCTCTTCGGTCGGCGTCAACGTCAACAACCTGTTTGACCGCGAATATGTCTCCAGCTGCTATAGCGAATACGCCTGCTACTGGGGTGCGGGACGTCAGGTTGTCGCGACCGCAACCTTCCGCTTCTAACTACTCACGGGCGCGGTTCGCCGCGCCCAACATCAGGTTGTTGCTATGCAGGAACAGACTCCGCACTCTGAGACCACCTTTGCGTTAAATGGCGTGACCTTTCGCGTACCGGGTCGCACGCTGCTTCACCCCCTTTCGTTAACCTTCCCGGCAGGAAAAGTGACTGGCCTGATAGGCCATAACGGTTCCGGCAAATCCACATTACTGAAAATGCTCGGCCGCCATCAGCCGCCTTCCGCGGGCGAGGTGCTGCTGGACGGCCAGCCGCTGGAGAGCTGGAGTAGCAAGGCGTTTGCCCGCAAAGTGGCCTATCTGCCGCAGCAGCTGCCGGCGGCGGAAGGGATGACAGTTCGCGAGCTGGTGGCGATAGGTCGCTACCCGTGGCATGGCGCGCTGGGGCGCTTCGGCGTGGCGGATCGCGAAAAGGTGGAAGAGGCGATCGCGCTGGTGGGGCTGAAGCCTTTGGCGCAGCGTCTGGTGGACAGTCTCTCCGGCGGCGAGCGTCAGCGGGCGTGGATCGCCATGCTGGTGGCGCAGGATAGCCGCTGTCTGCTGCTTGATGAACCGACCTCGGCGCTGGATATCGCCCATCAGGTCGATGTGCTCGCGCTGGTGCATCGTCTCAGCCAGCAGCGTGGCCTGACGGTGATCGCGGTCCTGCATGATATCAATATGGCTGCCCGCTACTGCGATTATCTGGTCGCGCTGCGCGGTGGGGAAATGATCGCCCAGGGGACGCCAGCAGAACTGATGCGCAGCGACACGCTGGAACAAATCTACGGCATCCCGATGGGGATCCTGCCGCACCCGGCGGGCGCGGCGCCGGTAAGTTTTGTCTATTGATGATGAACCCAACTCTGATAACCCGACGCCGCCTGCTGACCGCGATGGCGCTCTCGCCGCTGCTGTGGCAGATGCGCGGCGCGCAGGCGGCGAACATTGACCCGCAGCGCGTCGTCGCGCTGGAGTGGCTGCCGGCCGAACTGCTGCTGGCGCTTGGCGTCACGCCCTACGGCGTGGCCGACATTCCCAACTATCGCCTGTGGGTGAACGAACCCGCGCTGCCCGCGTCGGTAATCGATGTCGGCCTGCGCACCGAACCCAATCTTGAGCTGCTGACGCAGATGAAACCGTCGTTTATCGTCTGGTCGGCAGGCTATGGCCCGTCTCCAGAAAAGCTGGCGCGTATCGCGCCTGGCCGTGGTTTCACCTTCAGCGACGGCAAACGGCCGCTGGCGATGGCCCAGCGTTCGCTACTGGAAATGGCCGACCTGCTGGGTAAACAACAGCAGGCGAAGCGCCATCTGGCGGAGTTCGACGCGCTGATGGAGAACCTGCGTCCGCGATTTGCCCGGCGTGGCGATCGCCCACTGCTGATGATTTCGCTGCTCGATGCCCGCCACGTGCTGGTATTTGGTGAGAACTGCCTGTTCCAGGAGGTGCTTGACCGCTTTGGCATTCAAAACGCCTGGCGCGGCGAAGCGGCATTCTGGGGCAGCGTCACCGTCGGTATTGACCGGCTGGCGGCATTTAACGAGGCCGATGTGATCTGTTTCGATCATGGCAACGATCGGGAGATGGCCCAGCTGTTGGCGACCCCGCTGTGGCAGGCGATGCCGTTCGTGCGCGCGGGGCGTTTCCAGCGGGTTCCGGCGGTGTGGTTCTATGGCGCGACGCTGTCGGCGATGCATTTCGCCCGCGTGCTGGCCGATGCGCAGGGGAGGGCGGCGGTATGAACGCGCGTCTCTCGCCGTTAGCCATTCTCCTGCTGACCGGGCTGCTGGTTGCCGCTTTCGCGCTGAGCATCGTCAACCTCAATGTCGCTTTACCTTACGCGCAATGGCGTCAGGCGCTGTGGCAGCCGGATATCGATAATATCGCCCAGATGCTGTTCCATTACAGCCTGCTGCCGAGGCTGGCGATATCGCTGCTGGTCGGCGCCGGGCTGGGGCTGGTCGGCGTGCTGTTCCAGCAGGTGCTGCGTAACCCGCTGGCGGAGCCAACCACGCTCGGCGTCGCCACCGGCGCACAGCTGGGAATGACGGTGACGACGCTATGGGCCATCCCTGGCGTGCTGGCCTCGCAGTTTGCGGCGCTGGCTGGGGCTTGTCTGGTGGGGGCGCTGGTGTTTGGCGTCTCGTGGGGCAAACGTCTGTCGCCGGTGACGCTGATCCTGGCCGGCCTGGTAGTGAGTCTCTATTGCGGCGCGGTCAATCAGCTGATGGTGATTTTCCATCACGATCAGCTGCAAAGCATGTTCCTGTGGAGTACTGGCACCCTGACGCAGACCGACTGGAGCGTGGTGCAACGCCTGTGGCCGCAGCTGCTCGGCGGCGCGATGTTGACGCTGTTATTGCTACGCCCGTTAACCCTGATGGGACTCGATGATGGCGTGGCGCGCAACCTTGGGCTGGCGCTGTCTCTGGCGCGGCTTGGCGTGCTGACGCTGGCGATTGTCATCAGCGCGCTGCTGGTTAACGCGGTCGGCATTATCGGCTTTATCGGTCTGTTCGCGCCGCTGCTGGCGAAAATGCTCGGCGCCCGCCGCCTGCTGCCGCGATTGCTGCTGGCGGCGCTAATTGGCGCGTTGATCCTGTGGCTTTCCGATCAAATTATTCTCTGGCTCAGCCGGGTCTGGCGGGAAGTCTCGACCGGGTCAGTCACCGCGCTGATTGGCGCGCCTTTATTGCTGTGGCTGCTGCCGCGGCTGCGCAGCATCAGCGCCCCGGTGATGAATGGCGGCGATAAAGCGTTGATCGAGCGCCGCCACGTGCCGTGGTTCGCGCTGGGCGGCTTAGCGCTGCTGCTGTTGGCGATAACCGCCGCGCTGACCTTTGGTCGCGATGCCCATGGCTGGCAGTGGGCCAGCGGCGATCTGCTGGCGCAACTGATGCCCTGGCGCTGGCCACGTGTGCTCTCGGCGCTGTTCGCCGGGGTGATGCTGGCGGTCGCGGGCTGCATCATTCAACGCCTGACCGGCAACCCGATGGCCAGCCCGGAAGTACTGGGCATCAGCTCTGGCGCGGCGTTCGGTGTGGTATTGATGCTGTTCTTCGTGCCGGGCAACGCCTTTGTCTGGCTGCTGCCTGCCGGCAGCCTTGGCGCGGCGGCAACGCTGCTGGTTATTCTGATCGCCGCCGGGCGCGGCGGTTTCTCGCCGCACCGGATGCTGCTGGCGGGGATGGCGCTGAGTACCGCCTTCACCATGCTGTTGATGATGCTGCAGGCCAGCGGCGATCCGCGAATGGCGCAGATCCTGACGTGGATGTCCGGTTCGACCTATAGCGCGACGCCGGAGATGGCGCTGCGTAGTGGCGTGGTGATGCTGGCGCTGCTGGCGCTGGCGCCGCTCTGCCGCCGCTGGCTGACCATTTTGCCGCTGGGCGGCGAGGCGGCGCGGGCGGTGGGGATGGCGCTGACGCCATCGCGTATCGGGTTGCTGCTGCTGGCGGCGAGCCTGACGGCGACGGCGACGCTCACCATTGGGCCGTTAAGTTTCGTTGGCCTGATGGCGCCGCATATTGCGAGGATGCTGGGCTTTCGTCGGACGATGCCGCATATGGTGATTTCCGGGCTGACGGGCGGGATGCTGCTGGTGTTCGCCGACTGGTGCGGGCGAATGATGATGTTCCCCTACCAGATCCCGGCGGGGCTGTTGTCGACCTTTATCGGCGCGCCGTACTTTATCTATTTGCTGAGAAAGCAGAGCCGCTAACGATCCTGGATGGCCTCAATATCCCCGGTGGCGCTAGCGCTTACCGGGGCTACAGCGCTGTGCAATTTGGTAGCCCGGACAAGGCGCAGCGCGCCGCCTCAGGGAAAATCCCCGGTGGCGCTAGCGCTTACCGGGGCTACAGCGCTGTACGATTTGGTAGCCCGGATAAGGCGCAGCGCGCCGCCTCCGGGAAAATCCCTGCGCCACCAGGCCTTCAAGTACCTTACAGTTTGGCAAACACCCGACGGGCGGCGTCGATGGTGTTGTTAATGTCCTCTTCACTGTGAGCGATGGACATAAAGCCGGCTTCAAATGCCGACGGCGCCAGGTACACGCCTTCCTCCAGCATCAGGTGGAAGAAGCGCTTGAAGCGTTCGACATCGCACTTCACCACGTCCTGATAGCAGGTGACGGTTTCGGCATCGGTAAAGAAGATGCCGAACATGCCGCCGACGTTATTGACCACCAGCGGGATCCCGGTTTCGCGCGCCGCGTTCAGCAGGCCATCCGCCAGCTGGTTGGTCAGATCGGTCAGGGTTTCATGCACACCCGGCTGCGCCACTTCGCTTAAGCAGGCGAAGCCAGCGGCCATGGCGATCGGGTTACCGGAGAGCGTACCAGCCTGGTACACCGGGCCGGTCGGTGCCAGCGCGTCCATCACTTCGCGGCGGCCGCCGAAGGCGCCCACCGGCATCCCGCCGCCGATGATTTTCCCGAGACAGGTCAGATCCGGCTCCACGCCGTAATAAGCCTGGGCGCCCGCCAGCGCGACGCGGAAACCGGTCATCACTTCGTCGATAATCAGCAGCGCGCCGAACTCATCGCACAGCGCGCGCAGGCCCGGCAGGAACTCCGGCTGCGGCGGAATGCAGTTCATATTCCCGGCGACCGGCTCGACGATGATGCAGGCGATATCCTGTGGATATTGCTCGAACGCCGCGCGTACCGAGGCGAGGTCGTTATAGGTGCAGGTCAGGGTATGTTTCGCGAAATCGGCTGGCACGCCCGGCGAGTTTGGCTGGCCGAGGGTCAGCGCGCCGGAACCGGCTTTCACCAGCAGACAGTCGGCATGGCCGTGATAGCAGCCTTCGAACTTAATGATCTTATCGCGGCCGGTGAAGCCGCGGGCCAGGCGAATGGCGCTCATGGTCGCTTCGGTGCCGGAGTTCACCATCCGCACCATATCCATGGTCGGGACCAGCTCGGTCACCAGCTCCGCCATTTTCACTTCCATTTCGGTCGGCGCGCCAAAGCTCAGGCCGCGGGACGCCGCTTCGATCACCGCATTGCGGATAGCCGGGTGGTTGTGGCCCAGCACCATCGGACCCCAGGAGCCGACATAATCGATATAGGCCTTCCCGTCCACGTCATAAAGATAGGCGCCATCCGCGCGTTCGATAAACAGCGGCGTGCCGCCGACGCCGGTGAAGGCGCGCACCGGCGAGTTAACGCCGCCGGGGATCAGTTCGCGCGCAGCATGGTATAGATTTTCAGATTTGCTCATGGCCAGGGTCCTGGTTCGTGAAAAATGTTTTATCGGCTATTCTAAGTTATTCCAGGATGGTTATGAAAGTTTTGCCCAATTGAAACAATGTGCCGCAAGGGCATTTTTTTGACGACGCAGCGCGCCGGGACGGCTAAAATGCCTCTCTCTTCATTTGTATTACCAATAATTGATAATGGCATGAAAGCAGAAACTCCCTCTTTTGAAGCACATCAGTTCGTGCGGGTACGTCGCGGCGATGCGGTGCGCCGTTTGATTCAGCGCGATAAAACGCCGCTGGCGGTCCTGTTGATGGCGGCGGTGGTTGGCACGCTGGCCGGTCTGGTGGGCGTGGCGTTTGAAAAGAGCGTGAACTGGGTGCAGAACCAGCGGATCGGCGCGCTGGCGCAGGTGGCCGATCATTGGTATCTGGTCTGGCCGCTGGCGTTTATCTTGTCGGCGCTGCTGGCAATGGTCGGTTATTTTCTCGTGCGCCGCTTTGCGCCGGAGGCGGGCGGCTCCGGGATCCCGGAAATCGAAGGGGCGCTGGAGGAGCTGCGGCCGGTGCGCTGGTGGCGCGTGCTGCCGGTGAAATTCATCGGCGGCATGGGGACCCTGGGCGCCGGAATGGTGCTGGGACGCGAAGGGCCGATGGTGCAGCTTGGCGGCAACATTGGACGCATGGTGCTGGATATCTTCCGCATGCGCAGTCCGGAGGCGCGGCACACGCTGCTGGCGACCGGTGCGGCGTCGGGGCTCTCGGCGGCCTTTAATGCGCCGCTGGCCGGTATTCTGTTTATCATCGAAGAGATGCGCCCGCAGTTTCGCTACAACCTGATCTCCATTAAAGCGGTATTTACCGGCGTGATCATGTCGAGCATTGTGTTTCGTATTTTCAATGGCGAAGCGGCGATCATTGAGGTAGGCAAGCTGAGCAACGCCCCGGTGAATACCCTGTGGCTGTATCTGGTGCTGGGCATGCTCTTTGGTTGCTTTGGTCCGCTGTTTAACTTCCTGGTGCTGCGCACCCAGGATATCTTCCAGCGCATCCACGGTGGCAATATCAAAAAATGGGTATTGATGGGCGGGGTCATCGGCGGGATCTGCGGCCTGCTGGGGCTGATGCAGCCCTCCGCGGTGGGCGGTGGCTTTAACCTGATCCCCATCGCCGCCGCCGGTAATTTCTCCGTCGGTTTGCTGCTGTTTATCTTTATTGCCCGCGTGGTGACCACGCTGATCTGCTTCTCTTCCGGCGCGCCGGGGGGGATCTTCGCGCCGATGCTGGCGCTGGGCACCTTGCTGGGCACGGCGTTCGGCATGGCGGCTATTCCGCTGTTTCCGGCCTACCATCTCGATGCCGGCACCTTCGCCATCGCCGGGATGGGGGCGCTGCTGGCCGCCTCGGTGCGCGCGCCGCTCACCGGGATTGTGCTGGTGCTGGAGATGACGGATAACTATCAGCTCATTTTGCCAATGATTATTACCTGCCTTGGCGCAACACTACTGGCGCAATTCCTCGGCGGTAAGCCTTTGTATTCGACCATTCTGCAACGTACTCTGGCGAAGCAGGAGGCCGAGCAGGCGGCAAAAGCGCAGCAGGCACCGCGGGAGAATACTTGAACGATTTACCAGGGTATTAGATAATGGCTCAAAAGGTCCGGTTATTCTTTAACCGGCCGGAAGTATCAATGGGAGCAAAAAATGAGTGATGACGTAGCGTTGCCGCTGGAGTTTACCGAAGCCGCAGCCAACAAAGTAAAACACCTGATTGCGGATGAAGATAATCCGAACCTGAAACTGCGCGTGTATATCACCGGCGGCGGTTGCAGCGGTTTCCAGTATGGCTTCACCTTTGACGATCAGGTGAACGAAGGCGATATGACCATCGAGAAACAGGGCGTCGGCCTGGTGGTTGACCCAATGAGCCTGCAGTATCTGGTCGGCGGCGCCGTCGACTATACCGAGGGTCTGGAAGGTTCGCGTTTCATCGTGACCAACCCGAACGCGAAAAGCACCTGCGGCTGCGGTTCCTCATTCAGCGTTTAAAGCGAGTGCGACCGGGCGCCTTCTCCTCCAGCGAGAGGGAGCCAACGCGAAAAACGGTAACCTTAAGGTTACCGTTTTGCTTTTACTACCGCCCGTTATCGTCCAGGGCAAACGTCGGCAGCTTCAGGTGCCAGCGGATCGCCGCCAGACGGATCACCAGTGTCACCACCATGCCCATCATCGCCGAATTCTCCAGCGGGAGATGAAAGGTGTCGTGTGCTGTAGCGTGGACAATGCCGCCGACAATACAGGCGGTGGCGTAGATCTCGGTGCGCAGAATCATGGGAATTTCGCGCGCCAGCACGTCACGGATAATCCCGCCGCCGACGCCGGTGACCACCCCCATGCAGACCGCCACCAGCGGACCACTGCCGGCGAGAAAGGCTTTATTGACGCCGATGCCGACAAACACCGCCAGACCGACGGCATCAAGAACGGGCAGTATCCATTTCGGCAGCCGACGCGGCTGGCGGACCAGCAGGATGGTCAGCATGCTGGTGACCATCGCCACCACCAGATCGGTGGGATCTTTGACCCAGAATACCGGGCCATTCGCCAGCGCCATGTCGCGGATGGTTCCGCCGCCCACCGCCGTCACCACGCCTAACACCAGCACGCCGAATGGGTCCATGCGTAATTTTCCCGCCAGCAGAACGCCGGAGATCGCGAAGACAGCCGTGCCAATAATATCCAGCCAATAGACAAGCATCGTTGATTCCCACTGAACATCCGGTGTGCCGGATGATTATTTTACCTGGTCAAGCGCCGCACAAAGTTGTTTGGCGGCGAGGATAATACGTGGGCTTGCGCGTTCAAACCAGTCGCTGTGTAACGCAATCAACGAAATGGTGAGCTGATGTTGCCAAAAGCGCTGCGCTTCGGCAATGCGGCTGGCGTCGCCGGTCACCACGATCGCCTGCGGCTGGCGGGCCAGCACCTGTTCGCGGCTCACCTGCGGCCAGGGAACACGGCTGGTGGCAAAGATATTCTCGCCGCCGCACAGCCCCAGCACCTGATCCTGAATCGAACCGGGACCACTGGTGAATAGCGGCGCGGATCCGAACTGCAGGAAGACGCGTTTCTTCGGCGCATTGGCATAGCGCGCTTTCAGCGTATCGTATTCCTGCTGCATCGCCTGCGCCGCCTGCTGCGCTTTTTCCGGCTGCGGGCTCCACTGCGCCAGCTGACGCAAGGTGGCGATGATCTCTTCTATCGTCGAGGTCTGCACCCAGAGGACATGAATACCCAGCGACTGCAGCTGGTTAACCTGGCGTTCGGCATTGCCCCCGCGCCAGGCCAGCACCACGTCTGGCTTTAGCGCCACGATGCGCTCCAGGTTCATCCCCTGCCAGCTGGCAACCTGTTCTATGGTTTTGGCCTGCGGAGGATAATCGGAATAGCTGCTGACGCCGACCGGCGTGATCCCGGCGGCAAAGGCCAGTTCGGTATTGGCGGGGGAGAGGGTGACCACCCGCGGCGCGGCCAGTAGCCACGCCGGGGCGAGTAACAGCAGCGCGGCAAGCGCGAAGGATAGCGACTTAGCCACGTGCCAGGTTCTGTACCAGATTCTCCACCATCAGGGTGGACTGTCTGGCGGCGACCGCAAGGAACTCCTCAAAACTGAGGTGGGACTGCTGATCGGCCACGTCGGAGATGGCGCGAACCACCACGAAGGGAACCTTGAAGTTATGGCAGACGTGAGCGATGGCGGTCGCTTCCATTTCCACGGCGATTGCCTGCGGGAAATTATGGCGGATCTTCGCCAGCGCGACGGAGCCGTTAATGAAGGCATCGCCGCTGACGATCAGGCCGCGAACGGCATTGAGATCTAACGCTTTAATGCAGTCTTCGGCGGCGGCCACCAGCTTATCGTCCGCTTTAAAGCCCGCCGGGCAGCCAGGCAACTGGCCATACTCATAACCGAAGGCGGTGACGTCGGCATCGTGGTAGCGCGCTTCATCGGAGACGACGATATCGCCGACCTTCAGCGTCGGCGCGAGGCCGCCGGCAGAACCGGTATTAATGATCACGTCAGGCTGGCAGCGCTCCAGCAGCAGGGTCGCGCCCGTCGCCGCCGCCACTTTCCCGATACCAGACTTCAGCAGAGCGACGTCAACGCCGTGAAGTTGGCCGGTATAGATTTCGCTCCCGCCAATAGTGATAGTCTGGCGGTTTTCGATTTTGTCGCGCAGGAGGGTAACTTCCTCTTCCATAGCGCCAATAATGCCAATTTTCATAGATTTACTCGCGATGTGTCAGGTTTAGTTGCATAGTCTATCATGCGCTTAAGGGGAAGCGTATTGCTCGCGCGGGAGAGGCTATGGCAAAGATTGATTTTCGCAACAAGATAAACTGGCGTCGACGCTTCCGTTCGCCGCCGCGGGTGGAGACGGAGCGCGACATCCTGCGGATCTTCGAAAGCGATCGCGGGCGGATCGTCAACTCGCCGGCCATCCGCCGCCTACAGCAAAAAACCCAGGTCTTCCCGCTGGAGCGCAACGCGGCGGTCCGTACTCGCCTGACCCACTCGCTGGAGGTGCAGCAGGTGGGGCGCTATATCGCCAAAGAAGTGCTGAGCAGGCTGAAAGAGCAGAAGCTACTGGAAGAGTATGGCCTGGAAGAGCTGACCGGGCCATTCGAGAGCGTGGTTGAGATGGCCTGCCTGATGCACGACATTGGCAACCCGCCGTTTGGCCACTTTGGCGAGGCGGCGATTAACGACTGGTTTCGCCAGCGCCTGGCCCCCGGCGATGCGCTCGGCCAGCCGTTGACCGACGATCGCTGCGAGGTGCAGGCGTTACGCCTGCACGAAGGGGAAACGGCGCTGAATGCGCTGCGGCGTAAAGTGCGCCAGGATCTCTGCAGCTTTGAGGGCAACGCGCAGGGGATTCGTCTGGTCCACACGCTGATGCGGATGAATCTGACCTGGGCGCAGGTGGGCTGTATCCTGAAATATACCCGACCGGCGTGGTGGTTCGAGGCGACGCCAGCCAGTCACAGTTATTTAATGAAGAAGCCTGGCTATTATTTAGCCGAAGAAGAGTATGTCGCGCGCCTGCGTAAAGAACTGGATCTGGCACCTTACAATCGATTCCCATTAACCTGGATTATGGAGGCCGCGGATGACATCTCATATTGCGTCGCGGATCTCGAGGACGCGGTTGAAAAACGTATTTTCAGCGCCGAGCAGCTTTATCAGCATCTTTACGACGCCTGGGGCAACCATGAAAAAGGATCGTTATTCTCTCAGGTAGTGGAAAATGCCTGGGAAAAATCGCGAGCTAATTACCTGCGACAGAGCGCGGAAGATCAGTTTTTTATGTATTTGCGGGTAAACACGCTGAATAAGCTGGTGCCCTACGCGGCGCGCCGATTTATTGATAACCTGCCGGCCATCTTCACTGGCGACTTTAATCATGCGCTGCTTGAGGACGATAGCGATTGCAGCCAGCTGCTGGAACTCTATAAAAATGTAGCGATGAAACAGGTCTTTAGCCATCCGGATGTCGAGCAGCTGGAATTGCAGGGCTACCGGGTGATTAGCGGCCTGCTGGATATCTATCAGCCGCTGCTGAAATTATCTCTGGAGGATTTCAGCGAATTAGTGGCGCAGGAGCGGGTACGGCGGTTACCCATTGCCTCCCGGCTGTATCAGAAACTTTCAACCCGTCATCGGCTGGCCTATGTTGAAGCAGTAAATAAGCTGGTGCGCACGGCGCCTGAATTTGCGCTGATGGAATACTATTATCGCTGCCGTCTGATCCAGGATTATATCAGCGGAATGACGGATTTGTATGCGTGGGATGAATATCGGCGACTGATGGCGGTGGAATAGGCTGGAGTTTTGTAAAGATGGACAATAAATTTTTACTTTTTCCAGAAACTTAATTCCGGAACTTAGCGCTATAAAATGACTCTGATAGTCACGTACACAGCAACTTTCGTTATCTGATATTGAGATTGAAACTGATGAAAAAAACCACGTTAGCAATGAGTGCACTGGCTCTGAGTTTAGGTCTGGCGTTGTCCCCGCTCTCTGCGAGCGCGGCAGAAACGGCATCTTCGGCCACTAATGCACAGCAGATGCCAAGCCTGGCCCCGATGCTGGAGAAGGTGATGCCATCGGTGGTGAGCATTAACGTTGAAGGTAGCACTACTGTTAATACCCCACGGATGCCGCGTAACTTCCAGCAGTTCTTTGGCGATAACTCGCCGTTCTGCCAGGACGGTTCTCCTTTCCAGAGTTCACCGTTTTGCCAGGGCGGTGGACAGGGCGGTCAGCCTGACGGCGGCCAGCAGCAGAAATTCATGGCGCTGGGCTCCGGCGTCATCATTGATGCGGCCAAAGGGTATGTGGTGACCAACAACCACGTCGTGGACAACGCCACCACAATTAAGGTTCAACTGAGCGATGGCCGTAAGTTTGATGCCAAAGTGGTTGGCAAAGATCCGCGCTCTGATATCGCGCTGATTCAGATTCAGGATCCGAAAAACCTGACGGCGATTAAGCTGGCTGATTCTGACGCGCTGCGCGTCGGCGACTACACCGTGGCTATCGGTAACCCGTTTGGTCTGGGCGAAACCGTGACCTCCGGGATTGTCTCCGCGCTGGGCCGTAGCGGCCTGAACGTGGAAAACTACGAAAACTTTATCCAGACCGATGCGGCGATTAACCGCGGGAACTCCGGCGGCGCGCTGGTGAACCTCAACGGCGAGCTGATCGGCATTAACACCGCCATCCTGGCGCCGGACGGCGGCAACATCGGTATCGGTTTTGCTATCCCGAGCAACATGGTGAAAAACCTGACCGAGCAGATGGTGAAATATGGCCAGGTGAAACGCGGTGAGCTCGGCATCATGGGCACCGAACTGAACTCTGAACTGGCGAAAGCGATGAAAGTTGACGCCCAGCGCGGCGCCTTTGTCAGCCAGGTGATGCCAGGTTCGGCAGCCGCCAAAGCGGGCATTAAAGCCGGCGACGTGATCACTACCCTCAACGGCAAGGCGATCAGCAGCTTCGCCGCGCTGCGTGCTCAGGTCGGCACCATGCCTATCGGCAGCAAAGTTGAGCTTGGCCTGCTCCGCGACGGCAAACCGGTCACCGTTACCGTCGAACTGCAGCAGAGCAACCAGACCCAGGTGGATTCCAGCACCATCTTCAACGGGATTGAAGGGGCGGAAATGAGTAACAAGGGTCAGGACAAGGGCGTGGTGGTCAATAATGTGAAAGCTGGCACCCCGGCGGCGCAGATTGGCCTTAAGAAAGGCGACATCATTGTCGGGGCGAATCAGCAGCCGGTGAAAAACATCGCCGATCTGCGGAAAATCTTCGACGCCAAACCGTCCGTGCTGGCGCTGAACATTCAGCGCGGCGACGCCTCTATCTACCTGCTGTTGCAGTAATCGTCAGCGCAAGCGCCACAGCCCCTTCCCTCGCCGAGGGCAGGGGCTTTTTTTTCGTTCTGTGACCACTTCCACAACTCCACATATCTCGCCCCGCCTTCGGGCATATGCACAATGCAGCAGGACGGAGACTCTTTTATGCTGGTGCCCTGCATAGGGGAGGATTACATGGCTGGCTGGCATCTTGATACCAAAATGGCGCAGGATATTGTGGCGCGCACGATGCGCATCATCGATACCAACATCAACGTGATGGATGCCCGCGGGCGGATTATCGGCAGCGGCGATCGGGAAAGAATTGGTGAATTGCACGAAGGCGCGCTGCTGGTGCTTTCCCAGGGGCGGGTGGTGGATATCGACGATGCGGTCGCTCGCCATCTGCACGGCGTGCGTCAGGGGATCAACCTGCCGCTACGCCTCGAAGGTGAAATCGTCGGGGTGATCGGCCTGACCGGCGAGCCGGAGTCGCTGCGGAAATATGGCGAGCTGGTGTGCATGACGGCAGAGATGATGCTGGAGCAGTCGCGGCTGATGCATCTCCTTGCGCAGGACAGCCGCCTGCGCGAAGAGCTGGTGATGAACCTGATTCAGGCGGAAGAGCATACCCCGGCGCTGAACGAATGGGCTCAGCGGTTAGGTATCGATCTCAATCAGCCGCGGGTGGTGGCGATGATTGAGGTGGACAGCGGCCAGCTCGGCGTGGACAGCGCGATGGCGGAACTGCAGCAGTTGCAGAACGCGCTGACCACCCCCGATCGCAATAATCTGGTGGCCATTGTGTCACTCACGGAAATGGTGGTGCTGAAACCGGCGCTGAACAGCTTTGGCCGCTGGGACGCCGACGATCACGTCCGCCGCGTCGAGCAGCTTATCGCCAGGATGAAAGAGAATGGTCAGCTCCGCTTTCGCGTGGCGCTGGGCAACTTCTTCACCGGTCCCGGGAGTATCGCCCGCTCTTACCGTACCGCACGGACGACCATGATGGTGGGTAAGCAACGAATGCCGGAGAGCCGCAGCTATTTCTATCAGGATCTGATGCTGCCGGTGCTGCTCGACAGCCTGCGTGGCGGCTGGCAGGCCAATGAACTGGCCCGTCCGCTGGCGCGTCTGAAGGCTATGGATAACAACGGTTTGCTGCGGCGTACGCTGCAGGCGTGGTTTCGCCATAACGTGCAGCCGCTGGCGACATCAAAGGCGCTGTTTATTCATCGCAATACCCTGGAGTATCGGTTGAACCGTATCTCGGAGCTGACCGGTCTGGATCTCGGCAGCTTTGACGATCGGCTGCTGCTCTATATAGCCCTGCAGCTGGATGAGCAACGATAGGGAGTCGAGATAAAAATGCCGGGAGGCGGTTCGCCTTACCCGGCCTGGAGGATGCATGGCGTAAGCGGCAGATTATATTGGTTGCCCGGTCAGGCGGTGCGCCGCCGGGAACGCTGTCACTTACGGGTAAGTTTTTCCAGATCGGCTTCGATTTCGCTGATCTTATTGGTGACCACGCTTTCCAGATGGCGTAAATCGTCGAGGATTTTACGCTTGAGATCGATTTCAGTGCGATCGCGCTGGCAGATCTGATCCAGTTCGTCGATGACGTAGCGCAGATTGGGGCTGATCTCCTGGACTTCTTTGTAGCCCTGGCCGACGCCGTCGGCGACAACGGTTTTGCGCTGACGCGGGTATTTAAACTTCACGCTCTTGGCGAAGAATTCGCCTTTGTCTTTCTGAAAATAGATTTTCAGGATGTCGTTGTTAGCTTCCTGCCGCAGGCTATAGCGATCGATCTCATCAGGGTTGGTAATGCCAAGACTTTTCAGATTATCGTACATAACGGTACCTTTGATAGCATCATAACCATTGAATAATTAACGAAAAAATCCATTTTCGCCAGCATCAAATATAAAAAAAGCGGGATATCTCCCGCTTTTTATTTGCTTTAGTCGATGGTGCGCAGCAGTTCGTTAATGCCGACTTTGCCGCGGGTTTTGGCATCGACTTTCTTAACGATCACCGCGCAGTACAGGCTGTATTTACCATCCTTCGACGGCAGGTTGCCTGACACGACTACCGAGCCAGCCGGTACGCGGCCGTAGAAGACTTCACCGGTTTCGCGATCGTAGATTTTGGTGCTCTGACCCAGGTAAACGCCCATGGAGATGACGGAGCCTTCTTCGACAATCACCCCTTCAACCACTTCAGAGCGCGCGCCGATGAAGCAGTTGTCTTCGATGATGGTCGGGTTCGCCTGCAGCGGCTCCAGTACGCCACCGATGCCGACGCCGCCGGACAGGTGAACGTTTTTACCGATCTGCGCGCAGGAGCCGACGGTAGCCCAGGTATCAACCATGGTGCCTTCGTCAACGTAGGCGCCGATGTTAACGTAGGACGGCATCAGCACGGTGTTGCGGGCGATGAATGCGCCCTGACGTACCGCTGCCGGCGGCACCACGCGGAAACCTTCTTTCTGGAAACGCGCTTCGTCATAGTCAGCGAATTTCATCGGTACTTTATCGAAGTAGCGGCTTTCCGCACCATCGATAACCTGGTTATCGTTAATACGGAAAGAGAGCAGTACCGCTTTCTTCAGCCATTGATGCGTCACCCACTGACCATCGATCTTCTCAGCGACGCGCAGCGCGCCGGAATCCAGAAGGGCGATAACCTGGTTTACCGCTTCGCGGGTCACGGTATCCACATTGGCCGGCGTGATGTCGGCGCGACGCTCGAAGGCGGACTCAATAACGTTCTGTAACTGCTGCATTGTTTCTTTCCATTCACTAAAAAAAATACGTCACCCTTTATCGTTTGGATTGAGGGCCTCTGTCAACCGTTGTTGCACTTCTTGTTGTAGCTCATTATTAAGGCCACGCCGGTCGGCGGTGGCGATTATAAATAAATCTTCTACTCGCTCACCAATTGTCGTAATTCGCGCCCCGTGAAGCGAAATACCGAGGTCGGCGAACACCTGGCCGACGCGGGCGAGCAGCCCTGGCTGATCGAGCGCAATCAGCTCGAGAAACGATTTTCGATCGGTATGGGTCGGCAGGAAATTCACCTCTGTCGGCACAGAGAAGTGACGCAGTTTTGCCGCCTGACGACGCGGGGCCGGGGGTTCCCAGCTGCGCTGAGTTATCGTCTGTTCAAGACCGTGGCGAATCGCGTCGTGGCGGTCAGCGGAAAGCGGGCTGCCGTCGGGTTCGAGGACAATAAAGGTATCCATCGCCATGCCGTCGCGGGTGGTGAAGATCTGCGCGTCGTGGACGCTAAGGTTGCGGCGGTCCAGTTCGCCGCACACCGCGGCAAACAGATAAGGGCGATCCGGGCTCCAGATAAAAATCTCCGTACCGCCGCGGGTGGCCTGCGAACTCAGCAGGATCATCGGCTTATTCAGATCGTGACGCAGCAGGTTGCGGGCGTGCCAGGCGAGCTGCGTCGGCGTATGCCGCACGAAATAGTTGGCGCGGCAGCGGTTCCAGATCTGATGCAGCGCCTCTTCATTAATATTGTCCATCCGCAGCAGGGCCAGCGCCTGCAGCTGATGATGACGCACCCGTTCGCGCATATCCGGGGTGCTTTGCATGCCCCGACGCAGCTGTTTCTCGGTGGCGAAATAGAGTTCGCGCAGCAGACTCTGCTTCCAGCTGTTCCACAGCGTTTCGTTGGTGGCGCAGATGTCGGCGACGGTCAGGCACACCAGATAGCGCAGGCGATTTTCCGTTTGCACTTCCTCGGCGAACTGCTTAATCACCTCCGGATCCTGAATGTCGCGCCGCTGGGCGGTGACCGACATCAGCAGATGGTGACGCACCAGCCAGGCGACCAACTGCGTTTCGCGAGAGTTCAGTCCGTGCAGCTCGGCAAACTTCAGCACATCCTGCGCGCCGAGGATCGAGTGGTCGCCGCCACGCCCTTTCGCAATGTCGTGGAACAGGGCGGCGATTAAAATCAGCTCCGGGTGCGTTAAGCGCGGCCATAGCTCCACGCACAGCGGGTGGCGGCTGCGGGTTTCTTCTTTGGCAAAGCTCTCCAGCTTCAGCATCACGCGGATGGTGTGTTCATCGACGGTGTAGGCGTGAAACAGATCGAACTGCATCTGGCCGACGATATGTGACCACTGCGGCATATAGGCCCACAGCACGCTGTGGCGATGCATCGGCAGCAGTCCGCGGCTGACCGCCCCCTGATGGCGCAGCATGCTGAGAAAGAGCGTGCGCGCCTCCGGGATATAGCACAGCGGCTGGGTCAGATGGCGCCGGGCATGGCGCAGATGGCGCAACGTCGTGGAGTAGATGCCGGTGATGGTGCTGTTGCGTACCATCATATAAAACATCCGCAGAATGGCCTGCGGTTCGCGAATAAACAGCGTGTCGTCACGCAGATCGATAAGGGTGCCGCGCAGCTGGAAGTCATCGTCTATCGGGCGCGGTTTTTCATCCTCGGTCAGGGCGAGAATAGCCTCTTCAAACAGCTGAAGCAGCATCTGGTTCAGCTCGCTCACCCGGCGGGTGACGCGGAAGAAGTCCTTCATCATATGTTCAATCGGCTGGTTGCCGTCGCCTTCATAGCCAAGCCGGCGGGCGACGCTGAGCTGACGGTCGAAAAGCAGACGGTTGTCATAGCGAGTGAGCTCGAGATGCAGCGCGAAACGGATGCGCCACAGCTGATGCAGACACTCGTTGAGCTCATTGCGCTCGGCTTCAGTCAGAAAGCCGAAGCCGACCATCTCATCCATCGAGGTGGCGCCAAAATGACGGCGAGCCACCCACTGTAGCGTATGGATGTCACGCAGGCCGCCGGGGCTGCTTTTCACGTCCGGCTCCAGGTTATAGCTGGTGCCGTGATAGCGTTGATGACGGACGTTCTGTTCTTCCACCTTGGCGGCGAAGAACTTTTCCGATGGCCAGAAGCCGTCGCTAAAAATATGTTTTTGCAGTTCAAGGAACAGCGCGACGTCGCCGATCAGCAGGCGCGATTCAATCAAGTTAGTGGCGACGGTGAGATCCGAAAGTCCTTCCAGCAGACACTCTTCGAGGGTGCGCACGCTGTGGCCCACCTCCAGCTTGACGTCCCACAGCAGCGTCAGCAGTTCGCCGACCTTTTGCGCCTGGTCGTCCGGCAGCTTTTTGCGGCTGAGGATCAGCAGGTCGACGTCAGAGAGCGGGTGCAGCTCGCCGCGGCCATAGCCGCCGACGGCGACCAGCGCCAGATCGCAGACGGATTCAAAACCGTAGGCGATCCACAACCGCTGCAGCAGCTGGTCGATAAATTCGGTGCGCGCCGCAATGAGCTGCTCCGCGGCGATGCCGGAGTCAAACGCCTCGCCCAGCCAGTGCTGGAAGGTATCGATGTGCGCCTTAATTGCAGCACAGTTCAGATCGCCCTGCGGCCAGCTCACCGGATGTTCCGGCGGGACGGGCAGAAGAGGGGAGGCTGTGTCAGGTAATGAGTTGCTCATCGCGTCACCATAAGAAAAAACTATCTAATAAAAAAGCCGGCGGGCGCCGGCTTTTCATCATTCATCGTGCGAGATTATCGCCGGGATGGTGTCATCCTTGCGTAGCGTCAGAATTTCGCAGCCGTTGTCTGTCACCACAATAGTATGCTCGTACTGCGCAGACAAGCTCCGGTCTTTAGTTTTCACCGTCCAGCCGTCTTTCATGCTGCGGATCTCTTTTTTACCCGCGTTGACCATCGGCTCGATGGTGAAGGTCATGCCGGGTTTGAGCACAACGTTGGTCTCCGGTGAGTCGTAGTGCAGCACCTGCGGCTCTTCATGGAAGCCGCGGCCGATACCGTGGCCACAGTATTCGCGCACCACGGAAAAACCTTCGGCTTCAACGTATTTCTGGATCGCCGCGCCGATGGTGCGCAGGTTGATCCCCGGCTTCACCATTTTCAGCGCCAGATACAGGCTTTCCTGAGTGATGCGGCACAGGCGCTCACCGAGAATCGTCGGTTTACCGACGATAAACATTTTGGAGGTGTCGCCATGGAAATCATCTTTAATGACCGTCACGTCGATGTTAACGATATCGCCATCTTTCAGCAGTTTGCCGTCGTCAGGGATACCGTGGCAAACCACTTCGTTGACCGAAATGCAGACGGACTTCGGATAGCCGTGATAGCCGAGGCAGGCGGAAATGGCCTTCTGCTCGTTAACGATATAGTCGTTACAGATGCGGTCCAGTTCGCCGGTGCTGACGCCAGGTTTAACCCAGGGTTCGATCATTTCCAGCACTTCAGCGGCCAGGCGGCCGGCAACGCGCATTTTTTCAATGTCTTCAGATGTCTTGATAGAGATAGCCATGGAGTATGTCCAGCAGTGTCGATATTTTCGACAATAATAGAGTAAGTCCTGCCAATGGTAACAGTCCGGGCAGGCTGGTGCCAAATTGAGAATCATTAACAGCACGTGGCGTCAACAAGAGTTGGTGTCTGGGCGGATTTTGTGGTATAAAGCGCGCCGGACTTCCGTTCCATCTCAGATACACAAGGATGGGACGTAAGCGACATACTCATATTGTGTAAATAACACACACGTATCGACACATATTCCGGGGTGCCCTTTGGGGTCGGTAATATGGGATACGTGGAGGCATAACCCCAATTTAATCTATAGAGGTTTTAAACATGGCAACTGTTTCCATGCGCGACATGCTCAAGGCTGGTGTTCACTTTGGTCACCAGACCCGTTACTGGAACCCGAAAATGAAGCCTTTCATCTTCGGCGCGCGTAACAAAGTTCACATCATCAACCTTGAGAAAACGGTACCGATGTTCAACGAAGCTCTGGCTGAGCTGAACAAAATCTCTGCCCGTAAAGGCAAGATCCTGTTCGTGGGTACTAAGCGCGCTGCAAGCGAAGCGGTAAAAGAAGCTGCTAACAGCTGCGACCAGTTCTTCGTGAACCATCGCTGGCTGGGCGGTATGCTGACTAACTGGAAAACCGTTCGTCAGTCCATCAAACGTCTGAAAGACCTGGAAACTCAGTCCCAGGACGGTACTTTCGACAAGCTGACCAAGAAAGAAGCGCTGATGCGCACTCGTGAGCTGGACAAGCTGGAAAACAGCCTGGGCGGTATCAAAGACATGGGCGGCCTGCCGGACGCACTGTTCGTTATCGACGCTGACCACGAGCACATCGCTATCAAAGAAGCAAACAACCTGGGTATCCCGGTATTTGCTATCGTTGATACCAACTCTGATCCGGACGGCGTAGACTTCGTTATCCCGGGTAACGACGATGCAATCCGCGCAGTAAGCCTGTACCTGGGCGCTGTTGCTGCTACCGTTCGTGAAGGTCGCTCTCAGGACCTGGCTTCTCAGGCGGAAGAAAGCTTCGTAGAAGCTGAATAATAAGGTTTAAGCCCTTATTAGTACCGTGTATGAATAGGGGCCCATTACAGGCCCCTTTTTTCAATTTACGCTGTTTGGCCGTTGGCCGGGCAGTATCCACATCTCCCGAGGATTTTAGAATGGCTGAAATTACCGCTTCCCTGGTAAAAGAACTGCGCGAACGTACTGGCGCAGGCATGATGGATTGCAAAAAAGCGCTGACTGAAGCGAATGGCGACATCGAGCTGGCAATCGAAAACATGCGTAAATCCGGCGCGATCAAAGCGGCGAAGAAAGCAGGCAACGTGGCTGCTGACGGCGTGATCAAAACCAAAATCGAAGGCAACTACGGTTACATTCTGGAAGTTAACTGCCAGACTGACTTCGTTGCTAAAGATGGTGGTTTCCAGGCATTTGCTGACAAAGTACTGGACGCTGCTGTTGCGGGTAAAATCTCCGACGTTGAAGTTCTGAAAGCGCAGTTCGAAGAAGAACGCGTTGCGCTGGTTGCTAAAATCGGTGAGAACATCAACATCCGTCGTATCGCTGTTCTGGAAGGCGACGTTCTGGGTAGCTACCAGCACGGTGCGCGCATCGGTGTTCTGGTTGCCGCTAAAGGCGCTGACGAAGAGCTGGTTAAGCAGCTGGCAATGCACGTTGCTGCAAGCAAGCCGGAATTCGTTAAGCCGGAAGACGTGTCTGCTGAAGTGGTAGAGAAAGAGTACCAGGTTCAGCTGGACATCGCGATGCAGTCCGGTAAGCCGAAAGAAATCGCAGAGAAAATGGTTGAAGGCCGCATGAAGAAATTCACCGGCGAAGTTTCTCTGACGGGTCAGCCTTTCGTTATGGAGCCGAGCAAATCTGTTGGTCAACTGCTGAAAGAGCACAACGCTGACGTGACTGGCTTCATCCGCTTTGAAGTGGGCGAAGGCATCGAGAAAGTTGAGACTGACTTTGCAGCAGAAGTTGCTGCGATGTCCAAGCAGTCTTAATTTTTACAAGGAGCCGCCTGAGGGCGGCTTCTTTTTGCGCCCATTTTGTAAATTCAGCCAACTGCGTATAGTGACCGCGCTGAAATGCGACATACAATGTCGCCAGAATTCTCATATCTCATTCGTTGACAGTCTCAGGAAAGAAACATGGCTACCAATGCAAAACCCGTCTACAAACGTATTCTGCTGAAATTAAGTGGCGAAGCGCTGCAGGGCTCAGAAGGCTTCGGTATTGATGCAAGCATACTTGACCGCATGGCTCAGGAGATCAAAGAGCTGGTCGAGCTGGGTATTCAGGTTGGCGTAGTAATTGGTGGTGGTAACCTGTTCCGTGGTGCTGGTCTGGCGAAAGCGGGTATGAACCGCGTTGTGGGCGACCACATGGGCATGCTGGCAACGGTCATGAACGGCCTGGCAATGCGTGATGCGCTCCACCGCGCCTATGTGAACGCTCGTCTGATGTCCGCCATCCCGCTGAACGGCGTGTGCGACAACTACAGCTGGGCAGAGGCGATCAGCCTGCTGCGCAACAACCGCGTGGTGATCCTCTCCGCAGGCACCGGCAACCCGTTCTTTACCACCGATTCCGCAGCCTGCCTGCGTGGTATTGAAATTGAAGCCGACGTGGTGCTGAAAGCGACCAAGGTTGACGGTGTGTTTACCGCGGATCCGGCCAAAGATCCTTCTGCCACCATGTACGATCAGCTGACCTACAGCGAAGTGCTGGATAAAGAGCTGAAAGTGATGGATCTGGCGGCCTTCACCCTGGCGCGTGACCACAAATTGCCGATTCGCGTCTTCAACATGAACAAACCCGGCGCCCTGCGTCGCGTGGTCATGGGCGAAAAAGAAGGCACATTGATCACGGAATAATTCCCGTCAGCGCCAAATCCGGGTAATATTCCGCTTTACTTTCGCGGGGATATTGCCCGGTGATTTTCATTAAATCTGACTATACTTAGCTCATTTTCCGACGGGTGTCCCGTCTGGTCTGACTGAGACAAGCTTTCAAGGATTCGTAACGTGATTAGCGATATCAGAAAAGATGCTGAAATCCGCATGGAAAAATGCGTCGAAGCATTCAAAAACCAAATCAGCAAAATTCGCACGGGTCGTGCTTCTCCGAGCCTGCTGGACGGGATTGTTGTTGAATACTACGGTACGCCGACTCCGCTGCGCCAGCTGGCCAGCGTCACCGTCGAAGACTCCCGTACCCTGAAAATCAACGTCTTTGACCGTTCTATGTCTGCGGCCGTTGAAAAAGCGATCATGGCGTCTGACCTCGGTCTGAACCCAAGCTCCGCCGGCAGCGATATTCGTGTTCCGCTGCCGCCGCTGACCGAAGAGCGTCGTAAAGATCTGACCAAGATCGTCCGTGGCGAAGCTGAGCAGGCGCGTGTCGCCGTGCGTAACGTTCGCCGTGACGCGAACGACAAAGTTAAAGCGCTGCTGAAAGAGAAAGAGATCAGCGAAGATGACGATCGCCGTTCTCAGGACGACGTGCAGAAAATGACTGACGCCGCCATCAAGAAAGTTGACGCGGCGCTGGCAGATAAAGAAGCGGAACTGATGCAGTTCTGATGCTCTGCTGTTGCTCGGGCCGATACTTCCTGGCCTGAGTAAAATCTGAAACGCCGTACAGAAGACTGTACGCTCAATTCTCGGGATTGCGTTGAGCCGGCTGGCCTTGTAGCCTTTAGCGCTAAGTTGAAGGCCTGATGCCGCCGCCTTATCCCCGATAGTTGTTGCGTAGGGGCTTGCTGGCGGCGTTTTGCTTTTTATTCTGTTTCCTTTCTTCTGGACGTCTCATGAAGCAATTAACCGTTCTCGGTTCGACCGGCTCCATTGGCTGTAGCACGCTGGACGTGGTACGCCATAACCCTGGTTGCTTTTCCGTCGCCGCGCTGGTCGCGGGGAAAAACGTTGACCGCATGGTTGAACAATGCCTGGAATTTACTCCGCGTTACGCCGTGATGGATGATGCGCAAAGCGCTGAGCGGTTGCGCATCCGTCTGCATGAGCATGGCTGCCGTACCGAAGTGCTGAGCGGCCAGCAGGCGGCGGCTGAGGTCGCGGCGCTGGATGAGGTCGATCAGGTGATGGCGGCAATCGTCGGCGCGGCGGGGCTGGTACCGACGCTGGCGGCGATCCGCGCCGGGAAAACCGTGTTGTTGGCGAATAAAGAATCGCTGGTGACCTGCGGTCGCTTGTTCATGGAGGCCGTTCAGCGGTCGAGGGCGCGATTGCTGCCGGTCGATAGCGAACATAACGCGATTTTTCAGAGTATGCCGGAGACAATTCAACAGCATCTGGGATACGCTGACCTCACCCGGAATGGCGTCTCGTCCATTCTGTTAACCGGTTCCGGGGGGCCTTTCCGCGAGACGGACGTGGCTGAACTATCGGCGATGACCCCGGATCAGGCCTGCCGCCATCCCAACTGGTCGATGGGACGTAAGATCTCCGTCGATTCAGCCACGATGATGAACAAAGGTCTGGAATATATTGAAGCCCGCTGGCTGTTCAATGCTTCGGCGCAGCAGATGGAAGTGCTGATCCACCCGCAGTCGGTGATCCACTCGATGGTTCGCTATCAGGACGGCAGCGTGCTGGCCCAGCTTGGGGAGCCGGATATGCGCACGCCGATTGCTCATACCATGGGCTGGCCACAGCGCCTGAGCTCCGGGGTCAAACCACTGGACTTCTGCCAGCTGAGCAACCTGAGCTTCTCCGCGCCGGACTACGCCCGCTATCCCTGCCTGAAGCTGGCGATGGACGCGTTTGACGTCGGCCAGGCGGCCACCACGGCGCTGAATGCGGCCAATGAAGAGTCGGTTGCCGCGTTTCTGCATGGCGATATCCGCTTTACCGATATTGCGGCGGTGAATCTGGCGGTGCTGGATAAGATGAACCTGCAGGAGCCGCAAAGCATTGATGATGTTCTGGTTATCGACGCTGACGCTCGTGCGGTAGCTCACCAGCAGCTTAATCGTTTGGGCGCGCAGGCGTAACGCGGTGGTATTTGTGGGCGAAAGGCTTCGGTGATATAGTCTGCGCCACCCGATCGTTGCATTTTGTTGTTAAAGATTACGGTGGCCGTGGCAAAACACGGCTTTTTTGCGTAAAGCTTTTGGTTGTTCTCTGCGATTGGCTGCAGCCCCGGCATCGGATAAAAATGCGTATCCAGCGCGGCCCGGTGGCCTCTGTTTGGTGGCTAGTTAATCCTTATTATGGACTTAAAACGCGTGATGTTGTCTGCTAATCAAACTGTCAGCGAAATATCGCCAACTCATGGCTGCCGTCATGTCGCCATTATTATGGATGGCAACGGCCGTTGGGCGAAACGGCAAGGTAAAATTCGCGCTTTCGGGCACAAGGCCGGTGCGAAATCCGTGCGTCGCGCGGTCTCCTTCGCGGCGAATAATGGAATTGAGGCGTTAACGTTATACGCGTTCAGCAGCGAAAACTGGAACCGTCCAGCCCAGGAAGTCAGCGCGCTGATGGAACTGTTCGTCTGGGCGCTGGATAGCGAAGTCAAAAGTCTGCACCGACACAATGTGCGTTTGCGGGTCATTGGCGACACCACGCGCTTCAATGCGCGCCTGCAGGAACGCATCCGCAAAGCGGAAGCGTTGACCGCAAACAATACCGGCTTAACGCTGAACATTGCGGCAAATTACGGCGGTCGCTGGGATATTACCCAGGGCGTTCGTCTGCTGGCGAAACAAGTACAGGACGGGACGCTGCTGCCTGAAGAGATCACGGAAGAGATGCTGAGTCAGCAGGTCTGCATGCATGAACTGGCTCCCGTTGATTTAGTTATTAGGACCGGGGGAGAGCACCGAATAAGTAACTTTTTGATTTGGCAAATTGCCTATGCCGAACTTTACTTTACGGATGTTCTTTGGCCCGATTTTGCTGAACAGGACTTTGAAGGTGCACTCCATGCCTTTGTTAATCGAGAGCGTCGTTTCGGCGGCACTGAGCCGGGTGGCAGTCATGCCTGATGGGGGTCACTTTTGCTGAAGTATCGCCTGATATCTGCTTTCGTCTTAATTCCCGTCGTCATTGCGGCGCTGTTCTTATTGCCGCCGATGGGATTTGCTATCGTGACCCTCGTGGTCTGCATGCTCGCCGCGTGGGAGTGGGGGCAACTGAGCGGTTTCACCTCAACGTCGCAGCGGGTCTGGCTGGCGGTGCTGTGCGGCCTTCTGCTGGCTGCCATGCTTTTTCTGCTGCCTGAATACCATTATGACGTTCATCAACCGATGGTGGAAGGTTCACTCTGGGCCTCATTCGCCTGGTGGATCGTCGCGCTGTTGCTGGTGTTATCGTACCCGGCGTCGGCGGCATTCTGGCGCCATTCCAAAGTGCTGCGCCTTATCTTCGGCATATTGACCATTGTTCCGTTTTTCTGGGGCATGCTGGCGCTGCGCGCCTGGCACTATACCGATAACCACTACAGCGGTGCGGTGTGGCTGCTGTACGTCATGATCCTGGTCTGGGGAGCCGACTCTGGCGCCTACATGTTTGGCAAAATGTTCGGCAAGCATAAGCTGGCGCCAAAGGTTTCACCGGGAAAAACCTGGCAGGGTTTTTTTGGCGGTTTGCTGACGGCGGCCGTGATCTCCTGGGCTTACGGGGTGTGGGCGCATCTTGACGTCACGCCGACGGTGCTGCTGGTCTGTTCCGTGGTGGCGGCCCTGGCTTCCGTGCTGGGCGATCTGACGGAAAGTATGTTTAAGCGCGAGGCCGGCATTAAGGATAGCGGGCACTTGATTCCCGGACACGGCGGTATTCTCGATCGTATCGACAGCCTGACGGCGGCGGTACCGGTCTTCGCCTGTCTGCTACTGTTGGTCTTCAGGACGATTTGACGGAAGGTTATATGCTGAGCGTGCTCTGGAATCTGGCAGCTTTTATCATTGCGCTTGGCGTACTGATTACGGTGCATGAGTTTGGCCATTTTTGGGTGGCGCGCCGCTGCGGCATCCGGGTTGAGCGTTTTTCTATCGGCTTTGGCAAAGCGCTGTGGCGGCGGATGGATAAGCAGGGCACGGAGTTCGTGATTGCCCTGATCCCGCTGGGCGGCTACGTCAAGATGCTGGACGAGCGCGTCGAGGCGGTGGCGCCGGAGATGCGCCACTACGCCTTCAACAATAAAACCGTCGGCCAGCGTGCGGCGGTGATTGCCGCCGGCCCCATCGCTAACTTCATTTTCGCTATCTTTGCTTACTGGCTGGTCTTTATTATCGGTGTTCCTGGCGTGCGGCCGGTGGTGGGTGAAATAACGCCCAATTCGGTTGCCGCGCAAGCACAAATTGCAAAAGGAACGGAACTTAAAGCGATAGATGGTATCGAAACGCCTGATTGGGATGCGGTGCGTATGCAGCTGGTCGCCAAAATCGGCAACCCGCAAACAATACTTACCGTCGCCCCTTTCGGGACCAATCAGCGCCAGGATAAAATCGTCGATCTGCGGCACTGGGCGTTTGAGCCAGACAAGCAAGATCCCGTGACCTCGCTGGGGATCCAGCCGCGCAGCGCGCAGATTGATACGGTGCTGGCGGAGGTCCAGACGGGCTCGGCAGCTCAGAAAGCGGGTTTGCAAGCGGGCGATCGGATCGTTAAAGTCGATGGTCAACCGTTAACGCAGTGGATGACGTTTGTTAATCTGGTGCGCGATAATCCGGGCAAAGCGCTGGCGCTGGAGATTGAACGGCAGGGGAGTGCGCTGCCGTTAACCCTGACGCCGGATGCGAAAACGGTAAAAGGTAAGGCAGAAGGGTTCGCAGGGGTGGTGCCAAAGGTCATCCCGCTACCTGAGGAATACAAGACAGTACGTCAGTACGGACCGTTTGCCGCCATCGCTGAAGCCACGGATAAAACCTGGCAGCTGATGTCACTGACGGTCAGGATGCTGGGTAAATTGATAACCGGTGATGTCAAACTGAACAACCTCAGTGGGCCGATCTCTATCGCTCAGGGGGCTGGAATGTCAGCGGAGTTTGGGTTGATTTATTATCTGATGTTCCTTGCGCTGATTAGCGTGAACCTCGGAATCATCAACCTGTTCCCACTGCCCGTACTGGATGGGGGACATCTGCTGTTTTTAGCGATCGAAAAGCTGAAGGGCGGGCCGGTATCCGAGCGAGTTCAAGACTTTAGTTATCGCATTGGCTCAATACTGCTGGTGCTGTTAATGGGGCTTGCACTTTTCAATGATTTCTCTCGGTTATAAGAGAGTTTGTTAGGAAGAACGCATAATAACGATGGCGATGAAAAAGTTGCTCATAGCGTCGCTGCTGTTTAGCAGCGCGACTGTATACGGTGCTGAAGGGTTCGTGGTGAAGGACATTCATTTCGAAGGCTTGCAGCGTGTCGCTGTTGGTGCGGCCCTCCTCAGTATGCCAGTGCGTCCTGGCGATACGGTGACCGACGATGATATCAGTAACACTATTCGCGCGCTGTTTGCCACTGGCAACTTTGAGGACGTCCGCGTCCTGCGCGATGGTGATACCCTGCTGGTGCAGGTGAAAGAGCGTCCGACGATCGCCAGCATCACCTTCTCCGGCAATAAGTCGGTGAAAGATGACATGCTCAAGCAGAACCTTGAGGCCTCTGGCGTTCGGGTGGGCGAGTCGCTTGACCGCACGACCATCGCGGATATCGAGAAGGGTCTGGAGGATTTCTACTACAGCGTCGGTAAATACAGCGCCAGCGTCAAAGCGGTTGTGACGCCGCTGCCGCGTAACCGTGTCGATCTGAAGCTGGTCTTCCAGGAAGGCGTCTCCGCAAAAATTCAGCAGATTAACATCGTCGGCAACCATGCGTTTTCGACCGATGAACTGATCTCCCACTTCCAGCTGCGCGATGAGGTACCGTGGTGGAACGTGGTCGGCGACCGTAAATACCAGAAGCAGAAGCTGGCGGGCGACCTTGAAACCCTGCGCAGCTACTATCTGGATCGCGGTTATGCCCGTTTCAACATCGATTCTACTCAGGTTAGCCTGACGCCGGACAAGAAAGGGATCTACATTACCGTCAACATCACCGAAGGCGATCAGTACAAGCTTTCCGGGGTGCAGGTAACGGGCGATCTCGCGGGCCATTCGGCCGAAATCGAAGCGCTGACCAAAGTCGAGCCGGGCGAACTGTACAACGGCGCGAAAGTAACCAAGATGGAAAACGACATCAAGAAACTGTTGGGTCGTTATGGTTACGCCTACCCGCGCGTTCAGTCGCAGCCGGAAATCAACGACAGCGATAAGACCGTCAAACTGCACGTCAACGTCGATGCGGGTAACCGCTATTACGTGCGTAAAATTCGCTTCGAAGGTAACGACACCTCCAAAGATGCCGTCCTGCGCCGCGAAATGCGCCAGATGGAAGGCGCATGGCTGGGGAGCGATCTCGTCGATCAGGGTAAAGACCGCCTCAACCGTTTAGGCTTCTTCGAAACGGTGGATACCGATACCCAACGCGTGCCGGGCAGCCCGGACCAGGTCGACGTTGTCTACAAGGTGAAAGAGCGTAACACCGGTAGCTTCAACTTCGGTATCGGCTACGGTACCGAAAGCGGCGTCAGCTTCCAGGCGGGCGTCCAGCAGGATAACTGGTTAGGTACCGGTTATGCGGTCGGGATCAACGGCACCAAAAACGATTACCAGACCTATACCGAACTGTCGGTGACCAACCCGTACTTCACCGTTGACGGTGTGAGCCTCGGCGGCCGTATCTTCTATAATGACTTCGATGCGAACGATGCGGATCTGTCTGACTATACCAACAAAAGTTATGGTACAGACGTCACGCTGGGCTTCCCGGTCAACGAATACAACACGCTGCGCGCCGGGGTCGGTTATGTTCATAACTCCCTGTCCAATATGCAGCCGCAGGTGGCGATGTGGCGTTACCTGAACTCGATGGGCCAGTATCCGGACAACACCAACGACCGGAACTCGTTCAGTGCGAATGACTTCACCTTCAACTACGGTTGGACCTATAACAAGCTTGACCGCGGCTTCTTCCCAACAGAAGGTTCGCGCGTCAACCTGAACGGTAAGGTGACCATTCCGGGCTCAGACAACGAATACTACAAAGCGACGCTGGATACCGCCACCTATGTGCCGATCGACAACGATCACCAGTGGGTAGTGCTGGGTCGTACCCGCTTTGGCTATGGCGATGGTATCGGCGGCAAAGAGATGCCGTTCTATGAGAACTTCTATGCCGGTGGTTCCAGCACCGTGCGTGGCTTCCAGTCGAACACCATTGGTCCGAAGGCGGTGTACTTCCCGTCGAGCAGCCGTCATGATGGCGATAGCGGTTATACCAATGACTGTAAGAGCACCGAATCCGCGCCGTGTAAATCCGATGATGCGGTGGGCGGTAACGCGATGGCGGTGGCCAGCCTGGAGCTGATTACCCCGACGCCGTTTATTAGTGACAAATATGCGAACTCGGTCCGTACTTCCGTCTTCTGGGATATGGGTACCGTATGGGATACTCACTGGGATTCGAACGCCTATGGCGGTTACCCGGATTACAGTGATCCGAGCAACATCCGTATGTCTGCGGGTATTGCCGTGCAGTGGATGTCGCCGTTGGGGCCGTTGGTCTTCTCCTACGCCCAACCGTTCAAAAAGTACGATGGAGACAAAGCCGAACAGTTCCAGTTTAACATTGGTAAAACCTGGTAATTGTTGGCGGCAACGGAATGCAAGTGCAGTATAGCGCTGACTGTAGGCGATAACGCGGTTATCGCCTCGCCACGCAAATAACGGTACCCCTGGGTACTCATGGGATGGTAAGGAGTTTATTGTGAAAAAGTGGTTATTAGCTGCAGGTCTGGGTTTGGCAATGGTAACTTCCGCTCAGGCGGCAGATAAAATTGCCCTGGTGAACATGAACAGCCTGTTCCAACAGGTTGCCCAGAAAACTGGCGTTTCCAACACGCTGGAAAACGAGTTCAAAGGCCGCGCTAGCGAACTGCAGCGTATGGAAGGCGACCTGCAGTCTAAAATGCAGCGTCTGCAGTCCATGAAGCCGGGCGCCGATCGTACCAAACTGGAAAAAGACGTGATGGCTCAGCGCCAGACCTTCTCCCAGAAAGCGCAGGCGTTTGAACAGGATCGCGCACGTCGTTCCAACGAAGAGCGTGGCAAACTGGTTACCCGCATCCAGACTGCTGTACAGAGCGTAGCGAAAGATCAGAGCATCGATCTGGTGGTTGACGCAAATGCCGTTGCATACAACAGCAGCGATGTAAAAGACATCACCGCTGATGTGCTGAAACAGGTTAAATAAGTAATGCCTTCAATTCGACTGGCTGATCTCGCGCAGCAGTTGGATGCAGAATTACACGGTGATGGCGATATCGTCATCACCGGCGTTGCGTCCATGCAGAGCGCGAAAACGGGCCAAATCACTTTCATGGTCAACCCTAAGTACCGTGAACACCTGGCCGCTTGTCAGGCTTCTGCCGTTGTCATGACGCAGGATGATTTGCCTTTTGCCCATAGCGCCGCGCTGGTAGTGCGTAATCCCTACCTGACCTACGCGCGCATGGCTCAAATTCTTGATACCACGCCGCAGCCGGCACAGGATATCGCGCCGAGCGCGGTCATCGATCCGTCGGCGAAGCTGGGTAACAACGTGGCGATCGGCGCTAACGCGGTTATCGAATCCGGTGTTGTACTGGGCGATAACGTGGTGATCGGCGCAGGCTGCTTCGTTGGGAAAAATACGAAAATCGGTGCCGGCTCGCGTTTGTGGGCCAATGTGACCATTTACCATGAGATTGAGATCGGCGAGAATTGCCTGATCCAGTCCAGCACGGTGATCGGCGCGGATGGCTTCGGTTATGCTAACGATCGCGGTAACTGGGTCAAGATCCCGCAACTGGGTCGCGTCATTATTGGCGATCGCGTGGAGATTGGCGCCTGCACCACCATCGATCGCGGCGCGCTGGACGATACCCTTATCGGTAACGGCGTTATCATTGATAACCAGTGTCAGATTGCGCATAACGTGGTGATTGGCGACAATACCGCGGTTGCCGGCGGCGTTATCATGGCGGGCAGCCTGAAAATTGGCCGCTACTGCATGATTGGCGGCGCCAGCGTGATTAACGGCCATATGGAAATCTGCGATAAAGTCACCGTCACGGGGATGGGGATGGTGATGCGTCCTATCTCTGAACCTGGCGTATACTCCTCCGGTATTCCGCTGCAGCCGAACAAGGCGTGGCGTAAAACTGCGGCGCTGGTGATGAATATTGACGAGATGAGCAAGCGCCTGAAAGCGATTGAGCGCAAGGTTAATCAACAAGACTAATTCATCATTTGGTCACATGACATTTCCGGCCTGTTGCATTCGCTAAAAGATTGCCGCAGGCCGTGTTATTATTGCCTTTTAGTACATTTAGACAGGAAGAGTATTTTGACTACTGACACTCATACTCTGCACATTGAAGAGATTCTGGAACTTCTGCCTCACCGTTACCCGTTCCTGCTGGTAGACCGCGTGCTGGATTTTGAAGAAGGTCGTTTTCTGCGCGCAGTAAAAAATGTTTCTGTAAACGAGCCGTTTTTCCAGGGGCACTTCCCTGGTAAGCCGATTTTGCCTGGCGTGCTGATTCTGGAAGCGATGGCGCAGGCCACCGGGATTCTGGCATTTAAAAGCGTCGGAAAACTGGAGCCAGGCGAGCTGTATTATTTCGCAGGCATCGACGAAGCGCGCTTCAAACGTCCGGTAGTACCAGGCGATCAGATGATTATGGAAGTCACTTTCGAGAAAACCCGCCGCGGCCTGACCCGTTTCAAAGGCGTCGCGCTGGTTGACGGTAAAGTGGTTTGCGAAGCGACGATGATGTGTGCGCGTAGCCGGGAGGCCTGATACGTGATTGATAAAACCGCTTTTGTTCATCCTACCGCCATTGTAGAAGAAGGCGCCGTCATTGGTGCTAACGTTCACATTGGTCCGTTTTGTATTGTTGGCGCTAACGTCGAAATTGGCGAAGGCACCGTACTGAAGTCTCATGTCGTCGTTAACGGCCATACCAAAATCGGCCGTGACAATGAGATCTATCAGTTCGCTTCCATCGGCGAAGTTAACCAGGATCTGAAATATGCTGGCGAACCGACCCGGGTGGAAATTGGCGATCGCAACCGCATCCGCGAAAGCGTCACCATTCATCGCGGCACAGTACAGGGCGGTGGATTAACAAAGGTGGGCAACGATAACCTGCTGATGATCAACGCCCATGTGGCGCACGATTGTACGCTTGGCGATCGCTGCATTCTGGCCAATAACGCAACCTTGGCCGGTCACGTATCTCTGGATGATTTCGTCATCATCGGCGGCATGACCGCAGTACACCAGTTCTGCATCATCGGCGCACACGTCATGGTAGGCGGATGCTCCGGCGTGGCGCAGGATGTTCCGCCGTTCGTGATTGCCCAGGGTAACCACGCGACGCCGTTTGGCGTCAACATCGAAGGGCTGAAACGCCGCGGCTTTAGCCGTGAGGCGATTACCGCGATTCGTAACGCGTATAAACTGCTGTACCGCAGCGGCAAAACGCTGGACGAAGCCAAACCGGAAATCGCCGAACTGGCGACTCAGCATCCTGAAGTTCAGCCGTTTGTTGATTTCTTTGCCCGTTCCACTCGCGGCTTGATTCGTTAATGGCTGAACCGCGTCCCCTGACGATTGCCCTGGTCGCCGGAGAAACCTCCGGCGATATTCTTGGTGCAGGCCTCATCCGGGCTCTCAAAGCGCGCATCCCTGACGCGCGCTTTGTCGGCGTGGCGGGGCCGCTGATGCAGGCGGAAGGGTGCGAAGCCTGGTACGAAATGGAAGAGCTGGCGGTGATGGGCATTGTTGAGGTGCTCGGTCGCTTACGCCGTCTCCTGCATATTCGCGCCGATCTTACCCGCCGCTTTGGCGAGCTGCGCCCCGATGTCTTCGTCGGCATCGACGCCCCTGACTTCAATATTACCCTCGAAGGGAATCTGAAAAAGCAGGGCATCAAAACGATTCACTACGTCAGCCCGTCGGTCTGGGCCTGGCGACAAAAACGCGTTTTCAAAATCGGCAGAGCGACCGACCTGGTGCTGGCTTTTCTGCCTTTCGAAAAAGCGTTTTATGACAAATTTAACGTCCCCTGCCGCTTTATCGGCCATACCATGGCGGATGCGATGCCGCTGGATCCTGACAAAGGCGCTGCGCGCGACCGGTTAGGGATCCCGCACAATGTGCGCTGTCTGGCGCTGCTGCCCGGCAGCCGCGGCGCGGAAGTCGAAATGCTCAGCGCGGACTTTCTGAAAACCGCGCAGTTGTTACGCGTCACCTATCCCGATTTGCAGGTGGTAGTGCCGCTGGTCAATGCCAAACGGCGGGAGCAGTTTGAGCGAATCAAAGCTGAGACGGCGCCGGATATGATCGTGCATATGCTGGACGGTCAGGCGCGCGATGCGATGATCGCCAGCGACGCCGCGCTGCTGGCCTCCGGGACGGCGGCGCTGGAGTGCATGCTGGCGAAGTGCCCGATGGTGGTTGGCTACCGCATGAAGCCGTTCACCTTCTGGCTGGCAAAGCGTCTGGTGAAAACCGACTACGTCTCCTTGCCGAATCTGCTGGCCGGTCGCGAGCTGGTCAAAGAGCTACTGCAGGATGAGTGCGAGCCGCAGGCGCTGGCCGCCGCCCTGCAGCCGCTGCTGGCCGATGGCAAAACCAGCCACGAGATGCATGAGACGTTCCGCGCGCTGCATCAGCAGATCCGCTGCAACGCCGATGAGCAGGCCGCGGACGCCGTACTGGAGTTAGCAAAACAATGATGGAGTTCGTCTATCCGCATACCCATCTGGTTGCCGGCGTTGATGAGGTTGGCCGCGGGCCGCTGGTTGGCGCGGTCGTGACCGCGGCGGTGATCCTCGATCCGGCGAAGCCGATTGTGGGTCTGAATGATTCCAAAAAACTCAGCGAAAAGCGTCGCCTGGCGCTGTGCGATGAGATTAAAGAGAAAGCGCTGTGCTGGAGCCTGGGGCGTGCCGAGCCGCACGAAATCGACGAGCTGAATATTCTGCATGCCACTATGCTGGCGATGCAGCGCGCCGTCGCCGGCCTGAGCATTGTTCCTGAGTTTGTCCTGATCGATGGCAACCGCTGTCCGTCGCTGCCGATGCCCTCTCTGGCGGTGGTGAAAGGCGACAGCCGGGTGGCAGAAATCAGCGCAGCGTCTATTCTGGCAAAAGTCACTCGTGACGCCGAAATGGCCACGCTGGACCTCGCATTTCCCCACTACGGATTTGCCCAGCATAAAGGCTATCCCACCGCTGTTCACCTGCAGAAGCTGCAGGAACACGGCGCAACAGAGCATCACCGGCGCAGTTTTGGTCCGGTGAAGCGTGCCCTGGGCCTGGCGTCCAACTAAGTCACCGGGATCTAAAGATGGCTGAACCACGTTTCGTACACCTGCGGGTGCACAGCGACTATTCCATGATCGATGGGCTGGCAAAGACCGGGCCGCTGGTCAAGAAGGCGGCCTCGCTTGGCATGCCGGCGCTGGCGATCACCGATTTCACCAACCTGTGCGGGCTGGTGAAGTTCTACGGGACGGGACACGGCGCGGGTATTAAGCCGATTGTCGGCGCCGATTTTCACGTGCAGTGCGACCTGCTCGGCGATGAGTTTACCGAGCTGACCGTGCTGGCGGCGAACAACACCGGTTACCAGAACCTGACGCTGCTCATTTCCCGCGCCTATCAGCGCGGCTACGGCGCGCTGGGGCCGTGGATTGACCGCGACTGGCTGGTGGAACACCAGGAAGGGCTGATTCTGCTTTCCGGCGGCCGTAAAGGCGACGTCGGCGTTAGCCTGATCCGCGGCAATATGCCGTTAGTGGAACAGTGCGTCGCGTTCTATGAAGAGCATTTCCCGGACCGTTATTTTCTTGAGCTGATCCGCACCGGTCGTCAGGATGAAGAGGCCTATCTCCACGCCGCCGTGGCGCTGGCGGAAGCGCGCGGCCTGCCGGTGGTGGCGACCAACGATGTCCGCTTCCTCGACACCAGCGATTTCGACGCCCATGAAATCCGCGTCGCGATCCACGACGGCTTTACGCTCGACGACCCGAAACGGCCGCGCAACTACTCGCCGCAGCAATATATGCGCAGTGAGGAGGAGATGTGCGAGCTGTTCGCCGATATCCCGGAAGCGCTGGAGAACAGCGTCGAGATCGCCAAACGCTGCAACGTCACCGTGCGGCTTGGCGAATATTTCCTGCCGCAGTTCCCGACCGGCGATATGACCACGGAAGATTTCCTGGTCATGAAATCGAAAGAGGGTCTGGAAGAGCGGCTGGAATTCCTCTTCCCGGATCCTGCCGTCCGTGCTGAAAAGCGCCCGGAGTATGACCAGCGTCTGGATATTGAACTGCAGGTGATCAACCAGATGGGGTTCCCGGGCTACTTCCTGATCGTCATGGAGTTTATCCAGTGGTCGAAGGATAACGGCGTGCCGGTTGGCCCGGGCCGCGGTTCCGGCGCCGGCTCGTTGGTGGCCTACGCGCTGAAGATCACCGATCTTGATCCGCTGGAATTCGACCTGCTGTTCGAACGTTTCCTTAACCCGGAACGTGTCTCGATGCCCGACTTCGACGTCGATTTCTGCATGGAGAAACGCGACCAGGTTATTGAGCACGTGGCGGACATGTATGGCCGCGATGCGGTATCGCAGATCATCACCTTCGGTACCATGGCGGCGAAAGCGGTCATCCGCGATGTGGGCCGCGTGCTGGGTCACCCGTACGGCTTTGTCGACCGTATCTCCAAGCTGGTGCCGCCCGATCCGGGTATGACGCTGGCGAAAGCGTTTGAAGCCGAACCGCAGCTGCCGGAAATCTATGAGGCGGACGAAGAAGTTAAAGCGCTGATCGACATGGCGCGTAAGCTGGAAGGGGTGACGCGAAACGCCGGTAAACACGCCGGTGGGGTGGTTATCGCTCCCACTAAAATTACCGACTTTGCGCCGCTGTATTGCGATGAGCAGGGGCTGCATCCGGTTACCCAGTTTGACAAAAACGACGTGGAATACGCCGGGCTGGTAAAATTCGACTTCCTCGGTCTGCGTACGCTCACTATCATTAACTGGGCGCTGGAGATGATCAACAAGCGGCGGGCGAAAAACGGCGAAGGGCCGTTGGATATCGCCGCTATCCCGTTGGATGACAAGAAAAGCTTCGACATGCTGCAGCGCTCGGAAACCACCGCGGTCTTCCAGCTTGAATCGCGCGGCATGAAAGATCTGATTAAGCGTCTGCAGCCTGACTGCTTCGAAGATATGATCGCGCTGGTGGCCCTGTTCCGCCCGGGTCCGCTGCAGTCGGGGATGGTAGATAACTTTATCGACCGTAAGCACGGCCGCGAAGAGATTTCCTACCCGGACGTGCAGTGGCAGCATGAGAGCCTGAAACCGGTGCTGGAGCCGACCTACGGCATTATCCTGTATCAGGAACAGGTCATGCAGATTGCCCAGGTGCTCTCCGGTTATACCCTCGGCGGCGCGGATATGCTGCGCCGTGCGATGGGTAAGAAAAAACCGGAGGAGATGGCCAAGCAGCGTTCTATCTTTGAAGATGGGGCGAAGAAAAACGGCGTTGACGGCGAACTGGCGATGAAAATCTTCGACCTGGTGGAGAAATTCGCCGGTTACGGATTTAACAAGTCGCACTCCGCCGCCTACGCGCTGGTCTCCTACCAGACGCTGTGGCTTAAGGCGCACTATCCGGCTGAGTTTATGGCGGCGGTAATGACCGCCGATATGGACAACACCGAGAAGGTCGTTGGCCTGGTGGACGAGTGCTGGCGCATGGGGCTGAAAATTTTGCCCCCGGATATTAACTCCGGCCTGTACCATTTCCACGTTAACGACGACGGCGAGATTGTCTACGGCATCGGCGCCATCAAAGGCGTTGGCGAAGGGCCGATCGAAGCGATCATTGAGGCGCGCAACAATGGCGGTTATTTCCGCGAGCTGTTCGACCTCTGCGCGCGGACCGATATTAAAAAGCTCAACCGCCGGGTGCTGGAAAAACTGATTATGTCCGGGGCGTTCGATCGTCTCGGTCCGCATCGCGCGGCGCTGATGAACTCGCTGGGCGATGCGTTGAAAGCCGCCGACCAGCACGCGAAAGCGGAGGCTATTGGCCAGGCCGATATGTTCGGCGTACTGGCGGAAGAGCCTGAACAAATAGAACAGTCCTACGCCAGCTGCCAGCCATGGCCTGAGCAGGTGGTGCTGGATGGTGAAAGGGAAACCCTGGGGCTATACCTGACCGGGCACCCGATTAACCAGTACCTGAAAGAGATTGAGCGCTACGTCGGCGGCGTGCGGCTCAAAGACATGCATCCGACCGATCGTGGTAAAGTGACCACGGCGGCGGGGCTGGTGATTGCGGCGCGGGTAATGGTCACCAAGCGCGGCAATCGTATCGGCATCTGTACCCTGGATGACCGTTCCGGGCGTCTGGAGGTGATGTTGTTCACCGACGCGCTGGATAAATATCAGCAGTTGCTGGAAAAAGACCGCATACTTATCGTCAGCGGACAGGTCAGCTTTGATGACTTTAGCGGGGGGCTTAAAATGACCGCCCGCGAAGTCATGGACATTGACGAAGCCCGGGAAAAATATGCTCGCGGGCTTGCTATCTCGCTGACGGACAGGCAAATTGATGACCAGCTTTTAAACCGACTCCGTCAGTCTCTGGAACCCCACCGTTCGGGAACCATTCCAGTGCACCTCTACTATCAGAGGGCGGATGCACGCGCGCGGTTGCGTTTCGGCGCAACATGGCGCGTCTCTCCGAGCGATCGTTTACTTAACGATCTGCGTGGCCTTATCGGCTCGGAGCAGGTGGAACTGGAGTTTGACTAATACAGGAATACTATGAGTCTGAATTTCCTAGATTTTGAACAGCCGATTGCAGAGCTGGAAGCGAAAATCGATTCCCTGACTGCGGTAAGCCGTCAGGATGAGAAACTGGATATTAACATCGACGAAGAAGTGCATCGTCTGCGCGAGAAAAGCGTAGAGCTGACGCGCAAAATCTTCGCCGATCTCGGTGCATGGCAGGTTGCGCAACTGGCGCGCCACCCGCGCCGTCCTTATACCCTGGATTATGTCCGCCTGGCGTTCGACGAATTTGACGAACTGGCCGGTGACCGCGCCTACGCTGACGATAAAGCGATTGTCGGCGGTATCGCGCGTCTTGATGGTCGTCCGGTGATGATCATCGGCCACCAGAAAGGTCGCGAAACCAAAGAGAAGATCCGTCGCAACTTTGGTATGCCGGCCCCGGAAGGCTACCGCAAAGCGCTGCGCCTGATGGAAATGGCCGAGCGGTTTAAAATGCCGATCATCACCTTCATCGACACCCCTGGCGCCTACCCGGGCGTCGGCGCGGAAGAGCGCGGCCAGTCGGAAGCGATTGCCCGCAACCTGCGTGAGATGTCGCGTCTGAGCGTGCCGGTTATCTGCACCGTGATCGGCGAAGGCGGCTCCGGCGGCGCGCTGGCGATTGGCGTGGGCGACAAGGTCAATATGCTGCAGTACAGCACCTATTCGGTGATTTCGCCGGAAGGCTGCGCGTCCATTCTGTGGAAAAGCGCGGATAAAGCACCGCTGGCCGCGGAAGCGATGGGTATCGTCGCACCGCGTCTGAAAGAGCTGAAGCTGATTGATTCTATCGTTCAGGAACCGTTGGGCGGCGCGCACCGCAACCCGGAAGCAATGGCAGCGAGCCTGAAAGCGCAGCTGCTGGCAGACCTGGCCGATCTCGATCTGCTCAGCGAAGAAGAGCTGCTGAACCGCCGCTATCAGCGTCTGATGAGCTACGGTTACGCCTAAGTTTTCCGCTAGCGAAAAACACTAAGGGCCGGATTTTCCGGCCCTTTTTTTGTGTGCGATGCGCCCAGGGGATTGCTATGATGCTTGACTTAGGTGAATACCAGGAGGAAAGCGTGAATATCATCGCCATCATGGGGCCTCACGGCGTCTACCATAAAGACGAGCCGATCAAAGAACTGGAAGCGGCGCTGCAGCGCCAGGGCTTCCAGACCATCTGGCCGCAAAACAGCGCCGACCTGCTGCAGTTTATTGAGCACAACCCGCGCATCTGCGGGGTGATCTTCGACTGGGATGAATACAGCGTCGATCTGTGCAGCGATATCAATCAGCTCAATGAATATCTGCCCCTGTACGCCTTTATTAATGCCCACTCCACGATGGACGTCAGCAGTCAAGATCTACGCATGACGCTGTGGTTCTTCGAATATGCGCTGGGACTCTCCGAAGAGATCGCCACCCGCATTGGGCAGTATACCCGCGAGTACCTGGACAATATCACCCCGCCGTTTACCCGCGCGCTGTTTAACTATGTACAGGAGGGGAAGTATACCTTTTGTACACCGGGCCATATGGGCGGTAGCGCCTATCAGAAAAGCCCGGTGGGCTGCCTGTTCTATGATTTCTTTGGCGGAAATACGCTGAAGGCGGATGTCTCGATTTCGGTCACCGAGCTGGGCTCCCTGCTGGATCATACCGGCCCGCATCTGGAGGCGGAGGAGTATATTGCCCGCGCCTTTGGCGCTGAACAGAGCTACATGGTGACCAATGGCACCTCGACGTCCAACAAAATTGTCGGTATGTACTCGGCGCCCGCCGGCAGCACGCTGCTGATTGACCGTAACTGTCACAAATCACTGGCCCACCTGCTGATGATGAGCGATGTGGTTCCCTTGTGGCTGAAGCCGACCCGCAACGCGTTGGGGATCCTCGGCGGTATCCCCCGGCGCGAATTTACCCGCGACAGCATTCAGCAGAAAGTGCGCGACACGGGCGGGGCGCAGTGGCCCGTGCATGCGGTGATCACCAACTCCACCTACGATGGTCTGCTCTATAACACCACCTGGCTTAAGGAGACGCTCGACGTCCCGTCGATCCATTTCGATTCCGCCTGGGTGCCCTATACCCATTTCCATCCGATATATCAGGGGAAAAGCGGCATGAGCGGTGAGCGGATCCCCGGAAAAGTCATCTTCGAGACGCAGTCCACGCATAAGATGCTGGCCGCGCTGTCGCAGGCCTCGCTGATCCACATTAAGGGCAACTATGATGAAGAGACCTTTAATGAAGCCTTTATGATGCATACCTCGACGTCGCCGAGCTATCCCATCGTCGCGTCAATTGAGACCGCGGCGGCGATGTTGCGCGGTAACTCCGGTAAGCGCCTGATCCAGCGCTCCATTGAGCGGGCGCTGGACTTCCGCAAAGAGGTGCAGCGACTGCGCGAGGAGTCGGACGGCTGGTTCTTTGATATCTGGCAGCCGGAAGCGGTGGATAAAGCCGAGTGCTGGCCGGTGGCGCCTGGCGAAGACTGGCACGGTTTCAAAGATGCCGATGCGGATCATATGTATCTCGATCCGGTGAAGGTCACCATTCTGACGCCGGGCATGGACGAGCAGGGGAATATGGATGAAGAGGGGATCCCGGCGGCGCTGGTGGCGAAGTTCCTCGACGAGCGGGGCGTGGTGGTGGAAAAAACGGGCCCCTACAACCTGCTGTTCCTGTTCAGCATCGGTATTGATAAAACCCGGGCGATGGGGCTGCTGCGCGGTCTGACCGAGTTCAAACGCGCCTACGATCTTAATCTGCGGGTGAAAAATATGTTGCCGGATCTGTACGCGGAAGATCCCGACTTCTACCGCAACATGCGGATCCAGGATCTGGCACAGGGGATCCACCGCTTGATCCGTCAGCACCAGCTGCCGCAGCTGATGCTCAGCGCCTTTGACGTCCTGCCGGAAATGAAAATGACGCCGCATCACGCCTGGCAGCGCCAGATTAAGGGTGAGGTGGAAACCATTGAACTGGAGAACCTGGTCGGCCGGATTTCGGCCAACATGATCCTCCCTTATCCACCGGGCGTACCGCTGCTGATGCCGGGAGAGATGATCACGGAGGAGAGCCGGGCAGTGCTCGATTTCCTGCTGATGCTCTGCTCCATCGGCCGTCATTATCCGGGGTTTGAGACCGATATTCACGGGGCGAAGCGCGATGAGGACGGCGTGTATCGGGTACGAGTCTTAAAAAATGACGAAAGGCTTGCGCGTTAACGGCGCGCACGAGTAACGTGGCTGGCTTAACAGAAGGAGTTTGACCATGCTGGGTTTGAAACGGGTTCACCATATTGCCATCATTGCGACTGACTACGCCCGCAGTAAAGCGTTCTATTGCGATATTCTGGGGTTTACGCTGCAAAGTGAGTTCTATCGCGCCGAGCGCGACTCCTGGAAGGGCGATCTGGCGCTCAATGGCGAGTACGTGATTGAGCTGTTCTCGTTCCCGTTTCCCCCGGCCCGCCCCAGTCGCCCCGAAGCCTGCGGGCTGCGTCATCTGGCCTTTAGCGTGGATGATATCGACGCCGCGGTAGCGCATCTGACGGCGCATGGCGTCGAGTGCGAAGCGATTCGCGTCGATCCCTTTACCGGCAAACGCTTTACCTTCTTTAGCGATCCGGACGACCTGCCGCTGGAAATATATCAGCAGTAAACCTTGCCAGCGCGACCCTGGCCCGGTAACGTGCCGGGCCATCACTTCTCGGTATGTTCGTGGATATGACGGCTGATATTGCGCATACGCTTCATCCCCATCGCCAGCTGCTGGTGGCCTTCAGCGGCGGTCTGGATTCGACGGTTCTCCTGCACCAGCTGGTGCTGCTGCGGGAACAGGATCCCTCGCTGACGCTGCGGGCGGTGCATGTTCACCACGGCCTGAGCGCCCATGCAGACGACTGGGTGGCGCATTGTCGGCAGATTTGCCTGCAGTGGCAGGTGCCGCTGGTGGTGCATCATGTGACGTTAGCCAGGGGCGGTCTCGGCGTGGAGGCCCATGCCCGTGCGGCGCGCTATCAGGCCTTTCAGGATACGCTCAATGCCGGCGAGGTGTTAGTGACCGCTCAGCACCAGGATGACCAGTGCGAAACGCTGCTGCTGGCGTTAAAACGCGGCAGCGGTCCTACTGGTCTGTCGGCGATGGCGCCATCCTCTGCCTTTGCCGACAGTCGACTACTGCGTCCTCTCCTCAATGAAACCCGCGAATCGCTACGCCAGTGGGCGCTCGCCCATCAGCTGTCGTGGATTGAAGATGAGAGTAATCAGGACGATACCTATGACCGCAACTTTCTGCGCCTGCGGGTGATCCCGGTCCTGCGCGAGCGCTGGCCGCACTTTAGCGAGGCCGTTGCCCGCAGCGCCAGCCTGTGCGCCGAGCAGGAACAACTGCTGGACGAAATGCTGGCGGCGGAGCTGGCGTCGCTGGTGGCCGAAGATGGCTCGCTGGCTATCACGCCTCTGACGTCGATGAGCCCACCCCGTCGCGCGGCGCTGCTGCGTCGCTGGCTCGCCGGGCAGCAGGCGCCGATGCCAGCCCGGGAGGTGCCAGAGCGCCTCTGGCATGAGGTGGCGCTGGCGCGGGAAGATGCCAGCCCTTGTCTGCGGCTCGGGGATTTTACCGTCCGCCGTTTTCAACAGCGTTTGTACTGGGTGAAGTATCTTCCCGGCCAGACGGAAAGTGTCCAGCACTGGCCCGACTGGCGCCAGCCGCTGCGGCTGGCAGACGGTCTCGGCGAGCTGATGCTGCAGCCCGGCGGCAGGCTGCGCCCGCCGTCTGCGGATGAGCCGGTCACTGTCCGCTTTCGCGCCAGCGGCCATCTGCATATCGTCGGACGCCACGGCGGACGTAAGCTGAAGAAGATCTGGCAGGAGCTGGGCGTTCCTCCCTGGCGACGAGACACTACGCCGCTGCTGTTTTACGGCGAAACGCCGATCGCTGCAGCGGACGATCTGTTTGTGACCACCGAAGGTGAAGTGAAGGACGGGGAAGGGGTCAGGCTGTCATGGAGGAAAACGGGCGGTTAAGCCCGTTTTGATTCAGGATTCGCTCACCACCACGGTGCCGATTTCCGGGTGACTGAAGCTGGCGATTTTATCCAGGCGCAGCTCGCGGACGTTGCCGGCGAGTTCGACCACCAGATACTCGATATTTTTACGCGAGATTAGATCGCTGGCCTTTGCCTGCAGCTGTTCGCCATCCTTCAGCGCCAGCGTCAGCACCAGGTGATGCTGGCAAGCCAGTTCCAGGTTGTCGTAATCATCGCAGTTAATGGGTTGATAAGTATCATTCATTGACATAATCGCTCACCAGTAAGTTTGCTGCCGCATAAGCGGCCTTTTCCCTGACTGACTCCGAAAGGGCCTCATCCGCCGCAATCTCATTCAATACTTTCAACACGCAACCCAGCGCATCCGGGATATACCCTAAGTCTCCGCTGGCTATTTCCGCATACCGCTTGCGTATTAACTCACAATAGTGGTCCACATGCCCTCCTGTCAGCGTTCTGACTCAACCGTGGGATGCAAGTTTAAGCCTACGAAGATAAACTCTGTTTAGCAAGGGAACTATATCATAGTCATTTAAGCAATTTCAGCAGGATGAAACAGGTTGCTGCGATTGACGACAGCCTTTTGCCGCCAGTTTCGCTACAATGTCCGCCATTCTTTTCAGGAGTTTATTCATGGCGCTGAAAGCGACAATATATAAAGCTGCGGTAAATGTAGCCGATCTGGATCGCAACCAGTTTCTGGATGCTAACCTGACGCTGGCGCAGCACCCCTCGGAAACCCAGGAGCGCATGATGCTGCGCCTGCTGGCGTGGATCAAATATGCCGATGAACGGCTGCAGTTTACCCGCGGCCTGTCGTCGGACGACGAGCCGGAGCTGTGGCTGCTTAACGATCATCTCGGGGTCGATCTGTGGATCGAACTGGGTCTGCCGGATGAGCGGCGGATTAAGAAAGCCTGCTCACGGGCGCAGGCGGTGGCGCTGTTTGCCTATAATAGCCGGGCCGCTGAAATCTGGTGGCAGCAGAATCAGAACAAGCTTGCGGCGTACCCGAAGTTAACCATCTGGTATCTTGATGACGCGCAACTGGCGCAGCTTAGCGCCTTTGCCGACCGTACCATGACACTGCAGGCCACTCTGCAGGACGGTAGTATCTGGTTATCCGATGCTCGGAATAATCTGGAAATTCATTTGACGTCCTGGCAAGCACCGGCATGATTACCATTAGCCGCAGCGTGACCCTTGCCGATAACGAGGTCACGCTGGAAGGTATTCGTGCCCAGGGGGCCGGGGGCCAGCATGTGAACAAAGCGTCGACGGCAATCCATCTGCGCTTTGATATTAAAGCTTCAAGCCTGCCGGAGTTTTACAAAGAGCGCCTGCTCGCCGCCAGGCACCACTTAATTTCTGCTGACGGTGTGGTTATCATTAAGGCTCAGGAATACCGCAGCCAGGAGATGAACCGCGAAGCGGCGATTGCCCGGCTGGTGGCCCTCATAAAAGAATTAACCGCAGTGCAAAAAAGTCGCCGGGAGACGCGACCGACTCGGGCATCCAAAGAGCGACGCCTTGCTTCCAAGGCACAGAAGTCCTCAGTCAAGGCGCTGCGTGGGAAAGTTCGCCAGTGAAGACGTCGGCGAACGGGTGAAATGGATGATAAGGAAAGCAAAGTGAAGAAAATCGTATTCTCCGTGATAGCGGCCTGCTCGCTGTTCGCGCTGTTTGGTTGTAACCATCGCGCCGAGACTGACACCGTACAGCCAGCGGCGATGGAAGAGCTCAAACCGATGCAGCAAAGCTGGCGTGGGGTGCTGCCTTGCGCGGATTGTGAAGGTATCGACACCTCGCTGTTCCTGGAAAAAGACGGTACCTGGGTGATGAACGAGCACTACCAGGGCGCTCGTCGTGAACCGTCATCTTTTGCCTCTTATGGCACCTGGGCTCGCACAGCGGATAAACTGGTGCTGACCGACAGCAAAGGCGAGAAATCATATTTTCGCGCGAAGGGCGACAAGCTGGAGATGCTTGACCGCAACGGGAGCCCCGTTCAGTCTCCTCTCAATTATACCCTGGAGCCGGTGAAGGCCAGCCTGCCGACCACCCCGATGGCGATGCGCGGCATGTATTTCTATATGGCCGATGCGGCAACCTTTACCGATTGCGCGACCGGTAAACGCGTCGCGGTGGCGAACAATGCCCAGCTTGAGCGGGATTATGCCGCTGCCCGCGGCAATGATTCACGACCGGTGCTGCTGGTGGTGGAGGGGCACTTTACCCTCGAGGCGAACCCGGACACCGGCGAAATGATGAAGACGCTGATGACGGACCAGGCCGGCAAATTTATTCCCGGTAAAGACTGTAGCCATTGATTGTCAGGCCCCTGCCCGGGAAACGGGCAGGGGATGATCCCACACAGTCCCCCTACTTGCTCCTGCTATTCGCCCTGTCATATACAGAGTGAGCGTGGGTCTGGCTGGCGGAAAAGCGCAAATCTTTTCTTTACTCCGCATCGTCCTTCGGTTTATTCAGCCCCACCAGCTTGCCGGCCTGAAGATAAACGCCCAGTTTCAGATGCCCGACATACTGTAGCTGCGTTTCGGGTTTAAACGTGGCGACGTCTCCTTCCCGCATGTGCAGCAGATCGGAAGGACTTATCCACGCCGCCTGCGCCAGGGTCAGCGGATGCCCGGCTCTGACGAAGGCCTCGCTGACAAACTCCGAGCAAAACCACGCTTTCTTGTCGGCGCTTGCCGCATCGCCCAGTTGCGCTTTGGCCAGGCCGCTCACGCACTGCTGACGAAAGTTACGCGAGAAAGGGTTGAGCGAGCAGAGCGGTTTGGTGACCATATAAGGGATAAACTGAATAATGCCGCGATAGTTATACCCGCTGTCTTTGACCTGCCAGACAAAATTTTTCATCGCCGTTGCCTGGTCCGGCGTCAGGTCGGGCACCCTGAGGGCAAAGAGTTTATCGCTATGCGCCAGCGCCTGCTGAACAGAAATCACCTGTACGCCAGCGCCGGTGGCTTCCGCGATCTGACCCTCGCCAAGATACAGTGCGACGTGGCTAACGGAAGAGGCGCTGAAGGCGCGGATCCCAAGCGAAGTGATACCCAGGCTGGACGAGAAGAGCAGGTCGCCGGAACTGAGATCGCTTTCGTCAATTTCGTGGAGCCCGCTGCCGGAAATCGAGCTTTGACGCTGGAGAGTGACAGCCCATGGCGGGGAGCGGCCCTCGGTAGCGGATGCGGAAGCGGCGCTGCGGCCGACGTCTATGGTGCAGGCGGTAAGCAGCAGCAGGGCGGAAGTAAGCAATCCGCTGCTGAGGATAGGTGCAGTCATGGGTACTTTCCTTGTAAAAAAAAGGCCCTGACATCCGTTCAGGGCCCTGAGGTGGTTGCTTAGCCTTTTATCGCTTTAACCAGATATTCCACGATATCACCGGTTTTAATCAGCTGCTTCTCACCATTGCGACGATACTTGTATTCGATATCATCGTTATCGAGGTTCCGATCGCCCAGCACGATGGTGTGCGGAATACCGATCAGTTCCATATCGGCGAACATCACGCCCGGACGCTCTTTACGGTCGTCCATCAGCACATCGATGCCGTGCGCACGCAGCTCGGCGTACAGCTTCTCGGCCAGCTCCTGCACGCGATAGGACTTGTGCATATTCATCGGCAGAATTGCCACCTGGAACGGCGCGATGGCGTCTGGCCAGATAATCCCGCGATCGTCAAAGTTCTGCTCGATAGCGGCGGCCACCACACGGGTCACCCCAATACCGTAGCAACCCATGGTCAGGATCTGGTTACGGCCATCTTCGCCCTGAACTGCGGCATTCATCGCCTGAGAGTACTTAGTACCCAGCTGGAAGATGTGGCCCACTTCGATACCGCGCTTGATAAGCAGAGTACCCTTGCCGTCCGGGCTCGGATCGCCGGCAACGACGTTACGAATATCAGCAACTTCCGGAGTCGCGACGTCGCGATCCCAGTTGATGCCGAAGTAGTGTTTGCCATCGATGTTAGCGCCAGCGGCGAAATCGCTCATTACCGCGACGGTACGGTCGATAACCACCGGGATCGGCAGGTTCACCGGACCCAGGGAGCCCGGACCCGCTTTCACCAGAGCGCGGATCTCTTCTTCGGTGGCGAAGGTCAGCGGGCTGGCGACCTGCGGCAGTTTTTCCGCTTTCACTTCGTTCAGCTCGTGATCGCCGCGCACCAGCAGGGCAACCAGCGGGGAGGCGCTACCTTCAACCGCTTTCACCAGCAGGGTCTTCACGGTTTTTTCGATCGGCAGGTCGAACTGCTCAACCAGCTCGGCGATGGTTTTGGCGTTCGGCGTATCAACCAGGGTCATCTCCTGGGTGGCGGCTGCGCGCGGCTCTTTTGGCGCAACGGCTTCCGCAAACTCGATGTTTGCCGCGTAGTCGGAGCTGTCGGAGAAGATCACATCGTCTTCGCCGCTCTGCGCCAGCACCTGGAATTCATGAGAGGCGCTGCCGCCGATAGAACCGGTGTCAGCCTGTACCGCACGGAAATCCAGCCCCATACGACTGAAGATTTTGCTGTAAGCGGTATACATCGCGTCGTAGGTTTCCTGCAGCGATTCCTGAGAGGTATGGAAAGAGTAAGCATCTTTCATCAGGAATTCACGGGAGCGCATCACGCCGAAACGCGGGCGCACTTCGTCGCGGAATTTGGTCTGGATCTGATAGAAGTTCAGCGGCAGCTGCTTATAGGAGTTCAGCTCGTTGCGGATCAGATCGGTAATGACCTCTTCGTGGGTTGGTCCGAGGACGAACGGGCGATCGCCGCGATCGGCAATGCGCAGCAGTTCCGGGCCATATTGCTCCCAGCGACCGCTCTCCTGCCACAGTTCAGAAGGCTGAACGACCGGCATTAACACCTCGATCGCACCGGCATTATTCATTTCTTCACGCACGATGTTTTCGACTTTTTTCAGGACGCGCACGCCGGTCGGCAGCCAGGTGTATAACCCGGAGGCCAGCTTGCGGATCATCCCGGCGCGCAGCATCAGCTGGTGGCTGATTACCTCGGCGTCGGCAGGTGTCTCCTTCAGAGTGGAGAGCAGATATTGGCTAGTACGCATGTTGTAACGGTTCCAGTTAAACGAGCGGAACAGGCTGGTTGCCCAGCCTGAAACAAAAAAAGTGGTTTAGTTTACCAGTGTGGCAAAGATGCCAAAAGAGAGGAAAAATAAAATTAGCGCGCTTCGAGGGCAAAGACTTCAAAACCAGAGGCAATCACCCGCCAGCGGACGTTGAAATCCAGCAACCAGACGGCATAATTTTTTCCTGCTTCTTCCTCTTTACGGTAGGCCGGGCGCGGATCCTGCGCCAATACTTCGCGGATAAACGCTTTGATATGCGGGTAGCGTTTTTCCAGGGTCAGTAACTGTGCTTCTGTTTCCGGTGTAAAACTGACGTTCATACCCGCCAGCGGCGCCTGTTGCGCATAGCTGGCGCTGGCATCCGGCAGGGCTTCGGCGAAAGGAAGATACGGTTTGATATCAACCACCGGCGTCCCGTCGACGAGATCGAGGCTACCGAGTTCCAGGATCACCTGATCCTTCTGACAGCGAATGCCTTTCAGCTCAACCAGCGACATGCCGATGGGGTTGGGGCGAAACGTCGAACGGGTGGCGAAGACGCCCATCCGCGCATTGCCTCCCAGTCGGGGAGGGCGCACCGTCGGACGCCAACCGCCTTCCATGGTCTGATGAAACACAAACAGGATCCACAGATGGCTGAAGTTTTCCAGGCCTCGCACGGCGTCGGCCTGGTTGTAGGGCGCAACCAGATGCAGTTCTCCGCCGCCGTGTTTCACCAGACCAGGCTGGCGAGGAACGGCAAATTTCTCTTTATACGGCGAGCGGATAACGCCTATCTGCGCGAACTGGAATGCACTCATTGTGCCGAAACGTTAAGCGCCGAGCCCAGACAAACCGCCTGACGGTAGCAGCCTGGCGTGCCGCTGGTCACTTCGCAGCGGTGAAGCAGGACGGCATTGGCTTTCATGCGTGCCGCATTCACCTGCAGACGCTTGCGGGCGGTTGGGATGTTCGGCGGAGAATCCTGATTTGAGGCCTGGCATGACTCACCAGTCACTTCACCCAGATCGCGGAACGGTTTTCCCACCAGCTCTGACGCATCGGTATAAATACGTACCGGCGCCGGACGGGTTGCGCGTGGTTTGCTCGGCTCAGATTTAACCGGGGGGGTTGCAGTGCTTTGAACAGGTTCAACGGGGGATCTGCTTAGCATGGAACAACCGCTTAACATGAGTGCTAACAAACAGACCGGTAAAGCACGCATAGTATTTCCTCAATGAATAAAAAACAGGGCGTTATTGAATCAGGTGCTTGCATAAATGACAAGACGGGCGTGAAGCCCGTCCTGAATGATATTACGGTGAGAAAAGATTACCAGCCTTTCACTGCGCCGCCGTTAAAGATCTTGTTCGCCGCTTCGTAAACTTCATCGCTCTGGTAAGCCTGAACGAATTTCTTCACATTCTCAGCATCTTTATTGTCTTCACGCGCCACAATCAGGTTCACGTAAGGAGACTCTTTGCCTTCAACAAAGATACCGTCTTTCGCCGGGGTCAGGCCAATCTGGCTGGCGTAAGTGGTGTTGATGACGGCCAGCGCAATCTGTGCGTCGTCCAGCGAACGCGGCAGCTGTGGCGCTTCCAGTTCAACAATTTTCAGGTTTTTCGGGTTCTCGACGATATCCAGAGAGGTTGGCAGCAGGCCCACGCCGTCTTTCAGTTTGATCAGACCCACCTGCTGCAGCAGCAGCAGGGAACGGCCGAGGTTAGTCGGATCGTTCGGGACGGCGATCTGCGAGCCCGGCTGCAGTTCGTCCAGCGATTTGATTTTCTTCGAGTAACCCGCGATCGGATAGACGAAGGTGTTGCCAACGGAGACCAGCTTATAGCCACGGTCTTTAATCTGCTGGTCGAGATACGGTTTATGCTGGAAGGCGTTCACGTCGATATCGCCTTTGCTTAGCGCTTCGTTTGGCAGCACGTAATCGTTGAAGGTCACCAGCTCAACATCGAGACCATACTTCTCTTTTGCCACTTTCTGCGCAACTTCAGCGACCTGCTGTTCCGCCCCGACGATAACGCCGACTTTAATATGATTCGGATCTTTTTCATCCTGACCGCAACCCACCAGCGCCAGAGAACCGATTAACGCGCCAACTGCCGCAAAGGTTTTGAAATTAAAGGCCATGTTATTTCCTTCCTGTAAGAATGAGTGTTGTCTGCCAATAACGTTATTTATGAGTCACAGCCCGGACGATACGATCGCCAGAGAATTGAATTAAATAAACCAGAATAACCAGTAACACCAGTACGGTATTCATCACCGTTGCGTTGTAGCCGATATAACCGTACTGATAACCAATCTGCCCCAGACCACCGGCGCCCACCGCGCCGCCCATGGCGGAGTAGCCTACCAGGGTAATAAGCGTGATGGTGGCGGCGTTGACCAGCCCCGGCAGCGCTTCAGGCAGCAGAACCTTGCGGACGATCTGCAGCGGTGTGGCGCCCATCGCGCGGGAAGCTTCGATGAGCCCGGTCGGGATCTCCAGCAGGGCGTTCTCCACCATGCGGGCGATAAACGGCGCGGCGCCCACCGTCAGCGGAACGATTGCCGCCTGCAGGCCGATCGAGGTGCCGACGATTACGCGGGTAAACGGGATCATCCAGACCAGCAGGATAATGAACGGAATGGAACGGAAAATGTTCACCAGCGCCGACAGAGTACGGTACAGTTTGGCATTGGCGACGATTTGCCCCGGCCGGGTCACATACAGCAGCACGCCCACCGGCAGACCAAGGACAAAACCGAAGAAGCCGGAGACAAAGGTCATTGCCAGCGTTTCCCATACGCCGCGCAACAGCAGCCACATCATTGCCTCAGACATAACCCAATACCTCTACTTTTACATGATGTTCCTGCAGCCAGGCGATGGCCGCCTGAGTGTCTTCCTGTGTACCGTGCATTTCGGTGAGCATGATGCCGAACTTCACCCCGCCGGCATAATCCATCTGCGCGCTGATAATGTTGTTATTCACATTGAAGCGACGCGCGGTTTCAGAGAGCAGCGGCGCATCGACGGAGTGGCCGGTAAATTCCATACGCAGCATCGGCACGCTATCCGCTGCGGCGGTAGATTTCAGGCGCGCCTGGTAGTCATCCGGAATATCGAGGTGCAGCGTGGACTGAATAAACTGCTGGGCCAGCGGCGTCTTCGGATGGGAGAAGACTTCGCTCACCGTATCCTGCTCGATCAGTTGACCGTTGCTAATGACCGCCACGCAGTCGCAGATGCGTTTCACCACATCCATTTCGTGGGTGATCAGCAGAATGGTCAGTCCCAGACGCCGGTTAATGTCTTTCAGCAGTTCGAGAATGGAACGGGTGGTGGCCGGGTCGAGGGCGCTGGTGGCTTCATCGCACAGCAATACCTTCGGGTTGCTGGCCAGCGCGCGGGCAATAGCGACGCGCTGTTTCTGGCCACCGGAGAGATTAGCCGGGTAGCTGTCGTGCTTATCACCCAGACCGACGAGATCCAGCAGCTCCGTCACACGGCGTTTGATTTCTGCCTGCGGGGTGTTATCCAGTTCCAGGGGCAACGCGACGTTGCCGAAAACGGTCCGGGAGGCCAGCAGGTTAAAATGCTGGAAAATCATGCCAATCTGACGGCGCGCACGGGTTAGCTCTTTTTCCGACAGTGCAGTCAATTCCTGACCGTCAACCTGTACGCTGCCCTCGGTCGGGCGCTCCAGCAGGTTGACGCAGCGAATCAGCGTACTTTTACCGGCGCCGGAGGCACCGATGACGCCATAAATTTGTCCGGCAGGGACATGCAGGCTGACGTTATTCAGCGCCTGAATGCTGCGATTCCCCTGCTGGAACACTTTGGTGATATTGGAAAGTTTAATCATCAGTTATTTATTATCGTTTAGCCGTTTGCCGTGGCATTTTCTTCTGCCGTATCCAGGCGATGCCTGTCAATGAAATGGATGTTAAGGCATCCAGACGTCTAAATCAATCTGACTCTTTATAATGAGCACTTTCTTGCATGCTGAAACATGCGATACTAACGGCACTAGCCTTTTTCAGGAGCAAACCGGTGGCAAAGTCAGTACCCGCAATTTTTCTCGACCGTGACGGCACTATTAATGTCGATCATGGCTACGTCCACGAAATCGACAATTTTGAATTTATCGATGGCGTCATTGACGCGATGCGCGAACTAAAAGAGATGGGCTATGCGCTGGTGCTGGTCACTAACCAGTCCGGTATTGCTCGCGGTAAATTTACCGAAGCCCAGTTTGAAACGCTGACCGAATGGATGGACTGGTCTCTGGCCGATCGTGGCGTCGACCTGGACGGTATCTACTATTGCCCGCATCACCCGCAGGGTGCGGTGGAGGAGTACCGTCAGACTTGTGATTGTCGTAAACCGCATCCGGGGATGCTGATCTCCGCCCGCGATTATCTGCATATCGATATGGCTTCTTCCTATATGGTAGGGGACAAACTGGAAGATATGCAGGCTGCTGCGGCGGCAGATGTCGGTACTAAAGTGCTGGTGCGTACCGGTAAGCCCCTGACTGAAGAAGCGGAAAAAGCGGCTGACTGGGTGCTAAATAGCCTGGCAGAGCTGCCTGCGGCGATTAAAAAGCAGCAAAAATAAGCGTTGCGTTTAAAAGATGAGCGGTTGAAATAAAATTGTATTTTTCCGCTTGTCATTCCCGGAGAGCTCCCTATAATGCGCCTCCATCGACACGGCGGATGTGAATCACTTCACA